>NZ_JBBKXE010000115.1:0-19472 GCF_037969335.1 Hyphomonas sp. | reverse complement strand
CGTTGCGCCGGACCGGGTACCCGGCGGCGGCTGGAGCGCGCTGCAACATCAGCTGGGATTGGATATCAGCGCCGATCGTTTCCTGACCGACCTTGCCAGCGATGGCGGCGCCGTCATCTATATTGACGGGCTGGATCGGTTTCGCTCTCAGCGTGAGCGCAAAACCGTTTCCGATCTAATCTTGACCGCGGCGAAGATCCCGGGCCTGACTATGGTCTTCACCGCCCGTCTAGGCTGGCGCGAAGCGCAGCCCTTCAGCGATGAGGTCATGCGCGCCATTGAGACTTGCGAGACGCTGACCATTGACGGCCTGGACAATGACGAAGCGGCTGCCCTTGCGCGGTCGGTGCCGGCGCTTAGCGCTATCCTTGCGCCAAATCACCCGGCCAAGGATCTGGCACGCAATCCCTTCATCCTGAAACGCTTCGTCGCTGCGAAATCCGACCCTGGCGCGCTGATCAGTGAAGCGAGCTTTGCAACGGGGTGGTGGCAATCAGGCGGGCATGCGGCAACAGACGATAAGGGCGAAGCGCGCGCGCGCCGGAGAGTACTCCTCGCCGTGGTCCGCGCACAAATGGACGGCGCTTCCGTGGTGGACCTCAAACCTGAATCCGCCGACGCAGCGGCGGTCTCTTCGTTGATCGAAGATGGCGTCCTAATCGAACTCGCCACCGACCGGGTCAAATTCAAACACGACCTCTTTTCAGATTGGGCGATCGCCGCCTATCTCAGCGAAGACCCGGACCGAATACCCCCCCTCGCCGCAACCGGCGCGCCTGCTTTCTGGGCAGAACGCGGCGTCGAACTTGCTTTTCGTCAGCTCGCCGAACAAGACGATGTGAAACTTTGGCCTGATGCCGTCAAAGCGCTTCAGACAAATGCCGCCCCAGAGCGCTGGATTGGCCTAGCGCTCCTGGCTCTGGTGCGATCAGAACGCGCCTCGACGCTGATTGCACGCCATGAGGTTCTTTTACTGGCCGATAAAGGCGAATGCGCCGAGCAGCTGATGCGGCTCGTCATGGGCGCGCACGCGATTGAAGTCGAGATTCCTGTACCTTCAACGGTGGGTGACGGATCGACGACGTCTCAAACCTGGGCCGTACCGGATCCTTCCATCTGGGCGCCGCTGATCATTTGGGCGGCGAAACACTTCGCTGATCTTCCGACGAAGGCGCTGCGCGGCGCCGTTGATCTCATGTGCAAATGGATCACCTCTTTCGCCGCCACAGAAGGGAAATTGACGCCCGTCTTGCTCGATCGGTTCGCGGATTTGCTCGTCGCTCATGTCGAAGATCGTTCACTGGATTGCGTGCCCATAGGTCAGCCTCTGCCGAAGATTCGCTATCCAGCCGGAAACAGCACAGTCGATACGGCGCGCATGTCGCTCGCTGCTTTTGCCGAAACGAACCCAAGCGCGGCAGCGCGGTATCTGAACGCCATCGTCGCTTCCGATAGCGCGGTCGATGAACTCGCCGAGCTTTTGGATTTTCCCTTCGCCTTGCCGAAAGCTGCGCCCGCCGACTTTTCTGCCACACTGATCGAGGCCACACGCCAAGAATATGATGAGCGGTCCGGAGATGATCGCATGCGAAGGGCCGGGCTCGGACTTTCGCGTTTGGAACACCCGTTCACCCTGGGAAAGTGCGGCATCACACCTTTCTCCGATATCTTAAACGCCGATGCCGATCAAGGTCTCTCACTCATCCGCACCCTGACCAAAATGACTGAAACTGCGGTCCAGACCGGCGGCGCGTTTGAGATTGGCCTGTTTGGCGAAACCCGCCGGATCGAGCCGAGCAATTCTTACGGCTGGCCGCGCGGACACGGGCCCTCGCAATTGGTCGGCAAGGCCCTCGCCGCCCTCGAACACTGGGTCCATCGCGAAATTGAAAACGGCGCCGACCTCGAGAGTGTTGCGACCCGGATTGCCGGCGACGGGCCGATCTCCGGTGCCTTATTATTGGTATTAACGGACCTGGCGCTGTGTCACGGAACCCTCGGTGGCGCGCTCTTGTACGACCTCCTCGCCTCCCCGGAATTGCTCAGCCTAGATTTTGAACGACATCAGTATGATTATCTCGAAACCCTGAGAGGGGGCGGCCTTGGACGGCTGCGACAAGGCCCGGCATGCGACCGGCCCATTGAACAAGACCTCGCCGCGCGCCCCTCGCGTCATACAGGGCTGCATGACGTCTTTATCCAAATCGCGCTAAAGATTCCGGCCGATGAGCTGACAGCCTTAAAGGCGCGTCTTGACACCGCTGTTCAACGGCTCGGGCCTTGGGAGCGGCCCGAGGTCGACTGGAAAGACCCGGCCTTCATGGCCTCTTATGCCCGGCGCGCCCTTGACCGGGAGAATTATCGCGAAGAGACGCAGATGGTGGAGGGCGCGTCGCGCCAAGGCTGGGTCTATGACTGGCCCGCGGACCAGGCCGACTGGATGGCGGCGAACTCTGCTGCGGCGGCGGCAGAGCATCAGGCGTTTAGTCGCTCCCTTGCGATCCGCATGACCATGGATGATGAGACCAATGATGTCCGCGCCTCGATCAAAGATGCTGAAGCCGTACTCGCGGAAACCGAAAACGCCGAACCGTCCACAGAGGACGCCCTCGACCATGATCCAAATGATCCATGGTTGTCGCGCCTAGGCGCGGCGGCCTTTCTCAGTCGGCACTATTCCGGCAAGCAGCTTCGCGCCAAAGCGCCAAAGCTACGCACCATTTTTGATCGTGCCCTCAATCCCGCAAGCAAGCCGCGGCTCAATCTGCGTTATGATGTCATGTATGACCCCGCCGCACTCGGGTTCGCCGGTCTGCTCTATCTTGGCCGCGACGACGCCGCCCAACCGGCGGACGAAGACCTGCTCGCCGCCATCGTGAAGAATGCGCCAAGCGCGGTCTCAGCCCTGCGCCATCACCCGCAGGCGGCCGAGGCGCTGGGGATAGAGCGGCTCAAGGCGTGTGTTCGCACCGGACTGCAGGCCTGCTTCTTCCCCCGCCGCGCCCATTATGATGAAACAGACGGCGCATTTGAGCAGCGCTACCACGCCTTACAAGAGAAGTTCGAGGAGCATGTCAAAGCCGAGCTGGCCTGGCTCGCAGGTAAAGCCGAGGAACCAGGCTGGATCGTCCCGCCCCCCATACGCCAGCGATCGAAGCGGCGCGGATTCATTCTACCGGGCGGCGCTGCGCCGCCCCCGCCGAAACCATCGCGATCTGAATACCCGGACTATTACTTCGATTATCAAACCGGCGGCAATTGGATCGCCGTCCTGAAGCGATTGGGTGGTCCGGACGCGCTCGAAGCGCTGTTTTTCGCCAATCGAGACTGGCTCTTGCAGGCGAATGGCGGCTCCGACGAGGACGCCGATGCGCCCGATGTGGAAAACCACTGGACATCGCCGCTGTTTGATTGCGCCGCACGCCTCGCCCCGCAATGGACAGAAGCGCAGCAAGAAGAGCAGATCTTCGCGCTGCTCGATAAGTTCTCGCCTGACGTGTTTTTCAGCGTCGCCGCCGCGTTCTTGATCGAAAGCGATATCCAGCACCTGAAGGCCAGGGCGACCGACACGGATCATCTGGCCAAGCTCCGCGCGCGGCTTTCGACGTCAATGCGAAGGCGTAAAGAATGGGAACGCCACAAATGGTCGCGAAATGGCCGCGTTGAAATCCATCTCAACGACTTACTTTCAACCCTTTTCATGAAGCAGATCCGGGGCTTTGGGGATCGGCTGTCCTATGCGCATGAGTTTAGCGAGGCGCAACTCATTGCTTTTTCCGACACGTTGACCGAACTGGCCGTTGATGCCGGTCCGTGCCCCACCATTGCAACCTTCTATCTCGATGTGCTCGAATTGCTGCCGACGCAGATATCAGCCGCCCCCTTAGAAAGAGTTACGGCAGCGTGGCACGTCGACGCCGAAGACGGCTTCTGGAGTACCGCTCGCATTGGTGAGCGCGTCGCGACTTTGGCGAAGGACTGTATCCACACAAAGCTTCAGACCGAGACTTGGCGGACGATTGCCGCCACGATTTCGGCGGCGGGCGTGCCCGCAGGTGAAACGTTGCTGAAACACATTCAGAAGCTCTCAAAAGGGTCATGAGCCCGGTCGGCTAAGTAGCGAACTATCCGAAATCTCGAGTATTTGTGCCACCAGTTCGTAGGAGTGGCTCAGTGGAGACGTCGCTCTAGTGTCTGCATCCAGGAAGTTTTTGCCGCGCCGTTAATGACTGCTTCCGGGATTCATCAGCCGTGACGTAGTGAGATTGTGGTTGATTTCTCGCACTGGTTTGAATTCAGGCGCTTCGCTGTTAGAGTGAAATTGGAACCGGGATAGTCATTCGGTCCGAGGTGGGGACAAAAGCGCCAGGACTGCATGATATCCGGGAATGCGAGGGGACACGGACGGTCTGTGACCTGCTCGCGCATGACCGGGGGATGGCGTGTGGATATTCAGGCAGTCTTGATTGCGTGTTTGGGGGCGTGGGCGGTCTGTCGCTTCGTGATAGAACCCCTAGTTACAGCCAATGCTCGCGACCGGCTCGCCGCGGGCCGTGTCGGCGGCGCGGGATGGGTGGCGCTGGCCCAGATCGCATCCCGGATCCTGCTCCTCGCATCACTGTCTTCAGCTCTCGCGCTTGCACTTGCGGCATGGATCAATGCCCAGGACAATCTTGGGCTGGCAGAGACCAATGCCTTTCTCGAGCGGATCGGTGCGGCGCGCGACCAGCTTGCCGGGATTGGCACGGCCTGGGGCCTTGGCGCGACGCTCCTGATCACCGTCGGACTTGGCCTGATTACCTACTTAGCCAGCAAGTCGAGGGAAAAGCAGGTTGTCGGCGATATCTGGAATGCGGAATTTGCCCGGCTGCAGGCGGCCTTCGACAAGGGCGAATGGGATGAACGCGCGCCGACGCCGGAAATGGAACAGGTCCAGCGCAGCATGGACGAGCTTTCCGAAGCCTTCGAGACCGCTCAGGCACAAGGCGACGGCCAGCGGGCCGCAGCGATACGCGGCGCATTCGACAAGCTGGCGCAGGCCAATGTCTTTCTCGACGTCCAGCGGCGCGCTGACGTGCAGGTTGCGCCCGAAGACGTGGGCATCAAGCCGAAGCGCTCCGGTCTTGGCCTGGTCAGCACGATGTTCTTCTCACAGGGTGTCGTGTCGGGACTCGGCACAGGGACACGGGTCCTGGCCTCAGCCGGCCTCCTGATCCTGTTTCCGAGCCTGCTCGCAGCGAGTTACACCGCCGCCGAACCGGCCCTGCAGGCCTCGCTCGACCGGATTGAAACCCGCCGCGCGGACTTGGAATTCGAGATCGAATTTGCCGAGATCGACCGATCCTATAGCGAGCTTGTCGGCGCGTCTGAGGGGCCGGATGAGCCCCTGGACGATGAGACGGAACGTGACATCTCGCAAACCGCCGAAGTGTTTGAATCAGAAATCCTCCCCCGCGTGCTGGTCAGGTCGGTCCGCGCGACCGGGACCGGACTCGATGCGGCGGTGCGCTCGGTGGAGACCGCCTCGGCCCGGCAAAGGATATTGGGCATTCGGGCCAGCGCCGCGCGCGGTGCCCCGGCCACGGTCACTGGCGGCGTCGACGCGCCTGACTATCGCTCCCTGTCCTCGGCCGAGGTTCCGGGTACTGGATCCACCCGCGCAGAACTGAGACGGATCGCGCGATCTGATCCTGCCGCCTTCACCCGGCTGCGTGACACTACCCGCGCGCTGAAGGCCTCTTTCGCCACCCCGGCCAATGCCGGCCAGTTGCGGCGCGCCCTGGTGTCCCAGATTGTCGGGCACGCCGTAGATGCAACTCCCGTCCTTGACGGGCTGGACCCTGCACTCGACCGGCAGATCAAGACATGGGCGGGCCAGATCCCCTCGACTGAAGCCGCCCGGGCGCGCGAAGTCGTGCTGAAGAAATTTGTGGTCCAGAGCCAGGCACAGGGCCCGCTTGACTGGTCGCGTCTTGCTGACTGGCACCATACACCCCTGTCGCCTGCCACCAGCCGGTCGGTCGGCAACGCGCTGTCGGAATTTGAACGGTCGCTGCCACAGGCGAGCCGCCTTGAAGGCAATTTGCCAAGCCTGTCGCGGGCGCCGAGATATAATCCGGGCGAGGCGACGCAGGCTGTCAGGCAGATGGCGGGGCGCCTCGGAAGTGGACCAGATAGCGCAGCGTTTCCAGCCCGGGCGCTGACTGTGTTTGATGACCACTTCCCGGGACAGGTCGGCGCCGAACTGGCCACCCCGCAAGCCCGGGCGATACATGCAATCTCCGGCACACCGCCTGCCACAGCTGTCCGGAGTTCCGCCACGACGGCAAAAGCGGCCATGCGGGCCCGGTCCTATGGCCGGCTGCGCGGATTTTCGCGCATTGGCGGGGTGTTGATTGGGCGGGAGCCTGAGAACGCCGCTGCCGCACTGGCGCTCGATCATTTCTCATGGCGCCGGTCAGGTGGACGCATCGAGCTTGTGCTTGGGCAAGGCAGCGACCGGCAGTCGATCGGACGGTTCCATCCTGCCATTGTCCAGCTCGCCCTCGCCTATGCGGCCGATGGCCGGCCCACCACCGTGACCATGGTTACGACTGATGTAGTGCCGGACCTGCGCATCCTGCTACATCCGGCGCTTGAAGATACGGGCCTTGGCTGCCGCGCCATCCGTCTCGACCAGCTCGCCGATCAATTGTCTTTTGCTGAAGGCAGCGCCCTGTCCGCCATTCGAACCGATGCCGAACAGCGCATACGCGGCGAGATCGGCCTCTACCGGATCGCCTGGCGGGCCAGGGCGCAGGCGAAATTGCCCGGCAGCGACCTTGGCGGCGACGACAGGGCTTTTGCAGAAGAGGCGATTGCCACAGCGCAGCGTCTTCCCGAGCCTGAACGCATCGCAGCCGAAGCCGTATTCGGCACGCTGGACGGGTCGCTATGGATCAGGCGGAAGCCCGATTTCCTCGACCCCTCCCTGGTCAATCAGATGGAGGCCTGCCTTCCTGCGCAGTCGCTCCGCCAGTTTGAGACCTGCATCTCGACGATCACCGACAGCCAGAGTTCGCGTTCTGACGGCTATGCCTGGCTCGCGCCTGCGCCGGACTACCAGATCTGGAGCGGCGTGCGGGAACAGGCATACGATCTCGACGACGGCCTCGGTTTCCTCCGGCCGCCATCCGCTTCACCGGCCTGGCCCTTCCGGTTCATGGTCCAGGTTGCCTTTGAATCGCCTGCCTTCTTCGCCGGCGGCGCATCGAAATGGGCCGACGAAACCAATTCAGCCCGCGATGATTATGTCGACGATGATCCCTGGGAGATCGAGACCGTGTCGAGCGGCCTCTCGACCGCCGTCGAAGCGGAGGTTCGCAGGAATACCCAAGTGTCGGATATCGTATCATCCATGCGCGAGTTTGCGATCCTGCAGCGCCTGTTCCGGACAGGCCTCGACGGACGGCTGGGTCCGGATTTTCCGACCGACCAGCTTGTCGCGCTGTCACAGCAAACCGCCATGGACGTCAATCCTGACGCCCTGACGGCGCAATGGTTGCGCCGACCGGGTGAGATCGAGGGCCAGTTGTTTGCAAGGACCGCCGAGGTCGCAGAGACAATACCGACCGGGTTTGCGGAAGATCAGTTCTTTGCCCGCGTGGGGGCCTGCATGTCCTTGATGATGGAAACTGCCGAAAATGACCCGCGCGGCGAGAGCGCGCTCGAAACGATTGATGCGAGCCGCTGGAACAAGGTTTGCGTCTTCAGTGACTTGGGCACTTTCGGCTCAGATGGAACCGACTTGCAGGAATTCTCCCAGATCGCGGCCGACATACGCACCATCCGTGCATCAGTCGGTGCAACGCAGCCCAAGACGATCGAATATCCCGGCGATCGCGGGAACTGTCCGAAACTCTAGTCTGCAAAATCGTCGCGAGCGGGCGAGCTCGCAGGACGGTTACAGTTTCTTCGCGATAATGAATACGGAGATACTCTTGTCCGGCTTCCACTGCTGGATGATGTCGAGACCCTGCCCTTCCAGGCTTTGGACGAGGTCGCGTTCACTGAACACTTGCAGCATGGGCATGAGGCCGAGCTTTCGGCCAAGCGGTGCGATCCATTTGAAGAAGCTCATGCCGTCCTTGAGACATCCGGTGCTCGAGACAAACACACCGCCCGGTTTCAGCAGGCGCTGCACTTTGGCAATCGTTGCATCGCGGTCAGCCACCAGGTGAAGGATGGAAAGGCCGAGGATGACGTCATAGGAAGCCGGCGCTGCGTCGAATTCATCGAAGTTGGCCTGCTCGAACACGATATTGCCGACACCCTGCCCGGCCGCCTGGTTGCGCCCGATTTCGATCATCCGGTTTGAAATGTCGAGCGCATGGACCGAGTTGACGAAAGGCGCATGGGCGATCGCGGTGCCCCCGGATCCGCAGCCGAACTCCAGGATGTCCATGTCCGATTGCAGGAAGCCGCGCGTGGCGACCAGCTTGGCATGGTAGGTCTCGATATCCTTGATCGGCCGGGCAAAATAGCCGTCGGCCATCCTGTCCCAGAAACGCGCATCGCTGCCATTGGCTGAGCTGCCGGGCCGCCTGGGCAGAGGGGGACTGTCGGAGGTCTGCCGGTCGGTAGCGGCAAGAGGCGTTGCGGCTCTGATGGGCATGGCTGGGGGGATCCTGACTGTGTGTGGCGCGGCCAGGGCAGCGCCCTGTCGGATGGATGATACCCCATGATTACCCATGCGTTTCGCGTATTGGAATTGCCAAATATCGTTGTTTTGATATGCGTTTATGTATGGATTGGCGATCAGTGACATTTGACTGGAACCGGGCACGTGCCTTTCTCGTGACGGCAGAGGAAGGTTCATTGTCGGCCGCATCGCGCGCGCTTGGCATGACGCAGCCGACACTCGGCCGCCAGGTGGCCGCGCTCGAAGAGGAACTGGGCGTGGTTCTGTTCGAACGGGCCGGGCGCGGACTGACCCTGACGCCAAGCGGCCTTGATCTCGTCGACCATGTGCGCGGCATGGGCGAGGCAGCGACCCGGTTCTCGCTTGCCGCTTCAGGCCAGTCGCAATCGCTGGAGGGCAGCGTCTGTATCAGCGCATCTGAAGTGGACGCTACGTTTCGGTTGCCCGGGATCATTGCGCGCATCCGCCGGGAAGAACCCGGCATCGAGATCGAGGTGGTTGTCTCGCAGGAAGCCAGTGACCTGCGACGCCGCGAGGCCGATATCGCCATTCGGAGCTTTCAGCCGACACAGCCGAACCTGATCGCCCGGAAAATCCGGGATATTCCCATCCATCTCTATGCGACGCCGGACTATATGGAGCGGGTCGGCAATCCGGCCCCGGATGCAGACCTGACCGCGGTCGATTTCATCGGCTTTGACCGAACCGACATGGTCGTGGCTGCGCTCAACCAGGCTGGCATGAACGTCACCCAGGACAATTTTCCGATCATCTGCAAGTTCCAGCTCTTGCAGTGGGGGCTGGCCAGGCAGGGCCTGGGGATCGTGATCTTTCCCGAAGACATTGGTGATGGCGAACCGCTTGTGCGGCGCGCCTTTCCTGGACAAGAACCTGTGATCATCATCCCGCAATGGCTCGTCTGTCACCGGGAGCTCAATACCAGCCGGCGTGTTCGCAGGGTATTTGACCTGCTCGCCGAGGAACTCGGGAAGGCCTGAGAGACTTGCCGAAGAACCGATGGCTCTTACAGGCCGATTGCATTCGCCTGCTGTATACGCCAATCGGCCTTGCGAATCCCGATAGGCTGGGTGTCTTGTCGATCAGTTGGAATGGATCATGGCCGCGCCCTATCGCTTCACACCGCAACACACGCTCTCTGGCGGGGCTAACCTGCCCGCTGAAGACGCCGCCGCGCAGATGGAGGCGACCGGCGATTACAGGATATTGCGGCGTCTGACGCCGCCGGAGCCCTTCGTCTGCAATCGCCCGAACTGCAAGCAGGCGGCCTTTCTCGATGTTGAAACCACGGGCCTCGACGAGGATGACGAGATCATCGAACTGGCCATTGTTCCCTTCCAGTATGCCCTCGATGGGGAGATCTGCGGTATCGGCGCAGTGTTCGACCAATTCAATGCGCCCACCCGTCCGATCAGCGAAGAGATCACCCGGCTCACGGGCATCACGCCGGACATGGTCAAAGGCCATGCAATCGACAAGGACAAGGTGCGAGCGATCCTGTCCGGGACCGATCTCATCATCGCGCACAATGCTGCGTTCGACCGACCCAAATGCGAGGCCTTCATGGAAGACTTTGCCGCCACGCCCTGGGCCTGTTCACTCAATGACATTGACTGGCGTTCTGAAGGGCATGAAAGCGCGAAGCTGTCCTATCTCGCCATGGAGTACGGCTTCTTCTTTTCAGGCCATCGCGCCAATCTCGATTGCCATGCCGGCATAAAGCTCCTGACCATGCCGCTTGCCGCCACGGGCCAGCTGGCGCTGTCCTGCCTGCTCACCTCAGCGCGCAAGTCCGGCTGGCGGGTCTTTGCGGTCGACGCGGACTATGCTTCCAAGGATGCCCTCAAGGCGCGCGGCTACCGCTGGGCGCCGGCCGACACCCTGCCGCATCCCAAATGCTGGTGGATTGATATAGATGAGGATGCCCTCGAAGCAGAAATGTCTTTCCTCGAGACAGACGTCTACAGGCGCCCGACCAGGCCGCCAGCTTACAGGATCGACGCTTCAAACCGCTATTCCCGTCGGGTGGGTTGATGCGGAAGTATCAGGCATGAACCGAATGTCCGCTTTTGCACTGATGGCTCACATCTGCTTCGGACACGAAAACGACTGAGATGCATGTGAGAGATGTCGATTTTCCCATGATCGGCCAGACCGGACTGAAAACCAATTTGGCCGCCATGCCGAAATGATCCGCCATGGGACACAATGCCCACGGCGGATACTGGTCTCGATCAAACAGATATTTTATCCGTCCCATGCGATCCCTCGATCAATGAGTGATGACTGTCGGCCTTTGGCGCGAACCATCGATGCAAGGCAGGCATGACCAACAGCGTAAGCAGGGTGGACGTCACCAGGCCGCCTGTCACGACGGTCGCGAGGGGACGCTGCACCTCTGCCCCGACGCCTGTGGCAAAGAGGAGCGGCGCAAGGCCAAGCGCCGTCGTCAGGGCTGTCATCAACACGGGCCGGGCACGCAGCCCAGCCGACTCAATTGCCAATTCGTCCAGGCCTCGGCCAGCGCGGGCAAAGTCATCCATGAAGCTGACCAGCACCATTCCATTGCCAAGGGCAATGCCGAACAGGGCGATGAAGCCAACCGTCGCCGGCACAGAAACCGGCAGGCCCGCGAGCCAGAGCGCAAGGGCGCCTCCGGTCAGGGCCAACGGGATGTTCAGCAGGATCAGGATAGCCGATTTCAGCCGCCCGAATGTCATCAGCAGGATGAGAAGCACAATTCCCAGTGTGATCGGGATCACGACCGCGAAGCGGGCATTCGCCTGCTGCTGCAGCTCGAATTGTCCGCCCCAGACCAGCCGGTAGCCGGGCGGCAAGGCCAGTTGCGCATCGGTTACGCTTTGGGCCTCTGCCACGAAAGATCCGATATCGCGTCCACGCACATTTGCCTGCACGGCGATGAAACGTTCGCCATCCTCCCGCGTGATCTGGCGCGGGCCGATGACCGTTTCGATCTTCGCCACTGTTGCGAGCGGCACACGTGCACCTGTCGGCGAGACAAGGACAACCCGGCCGATAGCCTCGGGCGTATCCCGGCTGTCCTCACGCAAGCGCACGATGATGGGAAACTGCCGGACACCCTCGAACAGAGACCCGGCTTGCGCGCCGCCGACGGACGCGCGCAACGCATCCAGCGCATCTTCGACATCCAGCCCATAGCGCCCAAGGGCGACGCGATCGACCGTGACGACCAGTTGCGGCGCTCCCGTGATCTGGTCGGCTTGCACTTCCGAAGCGCCATCCACGCCCTCGAGCATAGCCTGCAGGTCCCGGGACTTATCCAGCAGGATCCCGGAGTCGGGCCCGAATATCTTCACCGCCAGTTCGGCGCGCGTGCCGGTGATCAGTTCGTCAACGGCCATGGCGATGGGCTGGCCGATACTCACGACAATGCCGGGATAGGATTCAAGATCCTCGGATATGGCCGTACGCAAGGCCTCGGGCGTCATCCCCTTGCGCCATTGCATCTGCGGCTGCAGTTCGACGAACGCCTCGGCGCTGTTTGTCGGATCGGCATGCGCGCCGACCTCCCCCCGGCCAATGCGGGTGACGATGGACTTTATCTCCGGGAATTGGGCGAGAAGCCGCTTCTCGATCCGGGTGGTTGTCTGCGCCGCTTCTGTCAGAGAGATGGAAGGCGCCATGGTGACGCGCAATAGGATGTCACCTTCCTCCAGCGAGGGCGTAAATTCAGACCCGAGGCGCGATCCGGCAAGACCGCCCGCCAGCAGGAGCGCGACCGCCAGTCCGACCGCCGCGAACCGCTGCCGAACAAAGAAGCCTGAAACCCGGCTCACGCTATCGGCCAAGTATCCATTGCCGGCTTTGCCCACCCTGGATGATCGCCGCATCAGGCCATTCGCCATGGAGGGTGCGATCAGCGCCGCATAGAAAAGCGATCCTGTCATCGCCAGCGCAGCTGAAGCGGCAAGCGGCCGAAACGTCTTCCCCTCGACGCCTTGCAGCGAGAAGAGCGGCAGGAACACAACGATAACCACGGCAACGGCCGCAATCAGGGGCGCGATGACCTCTGCTGTCGAGCGTGCCACGATGGCGCGCTTGTCTTCGGATGGCTTCGCTTCGCGCAATCCCCGATCCACGTTTTCCGCGATCACGATGGCCCCATCCACCATCATGCCGATGGCGATCGCGACGCCGCCCAGCGACATGAGATTGGCGCTTATGCCCAGCACGTGCATGGCGATGAAGGCGAAGCCGACGGAAAACGGAATGGACAGGACGACAACCAGGCTTGGCCGCCACCCGCCGAGGAAGATGAAGACCACGAGGGCAACCAGCAGGGCGCCTTGCCACAGGGCCGTTGTCACCGTGGCGGCTGCCTTGTTCACCAGCGTGCCCTGATCATAATAGGGCACAGCTTCGACCCCTTCCGGCAGGCTGGCATTGATCTCTTCAAAGCGCTGTTGCACCCGGGCAATCACATCCGAGGTGTTGGTGCCGTACAGTTTGAGAACAAGTCCGGCGACGACTTCGCCTTCGCCATTGGCTGTTGCGAGCCCCTGTCGTACGCCGCCGCCGACAATCAGGTCTCCAAGATCACCCACCCTGACAGGGCGGCCATCATCCACTTTCACGACGATTTCGGACAGATCATCAACACTATGCGCCAGGCCAACCCCGCGCACCGTGAACTGCTCTGATCCGATCTCGATGAACTGGGCGCCTTCGGTCCGGTTGCCGCGCTCCAGCGCGGTCATCACGTCATCAATCTGAATGTCGTAGGCCAGCAAGGCATCCGGATCGAGCTGGACCTGGTATTGCTTTTCGAACCCGCCAAGTGACAGAACTTCTGTCACGCCGGGCAACGTCTGCAGCTGGTCCTTGATGATCCAGTCCTGGATCTCACGCATCTCAACGAGGTCTCGCGTGCCGGTTTGATCGTCCAGCCTGAAATAGAGGATGATGCCAAGCCCGGTCGAGATCGGCCCCATCTTGGGGTCGCCGAAGCCATCCGGTATGTTTCCGCGCGCCTCGGCAAGGCGTTCGCCGACCACTTGCCGGGCGAAATAGACGTCCGTTCCATCTTCGAAATAGATGTTGACGACGGACAAGCCGAAATTGGAAACCGAGCGCATGCTCTTGAGTCTGGGCAAGCCCGACATGGCCGTTTCGATTGGATAGGTAACGTATCGCTCGACCTCTTCCGGGGCCAGCCCCTCGGTTTCGGTGAAAACCTGAACCAGCGAAGGCGTGACATCCGGGAAGGCATCAACGGGAAGCGCCCGGAAGGCAAACAGGCCGCCAAGCGTCATGGCGAGGGCTGCGATGGCCGCCAGAAGACGTCCACCTGAAATGCGGTGCATAAAATTGATCATGGTGCTGAATCCTAGTGTGCGTGTCCGTCGCCAAAGGCGTCTTTCTCAAGCTGGGCCTTCAGGGTGAAGGCGCCGCTGGAAACGAAAGGCTCGTCCTCGGAAAGGCCTGACCTGATCTCCACGAAGCCCCCGGAACTTGCGCCGGTCGTCACAGGTCGCGGAGCAAAGCCACCTTCGACAGGCACGAAGATCGAGGCCCGCTCTTCAACGGTTTGCACGGCATCTTGCGGAACGCGCAGGACGTCGCTTTGACTTCCAACACCGATCTCTGCGGTTATGAACTGGCCCGGACGCAAGTGTCCGTCAGGATTGTCGACGATGACGCGCGCAGTGGCTGTCCGGGAACTCTCGTCGATGACGGGAAGGACGAACGCGACGACCGCCTGCGTGATCGCTTTTCCGTCATTGCCCTTCAGGGATACCGGTGCGCCAATGCGGATGCGGGATATGTCCTGCTTGTAGATCGCGATATCCGCCCACACGACACTGTCATCAAGGATGGTGAACAGGGTATCCGCGCCGGCGTCGCCAGCTGACACTGTTTCCCCGAGGGTTACCGTGCGCCGGACGACTGTCCCGGCAATCGGCGCAGTCAGGTAAGCATTCGAATTGTCGCCGTCATCCGCATTGGCAATACTGGCCAGGGCAGCATGGCTGACGCCTGCCGCATGCAATTCATTCTCGGCGGCGTCGCTTGCGGCTTTTGCTGATTCATATACTGCACGCGCTGTTTGAACGTCAGCCTCCGACGTAATCTTGTCCGCCCAGAGCTGCTCTTCGCGGGCCAGCGCCTTGGCCGACAGTGACCTGCTGGTCTCGGCATTCAGCCAGGTTGCCTTCAGGCTTGCAAGCTCGCGGCTTGTGATAAGCGCCAGCGTGTCACCCCGCTCGACCACATCTCCTTCGTTGGCATAAAGCCGGGCAATTATGCCGCTGACTTTTGGAGATACTTTTGCCACCCGGTCACCGTCGAAACGGATTTCGGCCGGCAGGCTCAATGTTTGTCCCATGGCGCCCGTTGTGGCGTTTTCCACAGCAATACCGGCTTCGTCAGCTGCCTGCGCCGTCAGCCTGACAATGTCATCATGTCCTTCCTCAGCCGGTTCCTGATCATGGTCGTCATCTGGCGCACCATGCGCATTCTGTTCCGTGTGCGATGTATCAGTGGCGCTGGTTTCATCTGCGCCGCATGCGGCCAGAACGAGCGTCAATGCTGCGATTGTCGCCTTTAGCGTCAATGTCTGTCTCATTGGAAATCTCCATCAAAAGGGGGGGCGCCGATAATGCTTCGCAGGCGTATGCTTTCGGCGTTGAGATTCCGGTTGGCCGCGATCACGGCCATCGAGGCTTCGATGAGCCCCTTGCGGGCATCGAGGGTGGTGGTGAGGTCGAACTTTCCAGCGGCGTACCCCTGGACCGAGGCGTCATAGGCCGAGCGTGCAGCCGGCAAGGCTTCGTTTTCCAGAAGGGTGAGGCGGTCGCGGGCCGCCCGCACCTGCGCTACGGCTGCCCGTTGGCTCGCCAGCAGGTTGGCTTCCACGGCGAGCCGGTTCAGTCTCTCCGCATCGGCGCGATAGCCTGCGGCCCGCGCGCCGTCCCGGTTCTGGTCGAAAAGCGGGATCGGCACACGGACGCCGAAGAGGAACGCGCTATCTCCTGTCTCTTCAAACTGCCTGATCCCTGCAGAGAGGGTCATGTCCGGCATTGCGGATGCTCTGGCGACATCACGCTCAGCCCGACTGGCGGACTCCCTGGCCACGGCTGCGGCGATTTGTGGGTGAGTCTCTTGTTGGCCTCTATCCGATTGTGTTCCGGACAAGTCGGTCCTGTTGATATCGGGCAAGGCGAATTGCGGGTCCGAACTGCCCCAGAGGGCGGCCAGATCATAGCGCTTCTGCTCGACATCTGCGTGCGCCTGATAGACGGCAGCGCGCAAGCCGGCAGCATCGGCGTGCGCACGGGATTGTTCGGGTGGCGCAGCGGCCCCCGCCTCCACACGCTTCGACACCGTCTCAAGGAGCGTGTCTGCAAGATCGGCAGCCTGGTCGGCCAGGTCAGCAACCTGCGAGGCCGCCAGCAGGTCGTACAGCAGCAACGCTGCTTCCAGTTCCGTTTCGCGCAGGATCACAGCGCATTCAGCGGCACCCAGCGTCGCATTGGCCTGCGCAGCCTGCTGACGCTTCGTACGCTTTCCGCCGAGCTGGAAGGTCTGCTCGATCGAGAGCGTTGTTTCACTCTGGTCGAATGCCGAAAGCGAGCCGGATCCGGAGAAGTTCTCGACTTCGAGACCGATGGAGGGGTTGAGCGCGCGCCCCGCCTGGAGGGCATCTGCCTTTCGTGCCCGCGTTTCCAGTGCGGCCCGGCGCACGTCGGGAGAGGCATTGCGCACCTGTTCAAGAACGATATCGACTGTGAGCGGTGTGCCCGGCGTAAGCACCTGCGCATCGGCTCGGGGTCCGTTGCACGGCGCGGCAATCGCACCACCCGCAAAGGCGGCTGCGATCAGGATGCACAATGCACCCTGTCTGAATTTTGACATGGAGAATAAATCCTCGTGGTAATCTGAACGACAGACGGGCAGCGCAGGAAGCGCCGCTATCGGGTCAGATTAGGCACGCGGTGGTCGATAGAGGCCCATGGGCTCGGCGAGCAATGCGGAGTCTTCACCGCGCAGGCGCAAAATTCCGTTCAGCTGAAGGGCGAGAACTGAGGGATACATTTCTGTTCCGACAATATGGAAATGACAACTGCCGCAACTATGCGCGTGATGCTCATGGTCAGGCTTGTCTTTGTCATCAGGGGTTTCCAAACCGATGATCTGAGCTGCCAGATCAGCTGACGCGCACTCAATATCGACGGCATCGACCGGATGGATGTCTGCGGCAGCCGAGCCGAATCCCATCATCACCATCAGCACGATGGCGAGCGAAATCCTGCTCATATAGGCTAGCGGTCCAGTCGTCATGTCTGAGCCCATAGCAGACCCCGGTCCAATACTCACTAGCGCAATTCACTTGCGATACGCGACAATCAATTGCGCGCCTTACTTGCCGTTGAATTCTGCGATTGGGATCAAACGGTTATTCCGGAGGTCGGCGCCGAACCGAAGGGGCCAAGAGGCATCGTTTGACCGTCACTTCCTTATGTCTGGTTATGCGCCATAGAAGAATTGGATTCCATATCTGAACCAGTGTCTGCGCAATCATAAAGTCTGATGAGGCAACAGGATCTTGTTGTATTGCGTGAGTTCGGGAGTTTCGCTGATGGAGTGATCCCGGAACCGGAATGGTCATTTGATGCGAGGTGAGACCGAATAGCGCCACGACTGAATGCGATCTGGGATGTGAGTGGCTACGGACGGTACGTGGGTCGCTCGCTCAGGACCGGGGGATGGCGTTGGGACGTTCAAACTGTTTTGATTGCGTGTGCGGGTGCTCAGGCGGCTTGCCGCTCGCAACGGCCAATACGACGATTCACCCTGGCGCGGGCCGGATAGTCGGTGCCGGAGGGGTGGCCCGCGTACAGCTTTGGCCCCGGATCCTCAGCCATTTATGGATTAGTCGAAGCCAGGATAGATCGTGAGGCAGGACGTACCCTCTCTGGGAAGCGTGCGCATCACCCTGCCCCAGCCCGCTATCGCGGGGCTGTCCGGGAGGCTAGAGCGCTGATGCGTGTCCAGGTGATGCGACCGGCCCGGCTCGTCTCCGGTCACGCGTGCCCCCTGCCGGGATCACGCGCGCTGCGGGGGCTCGCCGGCTGGGGCCGCGCCGCATGCTTCCCACTGGCCTTCCGGCCAGAGGGGTCATGGGCGCGAGACAGGATGCAGGCCCGCATGAAGGGCGGTGCCGAAGAATTCTGATACCCCCTTAGGTTGATATTCATTACTCTGTTGGATTGTAGGCGGCATGGATGGTGCATTGGTTCTGGCTGGGAGGCAGATATATGCGTGTTCGCGCAATAGAGGCGTTGAGCGACCTGCTGGTCCGGTATGATTATACGGCAGGCCTGTCCCGGGCAAACTGGGCCTGGGAGTTTGCAAGGCGCAATCCGGGCCTCAGGGATGACGCCTTTGCCGGGGTGAGCCGGGCGCAGGCCCGGACCGCATGCCATGGCATCCGTGTGATCCGGCTGCCTGAACCGGACCTGGCCGCAGAGGCCTGGGGACTCCTCAAGTTCCCGAATCCGGACCGGCCTGCCTTTTCGACGGACCTGTTCTGGTCCTGCCAGGCCTATCCGCGCATGCTTGGCGTGCACGTTCGCGACCGCCTTCCGGGTGAGACAGACGGGATTTTCGAGAAGGGTATGCGCCTGTGCAGGACGACCCACCTGACCGACGCTCATGGCCGCGAGCATCTCTGCGTGAAGGGGGCCTCGCGCGCACTACAGGTCCGGTGCAGCGGGACATCCCTCCTGGGAACCCAGCCGGTAAAGATGGAGTTTTCCGTGAACGGCCTGGAATCGCCTGGCCGGTTCATTCAGACGCTCGAACGGGCCCATTTTGTATTCCAGTCGCCGCGCCGGGTACCTGCCTGGTCTGGCAGGGCCCTGCGTTATCGCAATGCGCTGATCGCGCTTGACGCGCATGACGCCGGCATGAGCTATCGCGACATGGCCACGATCTTTCATGGCGAACACCGCGTGGGCTCTGACTGGACGGGCGCGTCCCATGCCATGAAGTCAGCCATGGCCCGCCTGCTTGCAAAGGGGCAGCGCCTGCGCGATGGCGGATACCGCGACCTGCTCGGCGCCTGCGCCTAGAACGCAATCACCAAAATGACGGAACATGAATCGATCCCATCATCCGGCCGGGGCATCTCCGGTTTACGGCGCACGGCGAATACAGGGATTCAACTCGCCTCGGGGTCTGACCGGATCCATTTGCCTATCACCGTCACATCCTGGGCCTCATAGCCAAGAGCCGCATAGAAGTCCGACGCGGCCGTGTTCCCGCCTCTCACCATGAGCTGGACCTTTGGCACGCCGCGCCCTGCCAGCCAGAGTTCGGCCTCTGCCATCATTTCACGGCCGTGGCCCCGGTCCTGCGCGTTCGGGTCAACGGCCAGATAGTAGATCCAGCCCCGGTGGCCATCGGAGCCGGCCATGACGCTGGCCACGAGACGGTCATCCTTCGTGCCCACCAGGAGCGTCGATTCCCGGGATTCCAGGCAGAGATCCACATCCCGGCCCGGATCATTCCAGGGCCGTGTCAGCGCGCACGCCTCCCACAATGCCAGCAACGCCGTGCGGTCTGCTTCCCTGAACGTGCGAATATGCATGGCCATGGCACGTGCTTCTGAAGGGATTCGCGTGTGTGTCGCCATCCTGCATGCATTCCGTCTCCGGCGTCCGGGACATTCTCCCGGGGCAGCCGGGTGTGGGCGGACGGCGCGTCTGCCCGGGCGCGGCCCGCGCGCAAG
>NZ_JBBKXE010000114.1:0-4638 GCF_037969335.1 Hyphomonas sp. | reverse complement strand
CGCCATGTCCGGGCGCCCGCCACCGCCCTGGCCGCCCAGTGCGCCGGCAGCCACTTTCACAAGGTCCACCGCCGAATATTTCGCGGTGAGGTCCGCCGTGACGCCAATCGCCACGCCGGCCTTGCCATCGGCCACGCCGACAAAGGCCACGACGCCCGAACCGATCTTCGCCTTGGCCTCGTCGACCAGCGCACGCAAATCCTTGCCGCCGACGCCTTCAGCGACGCGCGCGATCAGGTTCACGCCATTGATCACTTCCGGCCCGGCGGGCGCGCCGCCACCGCCGCCCATGGCCAGCTTGCGCTTGGCATCGGCCAGTTCCTTCTCCAGCGCGCGGCGTTCTTCCGTCAGGACGGTGACCTTGCGCGGCACATCCTTCAGCGGCACTTTCAGGCTCTCGGCGAGATCCTCGGCAATCCTTGCGCGGCCCTTGAGATAACTCAGCGCCTCGGCGCCCGTGGCCGCCTCGATCCGGCGGACGCCAGCAGATACGCCGCCTTCCGACGTGATCACGAACACGGCAATATCGCCCGAGCGCTCGACATGAATACCACCGCAGAGCTCAACCGAATAGGCCTTGCCGTCGCCCTTGCCCATCGACAGGACGCGGACTTCATCACCGTACTTTTCGCCAAACAGCGCCAGCGCCCCGGCCTCGATAGCTTTCTCCGGCGTGGTCACCTTGATGTCTGTCGCGGCATTCTGGCGGATCACCGCATTGACCTGGTCCTCGATGGCTTCAAGTTCCGCTGCCGTCACCGGCGCACCATGCGAGAAGTCAAACCGCAGGCGATCCGCTTCAACCAGCGAGCCCTTCTGCGTGACATGCTCGCCGAGCACATTTCGCAAGGCCGCATGCAGCAGGTGGGTCGCCGAATGGTTCGCCATGATGGCCCGGCGCCGCGTCGCGTCGACATGCAGTTTCGCCTTCGCACCGAGCTTGGCCGAGCCGCTGACGAGTTCACCAATATGGACGTTCACATCGCCGGCCCGTTTCTGCACATCACGGACGATGAAGCGCGCGCCGCCATCGAACGTGATCTCGCCATGGTCACCGGCCTGACCACCGCTCTCGGCATAGAAAGGCGTAGCATCGAACACGAGTTCGGCTGCACCCGGCTGGAGCGTATCGACCAGCGCACCGCCCGCCGCGATGGCAACGAGTTTGCCCTGGCCTTCTATGGCTGAATACCCGCCGAATTTCGTGGCACCGGATTTTTCGCGCACCGCGAACCAGATGTCATCGGTCGCGGCATCACCGGACGAGAAGCCCGCGCTGCGCGACCCTTCGCGCTGGACGTCCATCGCCGCGTCGAAACCGGCCGTATCGACCGACATTCCGCGCGCCCGCAGGATGTCCTGCGTCAGGTCGAGCGGGAAACCGAACGTGTCATACAGCCGGAAGGCGGTGTCACCCGATAGCGCATCACCCTCGCCAAGGCCGGTCGTTGCCTCGTCGAGCAGGGACAGGCCACGGCCGAGCGTGCGCTGGAAGCGGGACTCTTCCTGTTCGAGGGCGGATTCGATCGCGGCTTTCGCGCGGCCCAGTTCCGGATAGGCCTTGCCCATTTCACCGATCAGGGCCGGCGTGAGGCGGTGCATCATCGGTTCGCGGGCGCCGAGCAAGTGACCATGGCGCATGGCGCGGCGCATGATGCGGCGCAGGACATAGCCGCGTCCCTCATTCGACGGCAGCACGCCATCGGCGATGAGGAAAGCTGACGTGCGCAGATGGTCCGCGATCACGCGGAAGGAGGCCAGATGGTCGCCTGCAGCCTTCTCGCCGTAGAGGTCTTCTTCGGCCTTGATCAAGTTTGCGAAAAGGTCGATCTCGTAATTGTTGTGGACGCCCTGCATGACAGCCGCGATGCGCTCAAGACCCATGCCCGTATCGATCGACGGTTTGGGCAAGGGCTTGCGCGATCCGTCAGCGGACTGGTCGAACTGCATGAATACCAGGTTCCATATCTCGATGAAGCGGTCGCCATCCTCATCCGGGCTGCCGGGAGGGCCGCCGGCAATCTTGTCGCCATGGTCGTAGAAGATTTCCGAGCACGGGCCACAAGGGCCGGTATCGCCCATCGACCAGAAATTGTCCGATGTGCTGATGCGGATGATCCTGTCGTCGGACAGGCCGGCCACCTTCTTCCAGAGCAATGCGGCCTCGTCATCCTCGGCATAGACGGTTACCAGCAGGCGCTTCGGGTCGAGCCCGAACTGTTTCGTGACCAGGTCCCAACCATAGACAATCGCCTGTTCCTTGAAATAATCGCCGAACGAGAAATTGCCCAGCATTTCAAAGAATGTGTGGTGACGCGCCGTATAGCCGACATTGTCGAGATCATTGTGCTTGCCACCGGCCCGGACGCACTTTTGCGACGTGGTGGCGCGCGGGGCGAATGGCGTCTCAGCCCCAGTGAAAATGTTCTTGAATGGCACCATGCCCGCATTGACGAACAACAGGGTCGGATCATTCTGCGGCACGAGGGGCGCAGAGGCGCGCCGCGTGTGTCCCTGCTTCTCGAAGAAGGAAAGGAAGGCTTCGCGGATATCGTTGACGCCGGTCATGGGCAGTGTCCTAGCCGAAATTATTCATGTGCGACGAGGGCAGTCCCGCGCCGGTTCCAACCGGCGATATAAAGGTCCCTTTGCGGCGCGCCAAGCCGGGTGCGCCACAAAGAGACAAGTTCAGGTGAGAGACCTGGCTGCAAACTGGGCCCCGAACGCCCCGTTTTCGGGTCGTTCGGGGTAAAAAACAGAGCCGATTAGCCTTCAGCGGCGTCCGGTTCGACATCGTCATCCTTGCCGGCTTCCATGCCGGCCGTGAGGAGTTCGTCGGCAAGGAGGCCCGCATTGCGGCGAATCAGATCTTCGATCTCGTCGGCCATGGCGGGGTTTTCCTTGAGGAAGGCGCGGGTCTTCTCGCGCCCCTGGCCCATCCGCTCACCCTTGTAGGAATACCAGGAGCCGGATTTCTCGACGACTTCAGCCTTGACCCCGAGGTCAATCAGCTCGCCCGTCTTGGAAATGCCTTCGCCATAGATGATGTCGAACTCGACCTGCCGGAACGGCGGGGCCACCTTGTTCTTGACCACTTTGACGCGTGTCTGGTTGCCGATGACCTCATCACGTTCCTTGATCTGGCCGATGCGGCGGATGTCGAGACGGACCGAGGCATAGAATTTCAGCGCATTACCGCCGGACGTCGTTTCCGGGCTGCCGAACATGACGCCGATCTTGTGACGAATCTGGTTGATGAAGATGACGGTACATTTCGATTTCGAGATCGAACCGGTGAGCTTGCGCAGGGCCTGGCTCATCAGGCGTGCCTGCAGGCCGGGAAGGGAATCGCCCATCTCGCCTTCAAGTTCGGCGCGCGGGGTGAGCGCGGCCACCGAGTCGATGACCAGCAATTCCACTGCGCCGGAGCGCACCAGCGTGTCGGCAATCTCAAGTGCCTGTTCGCCTGTGTCAGGCTGCGAGATCAGGAGGTCGTCCAGCCCCACACCCAGCTTGCCGGCATAGACCGGGTCGAGCGCGTGCTCGGCATCAACGAAGGCGCATACGCCGCCATTCTTTTGCGCTTCGGCCACACAGTGCAGGGCCAGCGTCGTCTTGCCCGAGCTTTCCGGGCCGTAGATCTCGATGATCCGACCGCGTGGAATGCCGCCAATGCCCAGCGCGATGTCGAGCCCCAGCGAACCGGTCGAAACCGCCTCGATATCCATGACCTTGCGATCACCGAGGCGCATCACCGATCCCTTGCCGAACGCGCGTTCAATATTACCTAGAGCCGTTTCAAGAGCCTTCTGCTTATCCACACCGGATTCCTTATCCACAAGTTGAAGCGCTGGTTTGGCCATGAGTCGTCTCCTTAGGTCCACTACCGGGGTCAGTTTGGCAAGGCCCCCTATTGCCGTCCATGTTCTGTATGTACCATGTTTGTTCTCCAGAACAAAGCGGAAACTTCCTGTTCGCTGCACCTTTTCTTTTCCGCGCGGATCGGGCATGGTGGCGGGATGTTGACCCGATCAAACCGACAAGCGGGCGAAGCACGGCTTCGCTACCTTGATGCCGATGTCCAGGTGCTTGCACCCGGCGATTTTGTTGTGTGTGCCGTGACGGGCCGCAAGATTCCCCTTCAGGCCCTGCGCTATTGGAGCGTCGACCTGCAAGAGGCTTATTGGGACGCCGCAGCCGCAGGCACCCGGATGATTCCCGCACAAGGATGATGCTGCGCGAACTCCTGCTCGCGGTCGTGATGTGTTCAGGAGCGTGTGCACAAACGCCTGCCTCCGACGAAATCCGATCCGCAACGTCTGCCCACCCGGCCTGCGACGGCGCCCTCAAACAGGGTGGCCTTGTCATCTGCCATGCTGCGCCCGGCGAAACGATGACGGTCGCCGGCGTCAAGCAAGTGGTGGATGACACCGGTACGGCCCAATTTGGTATCCGCACAAACGCGCCCTCGGTGATCGGCTGGTCTGCCGCAAGCGGCGCCTTTGGCGACCTCACCATCGCCGCCCGCGATGATGAATTCCGCACGATAAAGGGCTTCGATTGCGACAAGGTCGATGCCCGCTCGCCCGAACAGAAAACCCATGCGGCAAAAAGCTGGCAGATCAAGCAAGAGGCGTT
>NZ_JBBKXE010000113.1:0-14328 GCF_037969335.1 Hyphomonas sp. | reverse complement strand
CGATCATGGCGGGGCCTCGCAAAGGGGGTGGCAGGGGGGTGGCAAGGGGGTGTTAGGACCGCAAATTGGCTCAGGGCGCAAGCGCTGTGCGGGCAGCCTCGAGGTGGGCCATCTTAGTGTCGAAGGCGGACCAGTCATCGCGCTCGGCAATCGGCGCCCAAAGGGATTCGACATCCTCTATCAGGAGGACAACCGGGGCGGCGGCCTGGAAGTAGGGATGGGACAGCCGGTCTGCGTGGGTCGGTGTGCGGGCGGCGAGTGTATCGCGCACGGGGGCGAAGTCGGAGGTCTCGTAGAGCGCGGCCTGGGGCGAGGCCTTCATGCGTGCCTCGCTGGCAGCGCCGCCATAGAGATCGAAGAAGGTTTGCGGCCAGGACGCGCCGCTGGTGGTCATCCAGCCATAGAGGCCCTGCAGGAAGGTGAGGTCATTGCGCAGGTCGCCGGAGCCGGCGAGGCCGAGCAGCAAATGCGTGTGGGCGGCGAAGGCTTGCTGGTAGGCGGCTTCATAGGGCGCGAGGCCCCGGGCGAGATCGTCAGCCTCGGCCAGCGGCAGGAGGGCGGAGGCGAGCTGTTGCAGCGCCCAGGCGCCCTGGGTTGGCTGGCGGCCGAAGCGGTAGAGGCCGTTCTGATCGAAATAGGCGGCGGTAAAGTTCGGGTCGGACACGGGCAGGAAGCGCCACGGGCCGAAATCAAAGGTCTCGCCGGTCACATTGAAATTGTCGGTATTCATGACGCCGTGGACAAAGCCGGCGGCCATCCATTGTCCGATCATGCTGGCGGTGGCGCGCGTGATGTGGCCGAGCAGGTTCACCGCCTTGGTGGCCATGTCGGGTGCGTCGGCGCCGGGATGGAACTGGGCGACGCAATAATCGACCAGGCTGACGAGGCCCTCGCGGTCATTGAGATAGGCGGCGCGCTGGAAGGTGCCGAAGCGAATATGGCTTTCCGAGAGGCGCACGAGCACCGCGCCACGGGTCGGCGACGGCTCGTCATTGCGATGCAATTGTTCGCCCGTCTCGACCAGGCTGAACGCCTTGGATGTGTGGACGCCGAGCGTTTCGAGATAGGTTGCGGCAAGGATTTCGCGGACGCCGCCCTTGAGGGTCAGCCGGCCATCGCCCTGACGCGACCAGGGAGTCTGGCCAGAACCCTTGGTGCCGAGATCGAGCAGGCGGCCGGTGCGGTCGCGCACCTGTGCGGAGAGAAATCCGCGTCCATCTCCCAACTGGGGATTGTACGTGCCGAACTGGTGGCCGTGATACCGCATGGCGAGCGGCTGGGGCAGGTTGCCGGGCAGCGACTCGAATCGCGAAAAGTGGCTGAGCCATTGGGCATCGTCGAGATCGCCGAGGCCGACGGCGTTTGCCCAGCGACGGTTGCGAAAGCGCAACACTTCGGAAGGAAAATGGGCCGGTTCTACCGCATCTGCGAAATGATCTGCCAGCGCAAGAAACGGGGCAGGGGAGGGGAATTCACGCAACATCCATTCATTTTTGACCTGATTTCAGCGGCTTGCGCAACAGGTTTGCGCGAATGCATAGCAGGATTGCGATATTGCAGTGCAGCATAGGTCGTCCCTATCGCTGCGTCAGCATGTGGCTAAGGTTACAGACCAGTGAGGGATACATCCGGAACCATAATCCGGGGGACGTCACAGGTATAAACGGAGGAAACCAAATGAGATTAACCACAAGATTGGTGCTGGGGGCGTCTGCTCTTGCGCTTACGACCGCCCTGCCGGCGTTTGCGCAGGAAGCGAGTGAATCCGAGCGCAAGCTGACGACGGTCACTGTGACCGGTTCATTCATCCAGGGCACGCCGGAAGACGCTGCCCTTCCTGTTGACGTGCTGACGGCGGGCGACCTGAAACTCGAAGGCCAACCTTCGATCACGGAACTGATCCGTAACCTCGGCCCGTCTTCGGGTGTTGACGGCCAGACCAACCAGTTCGCTTCGAACGGCCTGGAAGGCACGTCGAACATCAACCTGCGTGGCCTTGGCCCTGCACGGACACTGGTGCTGATCAACGGTCACCGCCAGACATACCACCCTTACTCGATCGGTGAGCAGGCTCAGCTCTTCGTCGACACGAACAATATCCCGACCGCTGCTGTTGGCCGGATCGAAGTGCTGAAAGACGGCGCTGCGGCGCTGTACGGTTCGGACGCCATTGCTGGCGTCGTGAACTTCATCACCAATCGCGACCTCGACGGGTTTGAAGTTGGTGGCTCGTACTCTCAGTTCGATGGTTCCGATGGCGACTACGACCTTTCGGGTGCTTATGGACTGCAAGGCCAGAACTTCAGCTGGGTGACCTCAGTTGGCTACAACAAGCGTACCGAAGTCGCGCTGAACGAAAAAGACTGGGCGGTCCTGCCAAATGCCGACAACCCGGTTGGTGGTTGGTCGTCGCTTTCCAACCCCGGCTATTATGTTCCGCTCGGCGTTGTTGGGGGGGCAGTTTCCCCAATTCAGGGCCCCACAAATGATACGGGTTGCGAAGACGTAGGTGGCCTGATTGTTTCCGGCACCTGCCGTTTCCAGTTCACGCAATTCGACAACCTGGTTGAAGAAGAAGAACGGTTCCAGATCTTCTCCGAGTATAACCGCAACCTGTCGAATGGCGCAGCAGTGCACCTTGAGGCGCTTTATGCGTCTTCGGATGTTCCAAGCTGGAAGACATCGCCTTCTTATCCACCACAGGCACTGCTGAACCAGTTTGTGCCGGCGAGCGCCC
The DNA here is from genome assembly GCF_037969335.1 of Hyphomonas sp. GTDB lineage: Bacteria > Pseudomonadota > Alphaproteobacteria > Caulobacterales > Hyphomonadaceae > Hyphomonas. The sequence continues at coordinate 11,591 of NZ_JBBKXE010000113.1, read as the reverse complement.
CAGGTTTCCAGCAATATGTTGCTGACAATCCCGGCGCGTTCCCGGCCGCATCTGTCGGCGCCCTCTTTATTGGTCGTTCGTTCGGTTGGGGTGGTTTCCCAGTTACGGGCGGCGCGCAGGAGGGTTATCGCAAGAGCGAAACCTACCGTCTGTCCGGCTCCTATATTGGCGACTTCGACAATGGTGTTCACTATGATGCCGCGCTTAGCTATTCGGCAACCGAGAGCGAACGCTCGACTAATGACACGTATATCACAGGCCTGACGGCAGCCCTGCGCGGTTACGGTGTTTGTGTCGATCCGAACACGGGTTTCGACCCTGCAACTGGAACCCAGCCTTGGGTGGCTGGCTATGCCGGCTCGCTTGCGGCCGGTTCGGGCGGGTGTGAATATTACAACCCGTTCTCTAACGCCATTCCTGCGAACGCTGTCACGGGTACAGCCAACCCGAACTATGTTTCCGGACTTGAAAACTCGGTCACATTGGCAGACTGGATCACAGACCCAAGCCTGACGATCGCCAATACAGACCTGCTGGTCTTTGATGGTGTCTTCTCAGGCCAGAGCAATGTTCAGGCTGCGGGCGGAAGCGTCGGCTGGGCTGGTGGTGTCCAGGTTCGCCGCGAAAGCTACAAGGTCGAGCCATCGGCGCTCACCGACCTGACCATAACGCCGGGACCCGGCGGCACGGGTCCCTACTCGTTCCTTGCCGGTACGACACCGGCTGACGAAGACCAGACGATCTATGCTATCTTCGGCGAATTGCAGATTCCGCTATTCGACAATGTCGATATCCAGGCGGCTGTTCGTTACGAGGATTATGGTGGCGACATTGGCTCGACTTTCGATCCGAAAGTGGCAGCCAAGTGGACTCTCAGCGACAATTTTGCCCTTCGTGGCTCGGCCCAGACCTCGTTCAAGGGTCCAACGCTGAACCAGTTGGGTGGCGTTGGTACATCGCTACAGTTCATCTCTGCGGCGTCGGCATTCAAGGCGGTCGACACGTTCGGCAATGCGGACCTGAAGCCGGAGTCGGCGTTCAGCTTCAATCTTGGCGGCATCTATGAGATGGGCAACTTCTTTGCCTCGCTCGACTATTACAATTTCGACTTCTCCGATCCGGTCATTGTTGAAGAGCAGGCGAATATTGTGAACGCAGCCGTTGCCGCACTGGCCACGGCGACCACGGATGATGATGCCATCCTGTCGCGTATTACGTTCAACGATCCGTTGGCACCGACGGCAGCAACGATCTCACGTGTCCGTACGAACGTGACGAATGGACCAGACATTAAGACGTCCGGTCTGGACCTACGCTTGCAGAATAGCTGGGACATGACCAATGGCGGTGAATTCGCAATTGGCGCGGATGCCACCTACGTCATCGAGTATGATGTTGATCCTTACTTCGTGGAGGGTGTGGCCATCGGTGGTGGTGACTATGTCGGCCAGTTCAACCGGGGTAACTTCACCCGGTCCATGCCGCAATGGAAAGCGAACCTCTTTGCCAATTACGGCGTCGGGGATCACAACTTCCGGGCCGTCATGCGCCACATTGACAGCTACAAGGACGAACGCGCGGCGGCCGCCCGTGGCGGTGTCGGTGAGAAGATTGACAGCCAGACGACGTTCGACCTGTTCTACACTTGGCAGTCGACCCCGCTGGACCTGGATATCGGTCTCTCCGTGGTCAACGTGACGGACGAAGATCCGCCATTCGCGGCCTTCGACGTGAACTACGATCCCTACACGCACAACCCATTCGGTCGTACGTTCAAGATCAGCTTCACCAAGCGTTTTGGCGGCACGGGCAAATAGTCCAGCGTCCAGATTGCAGACAAATAAAAAGGGCGGCCCAAGGGCCGCCCTTTCCTTTTGGAGATGAGGTCTGAAAAGCCTAGCGGCTGATCGTGAACTCGATACCGATCAGGCGACCCTTTTGCAGCGGCGAGAATGTGCCGATTGACGGATCGTTCGCGAACGGCACGTCGACGCCGGTCGAATTGCTCGCACCACCTGGTGCGAAGCCGGCCAGTGTGCCGCCGAACGGCACTTGCGTGTCGCCGCCAGCAATCGATTCGTCGATCAGGTTCTTGCCGAACAGGGACACGGAGACGCCATCCATTGGCGTGTTCCAGGTCAGGTTCGCATCCAGCTGGTCCGCAGCACTCATCCAACCGAAATTGTTATCGGTGAATGCGTTCTTGTCGCGGTGCTGGAAGGTCAGGCGCGATACGAGCGAGCCACGGTCGGCCATGTCGTAATCGTGAATGACCGAGACGCCGTAAGTCGCTTCCGGCACGCGGGGCAGGGAGAGATCGAGATCCGCGCCGTCCACAACGCCGTCACCCGAGATGTCATAGATGACCTTGCTGTATTCGGCATCGATCAGGCCCAGGTTGGCCGTGACGAGAAGCGAATCGGTGAGAGCGTAACGACCTTCAAGCTCGAAACCGTAGATGTCGGCATCGGCTGTGTTGATGATCGTCTGGGCCACACCGGAGGTTGGCGACGAGAGATTCAGCTCGCGTTGCATGTCCTTGATGTCGTTCAGGAACACGGCAGCATTGAGCTGGCCGCGGCCGTCAGACGTGGTGTGCTTCATGCCGATCTCGAAGCTGTCGACCTTTTCGGCATCAAAGGCGCGCGAATCCGTTGCCGGGAAGAGCGCTTCGAACGCGAGGGCGTTCGTGATGCGGAAGTTGTAGCCACCCGAACGGAAGCCCTTGGTGTAGGTGCCGTAGAACTGGGTGTCGTCGGTGTGGAAGTATTGCAGGCCGATCTTTGGCGTCACTTCGCTCCAGTCGTCCTTGTCGGAGAAGCCGTTTGGCTCGCCGGCAATGTACGGGTTGGTGCCCGTGGTCGGGCAGGTTTCATCAACCATGGAGCAATTGGGGCGCGGGCGCACATAGGTGATGTCCACGTCCTTCTCTTCATAGCCGTAGCGCAGGCCGAAGATACCGGTCAGCTTTTCGGTGAAGTCATAGTCGACCTGGCCGAAGATGCCATAAACCGTATGGTCCTGGCGGCCGCCGCCATTGAATTCCCAGTCGAGGCTGGCCGGGAAGCCGACCGGACGGGTGGTCGGCAGGTCGCGGCGTTCGGTATAGGCGATTTCCTGGGTGAAGTAGAAGCCACCGACGGTGACGTCTGCCCGGTCGAACGTGCCGGAATAGCGCAGCTCTTCGGAGAATTGTTCCTGGGTGAATTCGGAACCCGAGTGGAACAGGGTGAGTGGCGTTGCATCAATGTCGGCGCTGGTCGTGGAATCGACTTCGCGGTAACCAATGACATTGGTGATTGTGCCATTGCCGAAGCCGACATCAAGATCCGTGCGCAGCGAGCCGAACGTGATGTCGTTATCCAGGAAGCCCGGATTGTTGATCGCGATATCGAAGCTGCCACGGTCGTAGAAGCCACGGTTCTGGCCGTTGGGGCCATCGGAATTGGTCTGGAAGTTTTCGACCTTGCCGAGGAAGGTGAGGGCGTCGGTCGGCATCCATTCGAGCGCACCGCGCACGATGGTCGTGTGGGCTTCACCGAGATTGTCGCCGGTGGCGAGGTTCTCGAAATAGCCGTCATCGAAATTGTGATAGATGCCGAGCTTGCCGTTCAGCTTGTCTTCGATGAGCGGGCCGGAAACCGTGGCCTGGAGGGTCGTGTTCGGACCGCCGCGACCATCGTCGATCGGCGTTTCGATCGTGGCGCGTGCCTTGTAGTGGAAATCGTCAGTCGGGTTGCCCGTATTGATCAGGACAGCGCCGCCGGTCGTGTTGCGACCGAACAGCAGGCCTTGTGGGCCGCGCAGGATTTCAACGCTGTCGAGGTCGAACAGGTCGAGCACGACGCCCGAGTTCACGCCGATATAGACGCCATCGACAAAGACGCCGACGGTTGGGTCGATCGAGGGGATGGACGAGTTGATGCCGAGGCCGCGGATCGAGAAGTTCGCGGTGCCTTTCGACGTGCCGACATCTTCAAGCGAGACGTTCGGGGTGGAGTAGCTGAGGCTCTGCAGGTCGTTGACCTTGAGCGCATCCAGCGTTTCGCTGTTGAACGCGGTGACGGCGACAGGCACGTCCTGCACGTTTTCGACATTGGCCTTCTTGGTGGCGGTAACGGTGACGGTTCCAAGGACGCGGGCGATGGCGTTTTCACGCTCTGGTGCGGCTTCCTGTTCCTGGGCGATGGCTGCGCTTGTGGCGAACACGAGCACGGATGCTGACAAAGCCAGCATTTTCTTGAATCTCATTCTGTGTTTCCTCTGGATTATACAAGTTTTCGTAGGCACCCGAAGGCTCTGGGAGGAGGGTGGGTGCTGTTGCTCCATAAGGCCTAACCGGCCTGTGGAGAAAGGGGGGTCAGACAAAATCGAAGCGTTTGCCGGCGACCGTCGCAAAAATGCAACGGAGGGTTACCCAAGGGTATCTACAGGTGAATCAGACGGCGCCGAGCGCCTTGCCGACGACGTGACCGGCGTCCCGGATCGCCAGGCGAACCGTGTCGGACAGGGCGGTCATGTTCATGAAGCCGTGGACCATGCCGGGGTGCTCGCGCACGGTCACGCGGACGCCGAAACTGGCCATCTTGTCGGCATAGGCGAGGCCCTCATCCTTGAGCGGATCCCAGCCGCATAGGACGAAGTGGGCCGGCGGCAGGCCCTTGAAGGCGTCCGGCCCGGCAAACAAGGGCGACACGCGCACGTCCATGCGCTGGCTCTCGTCGGTGATGTAGCTGTCGCGGAAATATTCGAACAGGTTGGCCGAAATGAAGAAGCCGCCTTCCTGGAAACTCATCTTCTTGGCGCGGATGTCGACGAACTGGACCAGCGGGTAAAGCAGGAGCTGGAAAGCCGGGCGCGGGCCGCCGGTGCGGTTCATCTCCTGCGCCAGATAGGCCGAGAGATTGCCGCCGGCACTGTCGCCGCTGACGGCGAGGCGCTCCGGGTCGAGACCGAGTTTCGCCGCATTGGCGACGATCCATGTCCAGGCAGCGAGGGCATCCTCATGCGCCGCCGGGAAGGCGTGTTCGGGCGCGAGGCGGTAATCGACGGCGATGACCCGGCAGCGGGCGCCTTCAGCGAGGCGCTTGCAGACCATGTCATGGCTGTCGAGGTCGCCGAGCATGAAGCCGCCGCCATGGAAGAAGACGATGCCGGGACCGGGCGGAATGCCGGCGCCGAGCGGCGTGTAGAGGCGCGCCCTGAGCGGGCCGTCGGCGCCAGCGACCTTGAGGAGCGATATGTCGGCCATTTCGGGTGCGTCGCGCTCGATGGCCCGGCTGGCGACATAGAATTGCTGGCGGAGCTTGTCGGTCGAATGCTTCCAGTCGAGCTGGGTGAGGTCCGGTATCTGGAACCGGTCGAGGAATTGCCGAAAGGAATCGTCGAGCGCCATGGCCGCAAGATGGGAGCGAATTCCGGTCTTGTGAAGGCACAAACCAGAGGCCACACTCCGATTCATGAAAACTGTTGATGTCTACTGGTCGTTCCGCTCTCCCTATTCCTATCTCGCAACAAAGCGCCTGCGGGCGATGCCGGGGACATGGGATGTCAGGGTGCGACCGCGCCCGGTCTATCCGATCGCCATCCGCACGCCGGAATTCTTTTCGGAGATCCGACCGCAATGGGTGCCTTACCTGCTGAAGGATGTCGTGCGCCTGGCCCAGTTCCTCGACCTGCCCTTCGGACGGCTCGACCCGGACCCGGTCGTGATGAACATGCAGACGCGGCAGATTTCGCCCGACCAGCCGCATATCCACCGGCTGACACGGCTGGGCATCCTGGCCTGCGAAGCGGGCGATGCCGAAGGCTGGGCCTTCATGGACGAGGTCTCGACCCTGATCTGGTCCGGCGGGGCATGGACGGTCGGCACGGCGCTGGCGGAGGCTGCAGCGCGCGCGGGCTTCGACCTTGCCGAGCTTGACCGGCGTGAGCAGGCCGAGACGGCGCGCCTCGACGCCGTGATTGCCGAGAACCAGGCCGCGCAGGACCCGCACCATTGGGGCGTTCCGCTGATGGTGTTCGAGGACGAGGCGTTTTTCGGCCAGGACCGGCTGGATGTGCTGGAATGGCGCCTCGGACAGTCAGGCGTCGCGCGGCGGGACGCCTAGAACCGGGAGAGGCCGGCGAGGTCAAATCCGCCAAGTTCCAGCTGGCGTATGAGGTCGGCGAAGGCGCGGCCCTTGGTGTCCTGGGGCAGGGTCTTGAGCGCCGAAGCGGCGGTTGCGCCGAGATCGCAGACATTGAGCGAACTGACGAGATCGCGTGAATCGGTGCCGGTCTGGGCGGCCATCAGAAGGGGCATGACCTGCGGATCGGACACCATGGACATGACGACGCCCTGCATGGCGGCCTTGTCGGTATGGGTGAGGGCGCCGCGGGCGACCGGATGGATCTGGGCATCCTCGATCGCGACGAGGAGGTGCGTCACCAGTTCGAAGCCATAATCGCGCAGCGGCTCTTCCAGCATCTTGAGTTCCTGATTAAGCGCGGTCTTGTCGTCAAGGAGGGACGGGTCGAGACCGGCGTACCTGCTGCCCTGGCACCAGGCGTTGCCGGTATGGGACGCAGACTTCAGGCGGTTGCGGGTCATTGTGAGAATTTTGTCGAGATGGCGCGTATCGGCCCGGGCAAGGTCTGCTGCGTGGTCCTTCAGCAGGGCTGCGGCGTGATCGAAGACGATCTCGGCCTGCTCAGCCTGCGGGCGCCGACCGGCTTTGGCGAGGCGTTTTTCGAGACTGGCTGACGCGCCGGGATCAATGCGGGTGAGCGTTTCGAAATAGGCTTTTGCCGGCCTGGACGTGAGGCCCGCGGGCATGCGAGCGGGGCCCGTGTCTGCAGTAGCGACAATTATTTCCGCTTTCTGTCCGGCCTTGCCGGATTTGGGCGTGCCGGGAAAGTTCAGGGCAAGGAAAAACACTCCGCCTACGACCGCGAAGGTCGTGAGTGCGAATATGGCGGTGCTGCCACGCGCTTGATCCTTGCCCCCGCGGGCATCAAACGTCATCTAGAAACCCTCCCGAGTGGAGGGAAATCTAGCTGGAAAACCCTGACAAGGATTTAAGGCGCGCCGATCAGGGCTGGGATAATCTATCCGCGCGCGGACTGGCCTGGCGCGATGCGGCCGGTTCAGGCTTCGGCTTTCACCGCACCGACAACAAGCTGGAGGGCCTGCTGCATCAGGTCAGCTTCAAGCGCTTCGGCCATGACGCGGATCAGGGGCTCGGTGCCGGATTTTCGCACGACCATACGGCCGCGCGAGCCCATCAGGGATTCCGCTTCGGCCAGGGCAGCTTTCACGCGGGCGCTGTCCATTGGATTGGCGCCTGCATAGCGGATGTTGACGAGTTCCTGCGGTGCCGGTTCGAACACACGGGCCAGCGCCGACATTTTCTGGCCGCTCTCTGCGAGCACGGAGAGTACGTGCAGGCCGGCGAGCAGGCCGTCTCCGGTGGTCGAAACATCCGACAGGATGATGTGGCCGGACGGCTCGCCACCGAAATTGAAACCGTGGGCCCGCATGTGTTCGCCGACATAGCGGTCGCCGACGCGCGTGCGCGACAGAGTCAGGCCGAGTGACTGGAGATACTGGTCGAGGCCCATGTTCGACATGACCGTGGACACGATACCGCCACCCTTGAGGCGACCGGTTGCATGCAGTTCCCGTGCGATCAGCGCCATGACCTGGTCGCCGTCGATTTCGGTGCCCGTTTCATCCACCACGATGACCCGGTCAGCATCGCCGTCGAGAGCAAGGCCGATATCTGCGCCGCAATTCAGTACGGCGGCTTTCAGCGCCCCGGTGTCAGTCGATCCGTATCCGGCATTGATATTTATTCCGTCGGGACCGGCGCCGATGACCGTCAGGTCGGCGCCACAATGCAGCAGGGCTTCCGGCGCGGTTTCAAAGCCGGCCCCATGGGCGCAATCCAGCACGACCTTCATGCCCTTGATCTTGCTGCCTGAACTGACCGTTGCGAGGCAGCTGCGGACATAGTCGTCACCGACGCCGACCATGCGCTGCGGTGTGGCGATCGTCTCGGGCGGCGCAAAACTGGCATTGAACGCGCCAGCCATGGCCGCTTCGAGCGCTTCTTCGGTCGGATCGTCGAATTTCAGGCCGTCGGGGCTGAATAGTTTGATGCCATTATCTTCGTACTTGTTGTGCGAAGCTGAGACCATCAGACCGAAACAGGCGCTTGTCGTGCGTGTGGTCATGGCGACGGCAGGGGTGGGTACGATACCGGCGAGCAGGGGGGTGAGGCCCATGCTGGTGAGGCCGGCAACGAGGGCGGCCTCGATCATCTCCCCGGACCTGCGTGTGTCGCGACCGATCACGACCGTGCCTTTTCCGTCCGGCGCGAAGGTGCGCGCTGCGGCGATGGCGAGCCGGAGCGCGGTTTCAGCCGTCATCGGCTGCTGGTTTACCCGGCCGCGAATGCCGTCAGTTCCGAAATATTGCCGTGCCATGCGCTGCATCTCCCTGCTCGTTCCTTGGCAGATTTGCGTCTGTTAATCGAGAGGGACGCTCAACAGGGTGTCACGTCGCCATAGACGATGAAGTGCGGATTGTCGTAGCCGCGCTCGCGCTTGCCATAGAGGAGCGGCGTGCCCTCCTCGGTGAGAACGCGTCCGCCAGCGGCCTCGACCACGGCCTGACCAGCAGCGGTGTCCCACTCCATCGTGCGGCCCATACGGGGGTAGAGATCAGCTTCGCCCGCTGCAATGAGGCAGAACTTGAGCGATGACCCGGCACCCAGCGTCTCGTTGACCTTGTGCTTGTCGAGCCAGAGATCAGTTTCCGGTGTGCGGTGGGATTTCGACGCGATGGCGGTGACGCCAGCCTCCGGGCAGGGACGAATCCGGAGCGGACGGCGCTCTGCCGGAACATCCGCGCCGGGCGCCGCCTCGGCCTGCCAGCCGGAATTGTGGCTTTCGGCAACGAACAGGCGGCTTTTCGCGGGCGCGTACACAACGCCCATGACCGGGCGGCCATGTTCGATGATGGCGATATTGACCGTGAATTCGCCATTCCGGCTGACGAATTCACGGGTGCCGTCGAGCGGATCGACGAGGGCGAAGCGGTGGCCATGCTCGGGAACGCGTCCTTCGCTGGCTTCTTCTTCGGCGATGACCATGAGCGTCGGATCGGCCTTGGCCAGCGCTGCGAGGATCAGAGTCTCGGCCTTCTGGTCTGCTGCCGTGACAGGCGAGGCATCGCCCTTCTGTTCGACGGCAAAGTCGCTCTCATAGATGTCCATGATCAGCTTGCCGGCATCGAGGGCGATCCGGGCAAGTGTGTCCGCACTTAGGGTCATATCGTGTTCCGCCTGGTCCAGCGCCTAACCGCGCTTCATCACGTCCATCATTTCGACTTCGAAGATCAGCGGGGCATTTGGCGGGATCGGGCCGCCGGGGGTGCCCATTTCGCCATAGCCGAGCTCTGACGGGATATAAAGCATCCAGCGATCGCCGGGGCGCATCATTTCAAGCGCTTCGACCCAGCCTTCGATCAGCTGGTTCGACGGGAAGGTTTCCGGCGAACCGCGCTCAAAGGAACTGTCGAACAGCTCGCCGGTCTCGGCGAGGCGGCCTTCATAATGCACGGCGACCATTTCGCCATTCTCGGGCGACGGGCCGGAGGCATCACCGCTGGTGAGGATGACATATTCGAGGCCGGATCCGGTTTTCTTGACTTCCGGCAGTGCGGAATTCCAGGGCATGTATTTTTCCCAGGCGGCGGTGTCGGACACTTTCGGCACCAGCACTTCGAGCAACTGGACGCGGAAGACGAGGTCGTCACCCGCCTTGATGACGTTGCCACGCGCCGAATTGCCATAGCCTAGCGCGTTCGGGATGAAGAAGAGATAGTCGTCGCCTTCGCTCATCAGCTGGAGGCCTTGCGTCCAGCCTGGGATCACCTGGTTCAGGCGGAATTGCGCAGGTGTGCCGCGCTCAAATGAACTGTCGAACTTCTCGCCGGTGGCGATACGGCCATCATAATGGACGCTGACCATGTCGGTCGGCACGGGCGACTTGCCGTTTTTCGGGCCTTTCTTGAGGACGATATATTGCAGGCCGCCTTCGGCAGACTTCACGTCTTTGCCGGCGGCATCCCAGGGCAGGTATTGTTCAAATGGGGCATTCACGTCGGTAAGGTCCTTGGTCTGGCTGCAGGCAGCAATCATGAAGAATGCAGCGCAGGCTGCAACGAGTGTGCGGATCATCTTGGGTCAGGCTCCGTCTGGTTCTGGTCTGGCGCGGGTTTAAGGCGCTTTTCCGGGCAAGTCACCTTGCCGCTACAGGGGCCGTGGCGGGTAGCCCTCGGCGGTCAGGGCGTCGATGACGTCCTGCGTGTGCTGGGCATCACGGGTTTCGATCAGGATGTCGAATTCGGCGCCCTTGGCCGGCACATCGAGCGCGAGCCGGTTGTGCGCGACTTCCATGATATTGGCGCCATTGTCGCCGATGATCTTGGAGACAAGGGCGAGAAGGCCCGGACGGTCGTCGCCAATGATGCGGATCGAGGCGAGGCGCTTTTCCCGTACCAGCGCGCGGGTGAGGACCGAGGCCAGCAGGCGCGTATCGATATTGCCGCCGCACAGGACGAGGCCGACCTTCTGGCCGCGGAACTTGTCCGGATGGGCCAGCAGGGCGGCAAGGCCCGCGGCACCGGCGCCTTCGGCGATGGTTTTTTCGACGTTCACGAACAGGGTGATCGCCTGTTCCAGGTGTTCTTCCTCGACAAGGAGGATTTCATCGACGAGATCGCGGGCGACTTTCAGGGGGAGGCGGCCGACTTCGCGCACGGCGATGCCTTCGGCGATCGTGGCGCCACCGACCTTGACCTCCCGGCCTTCGAGTTCAGCGAGCATGGCCGGGTACATCGAGGTTTCGACGCCGACGATGCGGATATCCGGGTTGATGCCCTTGGCCGCGATGGCCATTCCGGCGATCAGGCCACCGCCGCCGATTGGCACGACCAGCGTGTCGAAGTCCGGCTTTTCTGCAAGCATTTCAAGGGCGATCGTGCCTTGTCCGGCCATGACATGGGGATCGTCAAACGGGTGGATGAAGGTCAGGCCTTCGCGCTGGCAGATATTGGAGGCTTCGATCTTGGCTTCGTCGAAACTGAGCCCGTGGAGCACGATCTTGGCGCCATGGCTGCGGGTTTGCTCGACTTTGCTGAACGGCGTCGTGCGGGGCATGACGATGGTGGCGGGGATGCCGAGCCGGCGGGCGTGATAGGCGACGCCCTGGGAGTGGTTCCCGGCGGAGGCAGCGATGACGCCTGCTTCGCGCTGGGCCTCTGTCAGGTGTGAGAGACGGTTCAGCGCGCCGCGTTCCTTGAACGCCGCCGTGAATTGAAGGTTCTCGAACTTCACCCAGACGTCCGCGCCCGTAATCGCCGACAGCGTCCGGGAATGATGCATCGGTGTGTGCACGATCTGGCCTTCGAGGACGCGGGCAGCGGCTTCGATATCAGACAGCGTGATGGGCAGGGCGGTGGTCATTGTATCAGGCATTCAGGTGGTCCCGGATCAGGTCGGGCGCACCCTATTCGCGCAATCCTGCGAGGGCAAGGCGGGTGT
>NZ_JBBKXE010000112.1:0-11254 GCF_037969335.1 Hyphomonas sp. | reverse complement strand
GGCAAGGGTGGCCTCGAGCCGCTCCCGCTTACGGCCATGCCCCGGCTCACGGCTCACCGCAAACCCGGCATCGGCAAGCCCCCGGCGCACCGCACCGGCAACCGTGAATGTCCCGAGCCGGGCATCCGGCGCCGAATGCGCGGCAATCTCCGGATAGATCCATGTCCCCCACATTTCCTCGTTCTTGGCCGGGCTGAACCCGTCAAGGAACCAGGCGTCGGCCCGGAAGCGCGCGGCTGGCAGCGTCTCCCGGATGTCACCGTGATGCAGGGTCAGCGAGATACCGGCATCCGGCCAGACCATGCGGCGCACGCCCTTGGCCGGGCCGGGCCAGCGGGCAATCATCAGCGCGGCGAGTTCTTCCAGTTCGGGCCAGCTGTCGAGCGCGCGCACGGCGTCTTCGGGCAGGAGCGGGAAGGCTTCGAAACTGACAAAGTGGAGTCGCGCCGTCGGCGAGGGCCGATGGGTTTCCCACATCTGCCAGAGCGCGAGGAAGTTAAGGCCGGTGCCAAAGCCGGTTTCGGCGACGGTGAACACTTCCCTGCCCTGCCAGGCATCGGGCAGGCCACAGCCGGCGAGGAAAACCGCGCGCGATTCCGCCAGGCCGTCTCCGGCGGTAAAATAGACATCATCATGGGCGCGCGCGACGGGGGTGCCGTCCTCGCGCCAGTCAATTTCGGGAGGGGTCAGCAGGCGGGGCATTGTGATTTACTCGCAGGCAGTCGGCGGCGGGACGCCGGTCAGCGGCGACGTGAATTGCCGATCAGGTCGCCCAGCGCCATTATTGTGGCCCGGCCGACCTGCGTCACCGTCGGCTTGCGCCGGTGGACGTGGCCAACAAAATCGCCGCAATTCGACCCGGCCAGACGATAGGGCGCGCCAAGCGATCGCCGCGCGCGGGCCTCTGCTGCGATCGGATGGTCGGCCTCGCCATTGCGGTGAACCTTGATCGAACGGCTATCAGCGAATGCATCCAGCGACTGTTCGGTGACGCCGTCATGCTTGCGGGAATTGGAAATGACCGTGCCGCGCGTGGTCGCGACGCCATAATGCCGCAACACGCCGCCAAACCGTATGGAGACGACGTCGCCGGGCGACACATGCCCGTAGGGTCCAAGATGTTTTTTCATCCTGTGAGCCTAACCGAATTGCGTCACTGGGGCCACGATAAATCCCCGCCCGCGCCTGCAGGCTCTCCGAGATTTAATCCAACCATTTCGCGGGTGATGCGTTGCTTGAGTGGTCGCAATCACGCGACCGAATGTAAGGAGACTTCCCATGGACAAGGAACATATCAAAGGCGCCGCCAAGAAAGCCGAAGGCTCGGTCAAGGAAGCAGCCGGCAAGATGGCGGGCGACAAGTCGCTCGAAATGAAGGGCAAAGCTGACAAGGCCGAAGGCAATATCCGCAATGCGGCCGGCGACGTGAAAGACGCCTTCAAGAAAAAGTAAGCCCCAAGGCGGGTTTTACATACCTTCCCAAGGCCGCCCCTCGTCGGGCGGCTTTTTCTTGCCTCGGCGCATGAGGGTGACACTATATATCCTGCAACGAATGCCCTAAAGGAGGCCGCATGACCGACATCACAATCACCCTCGAAGACGGCCCCACGGGCGGACGCTACGTCGCTGTCGTCAACGGGCATGAGGCCGAGATGACATTTTCCAAGGCCGGCACCAGCCGCATCATCATTGACCATACCGGCGTTCCCAAGGAGCTGGCTGGCATGGGTGTAGGCGTGGCGCTGGTGAAGCGTGGCGTGGAAGATGCCCGCAAGAATGGCGTGAAGATCATCCCGCTCTGCCCCTTCGCCAAGGCACAGATCAACAAGCACCCCGAATGGCAGGACGTCCTGGCATGAGCGGCGAAACGATCAGCCATGACGCGGACCGGCAACGCTACAGTCTCGTGATCGACGGGACAGAAGCCTACCTGACCTATGACCGGCCGGGCGCTGCGCGAATACACATCACGCACACGATCGTACCCGACAAGCTTGGCGGTCGCGGGCTCGGCAAACGCCTTGTCGCGCGGGCGCTGGAAGATGCGATTGCCGCTGGCGACAAGGTTTCGTCTGAATGCTGGTTCGCCACCGCCCTGATCGAGAAGACGCCCGCCTGGGCGGCGCAGATGGCATGAGCGAACCGTTCTGGAAAACCGTTCCCCTCGACAAAATGGATGAGGCCCAATGGGAATCCCTCTGCGACGGCTGCGCCAAATGCTGCCTGCTGAAACTGGAAGATGAAGACACCGGCGAGATCGCCTATACCAAGCTGCACTGCACGCTGCTGGATGCCGGAACCTGCCAGTGTTCGGATTATGAAAATCGCAAGAAGAAGGTGCCTGATTGCGTGAAGCTGACCCCGGCCGGCATTGAAGAAATCAACTGGATGCCGAAGACCTGCGCCTATCGCCTCGTGATGGACGGCAAGGACCTGCCCGACTGGCACTACCTCGTCTGCGGCGACCGCGAGCGGGTGCACGAGACCGGCAACTCCGTACGAGGACGGGTCGTTTCGGAAGACACCGTGTTCGAGGACGACATGGAAGACTTCATCGTCGACTGGGAAGACGAGGCCTAGGCGCTGCGGGCGGTTCCGACCGACCGCGACATGACGGGGGCTGTCACCCAGCGCACCACAGCGATTGCACCCTCATCGACAACCGCGCGATAGAGCCGGGCGGCCCAATGGTCGGCCTTGAGCATCCGCGCGTCGCGAAACAGCGCATAGGTCAGCGACATTGCCATGACAGCCGCGACACTGCTGATCAGCAGTGCCAGGTTTCCCGGCGCCGACCGATCTTCGATATGGACGATGTAGAGCAATGAATTGCCGAATGCGAACGTGAACAGGCTTGTCCGTCCGAACACCATCCAAATGGAGTCGGAGGCGATACTCGCCATGCGGCGGATCAAGCCAAACACGTCGATGAACACGACCGTCGCCGCCACCCCCGTGAGCAGGTAGAGGGGATGGTTCGCATTGCGCAGATAGGCGCGCACGTCCGGCACGGCGACATTGTAATGGCCCGCCCACATCCAGGCAGCGCAGACCAGGACCAGCCCGATGAATGCGCCGCGCACGCCCCAACCAGGGCCTGACAACAGGAATTCCCGGCCGGGCCGCGCCGCCATCACCTTGCCCATCGCCATGCCGGCAACGACAAAACCGAAGCCGTGAAGGATGGACGGGGCGCTGTGATTGAGCATGTTGCCACCGTAGATGAAGGACGAGACATTTTCAGCGCCGGTGAAGGTGCCCATGGGGCCAAGGGTCGAGAAAATCGGGAAGGCCGCGTGAATGGCCCCGGCAACCAGGACCAGCGGCCAAAGGCCGATCCGCACACTGACCAAGATCATAAGCGGCGCGAGCACCAGCATGACGGCGTAAAAGCGCAGGATGTCCGTATAATAGGTGTCCGTGAAGAAGATCGCGCACCGCACCCAATAGGCAAAGGACAGCTGCCATGCAACGCACATCACCGCACAGGACAGGGCATAGAGAGTCCAGCATTGCAGTGCGCGGGACCAGAGTCTCTGTGTGATCACAACGCTGTGTCCGGCCGCGAATTTTCGCGCATAGACCAGCTGGAGCATGGTGCCAAACAGGCAGAAAAAGACCGGTGCCGAAGCAGACAGGAACAGGCTGAATCCGCCAAGGAATGCCCCGGCCTCGGTGCGCAGGTTTGCGGCTGTCAAAGCATGTCCGATGATGACGAAGAAGATCGCAACCGACCGCGCCAAATCTATTCCAAGATACCGCATTAACTGTTCCCCGCCCTGAATTTGCAAGTTCGGGGGCCTTCTGCAAGTTCCGGGCCCGCCTGCTCACTGCGCGACGTGCATGACCATTTCTGCGGCGAGCGTGTGCACGAGACCGGCAATTCCGTACGGGGCCCGGATGGTTTCGGAAGACATCGTGTTCGAGGACGACATGGAAGATTTCATCGCCGACCGGGAAGATGATTCCTGAGGGCCGACGTCACTTTCGACTTTGAATCAAGCCTAACCCCGTCCCGGCGGTGGAGGCCCACGGAGACCGTCGCCTGAGGCATCACATTTCTGGTCGGCAGATTCCAAAGTGCATCCGGTTTGTCCGCTATGGCATCCGATGATGGCATTCTTGCCCGGCGCATTGACGTGGTAGTGATATCCCAGCCCGCTTACATCATGCCCCCGGCAAGCATCCAGATCGTCTGGTTCATTGCCATCGGCATTGGTGCGGGCGCGAATTGGATATCCGTCCATCGCGATGCCGATGCGCGGCGCATGGCCGTTTTCCTCAGGCACTTCGATCAGGCAGTCAGTCACCGCGTGCAGATGATAGCCTACGTGCAGGTTAACATGACCGCCACAATCGTCAAACGGCGCGAGCGTATGCGCAGCCAGAATATCTTCCGTTGGCGCGGACGCATCCAGACGGACGCCACTGAACGCAACCCCAACGCCGGCATGGTCAACGCGCGGTCGCAGGCTTTGGGCAGCAACGGGTGTGATGGGGATAACGTAAGTCTGCGTCAGTCCCGGCTCCAGAAAGGAAACCTGGCATTCCACACAGTAATTTTGGTAAGCCGGGTCGACATCCGGGCGCGCGGCAGCCGCGCAGGCAACCTTTGTATCTGTCACGCGAATTTTGCCGGTGTCCGGATCAAACATTTGCCACACATCATCGTCGTAAAAGCGGTCGAGTTCCTGGATGAAAGCCCCATCCGCATCGTAGACCTTCCCATCGTCCAGCCAGATTCCGGACACGTCAGGGCCGTCGTCAATATGACGGGGGCACCACGGACCTATTTCAAAAGCTACAGGTTCGGGATTCAGCGTGATCGACAGGCATTCGGCCTTGGCGCCGTCCGAGAGCGTGCAATCGACGACTTTGGGATCGCTCGCAAAAGCCGCCTCATCAAAAAGGGACACGATGCCTGGAAGCGCAGCGCCGCTGGACGATGAGAGTGTGGGTGCTGTCTCGTCCGGGCCAGCATCAGGTGAAACGCCTGAACACGCCGTGACCCCCAAAGCGAGCACCAATACCATCAGCCGGCCAAGGGGTTGGCTCATCGTGTTCTCCATCGCGCTTCAATCCAGACCAATCGAACGTAAAGAGTAACGAAATCCGTCGCTGGCACCAGTATTCCTTCGCCGCACTGGGCCGAACTGAACGGCCTGCGGGCAAACGGATACCTGATCTGCCCGCAACCGATCCTTAACGCGCCCCTGCCACTCTGGCGGCATGGACACCCTCGCCGCCTTTCTCTCGCATCTGGAGCATGAGCGCCGGCTGGCGGGCAATACGGTTGAGGCCTATGGCAGCGACCTAGCGGACTTTTTCAATTTCCTGCGCGTGCATCTTGGCGAAGAGCCGACGCCGAAGGCGCTCGGGCGGCTGAAGGCGCGGGATATTCGTGCGCACCTGGCGCAGCGGCGGCGCGACGGCCTGTCGGACGCATCGATCGCGCGGCTGATGTCATCGATCAAGGCACTGTATCGCTGGCTGGGCCGGGCCCACGATATCGAGAATGCCGAGATCGCTTACCTTCAGGGACCGAAGCGCAAGGCCCGCCTGCCCCGGCCTGTTTCCATCGAGGCGGCCAAGGACATGATCTTTGAAGCTGAAACCGACCCGGACAGCGAGACATGGATCGGCGCGCGTGATGCCGCCGTGCTGAGCCTGCTCTATGGCGGCGGCCTGCGGATTTCAGAGGCACTGGGCCTGACGGGCGCCGACCTGCCCGCGCCTGAACGGCTGCGCATCAGTGGCAAGGGCGGCAAGGTGCGGATCGTGCCTTTGATCCCCGCCGTGCGTGAAGCGATGGATGCCTATGGCGCGCTCTGCCCCTATGCGCTGACGAAATCAGGCCCGCTGTTCCGGGGCGCCAAGGGCGGCGCGCTGAACCCGCGCCTGATCCAGGGACTGGTGCAGAAACTGCGCGGCGTGCTTGGCCTGCCCGATACCGCGACACCGCATGCCTTGCGCCATGCCTTTGCAACGCACCTTCTGGCCGCCGGCGCCGACCTGCGCGCGATCCAGACGCTGCTCGGCCATGCCTCATTGTCGACGACGCAAGTCTACACGGGTGTCGATGCCAGCCGGCTGCGCGAAGTGCACGCCGCCGCGCATCCACGGGCCTAGTCAGGGTAAACGGGTTGCCGTTTCAAAGGGCTCGTCCTTCGACTTCGCTCAGGATGAGCGCTCGAAAGGATCAGGGCGCGAGCTGGCTCGTGATCGCATCGGCCAGCAGCCAGCCGGCAGGCGTCAGCGACAGGGTTGCGCCATCGAACCGCACCCAGCCTTCGGCAACAAAGGCCTCGATCCTGTCGCGCGGCACCGGCGTGTTCGACATGGCCTCGATGCGCTGCACGTCGATGCCCTCAATGGCGCGCAGCCCCATGGCGATCAGCTCGCGCGCGATGTCCAGCGGATACAGTGTCGACGCCTCGCCCCAGCCGGAGCCGAGCGCAACGACATTGGCGATATAGGCTTCGGGTCGCTTTTCGGCCTCGCTGGCATAGCGCTTGCCGCCAACACTGACGCGTCCATGCGCGCCCGGCCCGACGCCGATCCAGTCGCCACCATGCCAGTAGATCTGATTGTGACGCGAGCGGAATTCCGGCCCGGCGGCATGGTTGGACACTTCATAGGCGGGCAGGCCGGCCCGCGTGGTGATGGACTGAGTCAGTTCGTAAAGGTCGGCCTGCGCATCCGGCTCCATGGGGATGAGTTCGCCGCGCGCGACCGCCTTGCCGAACGCCGTACGCTGCTCGATTGTCAGTTCGTAGAGCGACAGATGCGGCGCGCCGAGAGCCAGCGCATCTCCGAGTTCATCGCCCCATTCATCAATCGACTGGCTGGGCCGGGCATAGATGAAATCGATCGAGACATTCGGGAAGACATGCAGCGCGCGTTCGACTGCAGCGCGGGCCGAGACGGCGTCATGATCGCGGCCAAGGAAGGCAAGCGCATTGTCGCGCAGGGACTGGACGCCGATGGACAGGCGGTTGACGCCTGCCGCCTCGAGGCCCCGCAAGTCGGCCCGCAAGATGTCGTTCGGATTGGCTTCCAGCGTGATCTCGGCGCCCGGCTTGATGCCGAAAGCCTCGTCGGCGGCGGCCAGCAGGCCGGCAATCTCGCCCGGCTTCAGCAGGGAGGGCGTGCCGCCACCGAAATAGACCGTGTCGAGCGCGCCATGTTCCGGCATGCGCGGGCGGTGGATGCGGATATCTTCCGCAATGGCCTTGAGCAGCGGTTCGGCCGACCGCGTCTTCGCTGCGTACACATTGAAGTCGCAGTAGGGGCAGATCTTGGAACAGTATGGCCAATGGACGTAGAGTCCAAATCCATATTGTGGACCGAAAGGGGCCGACTGTTCGCCCATTACAGCAGGGCCGCCTTGAGCCTGGCAACGGCCGCAGCGCGGTGGCTCATGCCATGCTTGCGGGCCGGGTCCATTTCGCCAAACGTGATCGTTTCCCCGTCGGCGACAAACATCGGGTCATAGCCAAAGCCCTGGTCGCCTCGCGGCGGCCAGACCAGCTGGCCGTGCACTTCGCCTTCGAAGACTTCCTCGGGTCCATCCGGCCAGACAACGGCCAGGACGCAGACGAATTTGGCCGACCGGTCGATGGCGCCGATCTCCTGCAATTCCGCTTCGACCTTTTCCATGGCGCGGTGGAAATCCCGGGGTTCGCCGGCCCAGCGGGCGGAATAGATGCCCGGTGCGCCGCCCAGCGCGGTGACCGCGAGGCCGCTATCGTCGGACAGGGCCGGTGCGCCGGTCGCCTGCATGGCCGCGCGCGCCTTAAGCAGCGCATTGCCCGCAAACGTGGTTTCGGTCTCCTCGGGTTCGTCGAGATCGAGCTCCAGGGCAGAAACGACAGTGAATCCAAGGGGTTCAAACAGGTCTTTCAGTTCGGAAACCTTGCCCTTGTTGTGGGTTGCGGCAACGAGGCGACCGGGCGTGAGCGTGCGAACTGTAATTTTTACACCTGTTTCTGAAATGGTTCCATTCTTGCTTTACCTGCAAATACCTATATCGTTAAACGGTAAAGGTGTACGGTTTTGCGATAAGCGCACCTACGCCATAGACCATGAGCGCAACACGGTGAAGAGACAGGCATGAGCAAACAGGCAAGAAACTCGATGGCTGCGATCATGACGGTCCTTGTGACCATCGTGATGTGGATGACAGCCATCATCGGGGTCGTGTTCCTCGCCAGCGTCGGCGCAGCCATTTTCGCCCACCATAATGGTGGCTCGATCGACGCCCTGAATATTTCCATCACGGA
Source organism: Hyphomonas sp. (assembly GCF_037969335.1). Taxonomy (GTDB): domain Bacteria; phylum Pseudomonadota; class Alphaproteobacteria; order Caulobacterales; family Hyphomonadaceae; genus Hyphomonas. Next base: position 2,972 of record NZ_JBBKXE010000112.1, on the reverse strand, counting down.
TGGCACTGACAGCCTGCCGGCCCTGATCGCCGGCCTGATTGGCGGCCTCGTCGTGATCCCGGCGATCATCTATGTCTGCGTCCTGCTGCGCCGCATCCTGGCGACGCTGGCCGACGGCGACCCGTTCGTGCCCGAGAATGCCAGCCGCCTCAGCCGCGTGGCTGCGACCATTGCGGTCACCCAGCTGCTACGTATTGCCGTGGCGCTGGTTGTCGGGTTCAGCTTTGATCACGCCAAGATCGGTTTCAATCTCGACCTCATCCCCTGGGCTTCGGTCGCAGCACTTTTCATTCTGTCCCAGGTCTTCCGCGAAGGCACACGCCTGCGCGATGAAGAAAAAATGACCATATAGGAGGGTAGAAAATGTCTATTCGTGTAACCCTCGACCGTGTGCTTCTGGACCGCCGCATGTCCCTGACCGAGCTGTCAGAACGTGTCGGCGTCACGCTGGCTAACCTGTCCATCCTGAAGACCGGCAAGGCCAAGGCCGTGCGCTTCTCGACACTCGAGGCGCTTTGCCGCGAACTCGACTGCCAGCCGGGTGACCTGCTCGTATTCGACGAAGAAGGCGAGGAAGGCCGACGACGGGTTGCCGCCGAATAGAGGCCGTACGACCCCATCGCGGAACCCGCCGCCTGCTCCCACGTAGAGACCCTATGAAACTTGCTCCCGTCGCTCTCGCTGCCTGTCTCGGCCTGCTCACCGCATGCGGCGGCGGCAATTCGGAAGTCGGCGAATTCAAGAATGACTGGGTCGGCAACGAGATCAAGATCAAGTCACTGACCGACCCGAAGATCGACGGCGTCATTTGCCACCTGTCCTATTTCGACCGGGGGTTCTGGGACCGGGTCGGCAAGGGCAACTGGTTCGAGAACCCGTCCAACTCGTCGATCTCGTGCCTGCAGACCGGCCCGGTCACCATTCATGACATCGATCTCGACAAGTCCGGCGAAGAGGTCTTCGACCAGAACCAGAGCCTGATCTTCAAGCAGCTGGCCGTGCGGCGCATCTATGATGCCGACAGCGACAGCCTGATGTATGTTTCGTTCAGCCGGAAGATCACAAACGGCTCGGCCAAGATGAGCCTCTCGACTGTCCCGCTCTATGGACGCGACGTGACGTGGGACCGCGGAAAGCCGACCCAATAGGCCCCATCCGGCCTGTGGCCTGCGTCAATTTATAACATGCATATGAAATGCATGTTTAATTGACCTCCCGACCGGACATCCCTAGGTTGGCTTGGTGATCGCCCGCCACATCCTGCGCGGCGCACACAAAGGAGCTGACCATGCCCAAACCCAGTTTTGCCGCCAAGCTTATTGGCGGCCTCGCCGTCGGTGCCGTCGTCGCGACGGGCGCAGTCATGGGCCTTGTCTGGCTGTTCAGCCGGTCGTCCATGGGCAGCGACATGTCGGGTCATGGCTGGACGGCCCTGCTCGCCGGTACGGTCGTGTCGTTCGTTGTCGCAGGCGTCCTGTCCACCGTCCTGATCCTGGGCCGACGGAACGGCTTTGACGAAGGTGCCCACGAGATTGTCTGGGACACGCATCATTCGGACGAAGAATCCTAGTCATGCGTTTGAACATGCAGACAGATTTCGCGTTACGCACGCTGATGCATCTTGCCGTGAACACGGACCGCCGTGTCACGATTTCAGACATCTCCGAGACCTTCGGCATCTCGAAGAACCATTTGATGAAAGTGTCGCAGGCGCTCGGTCAGGAAGGCATCATTGCAACAGAACGCGGTCGCGCCGGCGGTCTCCGCCTCGCGCACGCGGCATCGGATATCCTGGTGGGTGACGTGGTTCGCCGCATGGAAGGCAATGCCGCCCTGGTGGAATGCTTTCCCGGGGGCGCAGGTGGCTGCCGCATATCGCCGACCTGCCGGTTGCGCGGCGCACTGGCCGAAGCGCTGGATGCCTTTTTCGGGGCCCTGGATTCCTATTCAATCGCAGACCTCGTGCGCGGCAATGCCCCGCTGCACGACATGCTCACCATGGGAGAGTCCGCATGAACCATGTCTTGCGCTCCGCCGAAGAACGCCGCCGGGACATCCAGCTCAATGCTGACCGCATGGGCATTGATGACGCTTACATCTCGGAACTGGTTGAGACCTTTTATTACCGGGTCCGCGCTGACGCGACACTGGGCCGGATCTTCAACAAGGAAATCGGCGACAATTGGGGGCCTCACCTCGCCCGCATGAAGGATTTCTGGGCCTCGGTGGCCATGAATGCCGGGCGCTATAATGGCAAGCCGGTGCCCGCGCATACAAAGCTGGAAGGCGTCGATGCGTCCCACTTCCAGATCTGGCTCGGCCTGTTCCGGCAAACGCTGGAAGACACCGCGCCCAGCGCCGAGGCTATCCCCTATTTCATGGAACGGGCCGAACGCATTGCCAAGAGCCTGCAGCTGGCCATGTTCGGCCTGCCGAACCTGCCACCGCGCAATTAGGCGAGCGCGGCGCGCTGGGCCTCGAACAACATGTTGCAGCCCTGTTCGGCAAGGCGCAGCATCTCGTCGAGTTCCTTGCGGCTGAGCGGGCGCTCCTCGCCGGTGCCCTGCACTTCGATGAAGCCGCCATCGGAACTCATCACGACATTCATGTCCGCTTCGCCCTGGCTGTCTTCGGGATAATCGACATCCAGCACGGGGAAGTCCTGATAGACGCCGACAGAAATGGCGGCCGCCTGTTTCTGAATCGGGTCTGCCGGGATGACGCCTTCTGACTTGAGGTAGCGGCACGCCAGCGCAAGCGCGACAAAGCCGCCGGTGATCGACGCCGTACGCGTACCGCCATCGGCCTGCAGCACGTCGCAGTCGATCGTGATCTGGTTCTCGCCCAGCGCGGTCAGGTCGACCGGGGGGATGCCGAGCTTTGCGCCGATTTCGGTAACAGGCTTCTTTGTCGCCGCCCGGGCGATCTCGATATCACTGGCCATGCGGCCCCCTCTTGGTTCCCTGATGCCC
>NZ_JBBKXE010000111.1:0-11466 GCF_037969335.1 Hyphomonas sp. | reverse complement strand
ACCCGAGGATATGCGCGGGGGGCGAGTGGGGGTGGTTGTGACCGGTGGCAACGTCGATGCCGCCGTGTTTGCCGATGTAATCGGACGGAGCGACTAACGTATCAAACCGTGCGCGGTTGTATCAAACTGACACGAACCCCAAGAACGGCGCCCGACGCCGTGATCGCCGCCATCCAGAAGCGCCGCGACCAACGCACTGGCATTCCAATGGCTGAGCCATTTCTGCGGCACGGCCCTTTTTTGAGCGTAGTCCGGCATTAGGTGTGACCCATGACCCAACCTGTCTATTGCGCCATCGGCGACATCCATGGCGAACTTGATCGTCTGAAAGAGCTGCACGACATGGTCCGGTTCCATGCCGAGGTCGAACTCGGCGGCGCTGAAGTGACACTGGTCCACCTTGGCGACCTGATCGACCGGGGCCAGGATTCCTGCGGGGTCGTAGACTATCTGATGGACATGGAAGTGCGGCGTGGACCGGCATGCGTGAACATTCGCGGAAACCATGAACAGCTGATGATTGAATCGGTGCGCATGGAGGATCAGGCGTCGCGCCGCAGTTGGCTGGAATGGGGCGGTGAAGAAACCATGGACAGTTACCGCCGTCGGGGCCTCGACGGCCCGCCCGATCATCACTTGGACTGGTTGCTTGGCCTGCCGACGATGTTCCGGGACGAAGCACGAGGGCTTGTCTTCGTTCATGGCGGCGTCGATCCGGATACGTTTCCGGCCTGCGGCGAGCGGGTCCAGATGTGGACGCGGCGGAAGGAATTTTTCGATACGCGCTGCTGGACAGCGCCAGACCTGATCGGCCAGACCGTGGTGCATGGTCATTCACCAACACAGGATTCGCTGCCCGACATGGCGGCCGACGGACGCCGGATAAATCTCGATACCGGGGCCGTTTTCGGCGGTCGTCTCACGGCCGCGATCCTGGCGCCGGGTGCGACGCCTCACTTCCTTCATAGCTAAGCGGATCGGCGCGAATGCCCTTGGCGGGGTCCAATGATCCGCCCGTAACGGGATGATTCATAAGCGCTTAATGAAGCTTGGTTTTTGGTTAACAGGGCGTTCGGGCGCGGCCCGAGATTTGGACAACGCTCTTCAACAGACTTTATCGCCTGACCTCTAATGTCCCAGCCTGACCAGATACGGTCTTGGGAACGAGGGCTCCGACAATGAAGCTAACAACCCTGATCAGCCTTGGCCTATCGCTCGTTCTGGGCGCAGGCGCAGTATTTCTGGGCCGTAGCTATATGACATCCGGCACGTCCAATGCTTCCGCGGCCAGTCTCGCGCCAGCTGTCGAGATGTCATCCGTGCTCGTCGCTACCTCGGTTATTCAAACGGGCGACCTGATCGATCATGCGAGCCTGAAGTCAGCGCCCTGGCCAGCAGACGCTGTGCCTGCCGACGCGTTGCGCAGCTTTGAAGACCTGAAAGAAACCGTTTATGCGCGAGGCCTGATCGTGCCCGGCGAGCCGCTGATGCGCGCCAAACTCGACGATACCGGAGCAATACTGACGCTTGCGGCATCGATCACGCCAGGCATGCGCGCTGTTTCGGTTGTTGTCGGCAGCGATACAGGCGTGGCGGGCTTCGTCCTGCCGGGCGACCGCGTGGACGTGAATGAATTCATCCCGCGTGAGGATGCCGGCAGCAGCTCGGCACGCGAGGGCGAACGCGTCTCAGGCGACGTAATTGCCCGGTCGGTCCTGAAGAACGTGAATGTGCTGGCGATCGATCAGTCATTTGAAGCAGGTCTTGAAGGGGCGCGTCCTTCGAGCACCGTAACGCTTGAAGTAATGCCGGACGATGCGCTCGCGCTCAGCGCCGCAAGCCAGCGCGGCGCGCTTGGACTCGCGCTGATCGGTCGGCATGAGGAAGCCGCTCTGGTTGCCGAAATCCGCAAGTCGCCGCAGCCGGTGCGTATCGTGTCGAGACCGCGTGTGAACCGTGCGCCATCGACCACGCGCGTCCGCGTGATCAACGGAGACACAGAAACCGAGGTCACGACACCGGTCGCCCGGGACAAAGCCCCAATCGGAGAAGTCAGCAAATGAACACGTTCCGTAGATTCTTTGCCGCCTGTCTGACGATAGCGGTTCTCGGCGTGCCTGCCGCAGCAGCGTGGACTGAGCGCAGCGCGCCGGATGGTGCCAGCGTGCTGGTTCTGGAAAAGGGCCGCTCGACAGTTGTCGAAGCGGACCTGAAATTCGCAACGCTGGTCGTTGCCGATCCCGAAATCGCCGATGCGATGGCAACGTCGAACCGCTCGTTTTTCCTGCGTGGCAAGCAACCCGGCGCGACAACGGTGTTGATCTACAATGCTGCCGGAGAAATCGCCGAACTCATCGATGTTGAAGTCGAACTGGGGCTGAATGAACTCCGCACCGACCTGAAGAACCTGCTGCCGGGCGAGGATATCAACGTTTATCCCGTGCATGACGGTGTGTTTCTGGACGGCAAGCTGACGACAGCGGCCGCTGCCGACATGGCGCTGCAACTGGCCGAGCGCCACGTGCCGGGCGGTGTGGCGAATGGCCTGTCGGTTGGGCAGAGCCAGCAGGTCTTGCTGGAAGTGCGCTTCGTTGAGGCCAGCCGCAGTGCGGTGAAGGAGATCGGCTTCGGCAACAAGATCAGTGCGAATGATGTTGTTGGCATCACCGATAGCGGCACGATCTCGGGCATCGCCGAGAAAACGATCGCGCTATTCACCAATGTCGGAAGCGAGAATATTGACATCACCTTGCGCGCACTGGAACAGAAGGGCGTGATCCGTACGCTGGCCGAGCCGAACCTTGTGGCGCTGTCGGGTGATACGGCAAGCTTTCTGGCCGGCGGTGAGTATCCGATTCCGGTTGCCAGCCGGGACAATCAGATCTCGGTTGAATTCAAGAAGTTCGGCGTAAGTCTGGAATTCACCCCGACTGTCCTCGGCGATGGCCTCGTGAACCTGCGTGTCCGACCCGAAGTGTCGGCGCTTGACCGAGGCAATGGCATTCGGTCTGCGGGCATCGAAATTCCAGGTATCTCGGTGCGCCGGGCGGATACGACGATCGAGCTGCATGATGGCCAGGCCTTCGCCATCGCCGGCCTGTTGCAGAACGATTATTCCAACGACGTGCGCCAGACGCCTTGGCTCGGCAACGTGCCCATCCTCGGCATGTTGTTCTCGTCCAAGCGCTACCAGAAGAATGAGAGCGAGCTCGTCATCATCGTCACGCCGCGTCTCGTCCAGCCAGCGACACACCCTGATGCGCTGAACACACCGCTTGATGCATTCGCTGAGTCGACGGAAGCCGAACTGTTTCTGCTGGACCAAACCGCAACTGTTCCATTGGCAAACTAGGGAGGCCGGAAGATGAGTAATCGTATCAAGATCACTGGCGCTATCACCGCCCTTGCATTGCTCGCAGCCTGTGCGAGCCACGACCATCAGGATGTCCGTTTGCTGGGCGGAGCGACCGAGATGAATATCGCAACCCAGTCGGTGCGCGACGTGAACCTGCCGAATTCCAGGGAAGTCGAGTCGACATCAGGTGTGCGTGCCGCGAACGCGGTCAAGGCACTGAACGAAGGCAAGCAGAAGCAGCTGGGGCAGGCTTCGGCTGGCGGGACCGGTAGCTGACATGTTTGAACCTGTTCAGAAGTCAGATCCTCCTCCGCCGCCGTCAAACCGGACCATCCCCTCGCTCGCCGTGCTGGCGAATCCGGAGCGGATGGAAACGCTGAAGTCATGTTGCGCTGACCTGGCCGATCTGTCGGGCCTTTCGGCGTCTGAGATCGTGTTGCGCCATGGCGGAGGCCTTGTGCTGGTCGAACAAGGCGTTGCCGGCTACGATCAGGTGATCCTGACTCTCGCTGTTGAGCGCCCGAACACGGCGGTGATTGTCGTCTCCGACCAGTTGCCCGGCCATATGGTCAGGGCCCTGATGAAGCTGGAGGCGTCTGATATTGTGCCGGCGACCGCCGGAATCGAGGAAATCATCGATGCGGCCGAACAGCTCCGCGAGACCCAGTCGATTCAGGGCTCGGGCGCGACATCAAAGTGCTGGGCCTTTCGCGGTGCCGTCGGCGGCGCGGGTGTTTCAACGCTGGCCATTGAGAGTGCATTCAGCCTCGCCCGCAAGGTTGGTCCGGGAAAGGTGTGTCTCGTCGATCTGAATGTGGCTGACGGGATGACCACGTCCTTCCTCGAAGCGGTGCCGAAACTGGACCTGCAGGCGCTGGTGGACGCGCCGGATCGTCTGGACCAACGTCTGCTGGCAGCATGGTGCTGGGAACATGCGGAAGGTGTTTCGCTGCTTGCCGCGCCGCGTAATCCGGATGCGGACGCCCTGGCGACCGAGCCGGCAATGTTGCGCCTGCTGGATGTCGCCTGCAGTACATTCGAATACGTTCTTGTCGATATGCCCCGGCACATGACGCCTTGGACCAAGTCCATTCTCGGTGCCGTCGATGAGGCGATCATCGTCAGCGAATTGACAGTGCCGAGCCTGCACGCTGCGGCAGAGATGTGCCGCGAAACGGATATCCTGCGGCGTGATCGCGGCAAGTCCAAGCTGGTGCTCAACCGCATGTTCCCGAAGAAGCGTTTCCGTGCCGAGTTCGCCGTCGACAAGGCAGAGCAGGCCATCGAACAGGAAATTCATACGACGATCGCGTCCGATTGGGATGCGGCGCGTACTGCAGTCAACCTCGGAAAACCCATCGCTGATGTGAAGCCCAAGAGCCAGCTTGTGCTGGACGTGCAGCAATTCGTCGACCGCCTTCTCCCCGAAGACATTACCGCCAACGCGGTGCAACCCCAGAAAAAGAGACGCGCAAAATGAGCCGATTCACGTCCAGCACTGCGGCGGTTGCACCACTGGTTGTGCCGTCGACGAAGCCGGCTGATGCCGCGCCGGCACTCGTACCCGCAAAAGGCAAAGCCGATTCCGCAGGGTTCGACTTGCTGGATGCGAAGCTGCGCGTGCATGCCAAGCTGATTGATGAACTTGACCTGTCTGCGCTCGAGAAGCTCGATGATGGCACAATGCGTCAGCGTGTCCGTGGCATCATTTCCGAAATCATCCGCAAGGAAGAAATGGCTCTGTCGTCGGTCGAGGAAGTCTCCTTTGCCGATGCGGTTATGGACGAGATGACCGGTCTTGGCCCGATTGAGCCATTGCTGAAAGACGACTCCATCGCGGACATTCTGATCAACGGCTACAATCAGGTCTATATTGAGCGAAATGGCGAGCTGCAGCTGGCACCTGTTCGGTTTGCCGACAATGATCACTTGCTGCGCATCGTGCAGCGCATCGTGTCAGCGGTGGGCCGCCGCGTGGATGAAAGCCAGCCGCTGGTCGATGCGCGCCTTCTCGATGGCAGCCGCGTCAACGCCGCGATTGCGCCCATCGCGATTGATGGGCCGCTCGTCTCGATCCGGAAATTCTCCAAGTCGCCACTGACAATGGAAAAGCTCGTCGGTTTCGGCGCCATTCCGGGACCGGTTGCAGAGTTCATCCTCGGCGCCGTGAAGTGCAAGGCATCGACGGTGATCTCCGGCGGTACGGGGTCGGGCAAGACAACGCTGCTGAACGCCCTGTCGTCCGCGATCAGCCCGAAGGAGCGCCTGATCACGATTGAGGATGCGGCTGAACTTCAGCTGCAGCAGCCGCACGTTGCACGCATGGAAACACGCCCGCCAAACATCGAAGGCAAGGGTGAAATCCGCCAGCGCGAACTGGTCAAGAACGCGCTGCGCATGCGTCCGGACCGAGTGATTCTCGGTGAGGTTCGCGGCGAGGAAGCCTTCGACATGCTCCAGGCCATGAATACCGGTCACGAAGGTTCCATGGCGACGATCCACGCCAACAATCCCCGCGATGCCATCACGCGCCTTGAGCAAATGGTGATGATGGGCGGCATGAAGATTTCCGAGGAGGCCATTCGGGGCCAGATCGCGTCCGCCGTGAATTTCATCGTTCAGGCCACTCGCCTGTCAGACGGTTCGCGCAAGGTTGTGTCGATTGCCGAGATCACCGGCATGGAAGGTTCGATCATCCAGATCCAGGAAATCTTCAAGTTCGAACGCTCCGGAACGTCAGAAGACGGCAAGGTAATCGGCAAGTTTGTCGCGACGGGCCTGCGTCCGAAATTCCTCGATGAGATGGAGCGGCGCGGCGTTCACATGCCTGCAGGCATGTTCGATCCCGCGACCGTATTCTAGGCGTCCGTCACGTGTTCGGCTTACCAGACATAACCGGCTACAGCATGTTCATGCTGGTCAGCGCGATCATGGCGGCAGGGGCATTCTTCCTGATGATCCAGGCCGGGCTGGGTCTTGTCACGCAGGCGCAGACCAAGCGGATTGTGAACCGCAGATTGCAGTTCAAGGACCGGTTTGCCAGCACCAGCGAGGCCATGGTCGAGTTGCGCAAAAGCCGGGGGCTGGATGCGGACGGCAATTTCGCCATGCCGCTGGAGCGGTTCAACCGCCTGGTCGTCAGATCGGGCCTGCCCTACCAACCACTCAAATGGGTGGCGATGTCGGCAGCTGGCGGCTTGGTAGCAGCTGGCGCCTATATGCATTTTGTCGGTGGCTGGATGCCGGCGCTCGGTATCTGCTTGCTGGTCTTTCTTGTCGGCCCGATTTTCGTGCTCAAGCATGTCGCCGGCAAACGCCGCAAGAAACTGGCAGGACAGTTGCCCGATGCCCTGCAGATCGTCTGCCGTAGCCTCGAGGCGGGCCACCCTGTTGCGACGGCCGTGTCGCTGGTGGCGCGCGAGATGCCGGATCCGATTGGCACGGAGTTCGGCATGACGGCGGATGAGGTGTCCTACGGCTTCTCGCTGACGAACGCGGTACAGCGCATGGCTGAAAGGTCGGGTGATCCGGATGTCGAATTGTTCGGCGCAACTGTGCGCCTGCAGGAGAAAACGGGCGGCAACCTCTGCGACCTGTTGAAGGCGAACACGACAACGATCCGTGAACGCCAGACGATGCGCCTCAAGGTGCGCGCGGCCTCGTCGGAAGGGCGGATGTCGGCTCTGATCCTGACCTCTGCGCCGTTCATGGTGATGTTGGCGATCCATCTGACCCAGCCGAACTTCTACGGCAACGTGATCCATGACCCGCTCATCCGTTATGGATTTGCCGGTCTGTTCGTATGGATGTTCATCGGCAACCTGGTCATGCGCAAAATGATCAACTTCAAGATGTAGGGCGGAACAGTGAACGTGGATACGTCATCTTTCCCTGGAATGTGGGCGCCTGTGCTGATGCTGGGCGCAGCGCTGGCGCTGTTGTTCCCAAGCATCCTGTCTTTCCTCAGAAGCCGCCGCGACATCGAAAGCGTCGAACGCCGTTTGGCGCGCCGTGGGCCGGTGACCGCTGAGACGGGTCAGCGCCGCAATCCTAGCCGCATCGGCAAGGCGGTCACCGGGCTGGCCGACCAAATGGCGCCTGACGATGATGAACAGGGGGTCAGTGCGGCCAAGGCGCGGCTGGCCGGTGCGGGCTTTGTCGGCCCATCGGCTGTTGGCCGGTATTATTTCGTGCGCCTGCTTTGCATCGTCCTGCCGCAGCTCGGCCTGCTTGCGGCCTTGCCCTATCTGGCGAGCTTGCCGGGTACGACCCCGCTCGTGATTTCAGTGATGCTCGTCATGATCGGGCTCATCGCGCCGGGCATGTACCTCGACAAACGGACCAAGTCTCGCCGGCAGGAATGTTCGGGCGGCTTTCCCGACATGATGGACCTGCTGGTCGCGTGCGTGGAAGCGGGGCTGAGCCTCGATGCATCGGTCCAGCGCGTTGGCGAGGAACTCGAGCTGCGCCACCCGATCATTGCCGGATACATGCGGACTTTGTCGCTGGAGCTGCGGGCCGGACGGGCGCGCAAGTCGGCCTGGCGCGGCTTTGCCGACCGGATGGGCATCGAGGAGGCCGGATCGCTGGCGACGATGTTGCGTCAGGCGGAGGAAATGGGGACGAGTCTTGGCCAGACGCTTCGCATTTTCTCGGCGGACATGCGCCAGCGCCGCATCCTCTATGCCGAGGAAAAAGCCATGGCTTTGCCGGCGAAACTGACGCTTCCGCTGGTCTTCTTTGTTTTCCCGGTGCTTTTGGGCGTTCTGACGCTGCCAGCCGTCGTGATGTTCCAGGAAATACTGTAATGAAATCGGCGCTAGGCGAGTCAGGTATGGATTGCTAGACATTGCACCATGAGCACGACGTATCTCGATTTTGAAAAGCCCATCGCCGAACTCGACGCCAAGATTGCCGAGCTCGAAGCCCTCTCTGGCCAGAAGGGCGGGCCGTCCATCAAGGACGAGTTGAACAAGCTGAAGGCCAAATCGACCAAGCAGCTGAAAGAGATTTATTCGGACCTCTCGGCCTGGCGTAAGACGCAGGTTGCCCGCCACCCTGACCGGCCGCACCTGTCTGATTATATTGAAACAATTTTCGAGGACTTCGAAGAACTGGCCGGAGACCGGCTGTTCGGCAATGACGAAGCGATCATCGGCGGCCTGGCCCGGTTCAAGGGCCGTTCGGTTGTCCTCATGGGTCATGAGAAGGGCCGCACGACCGAAAAGCGCCTGAAGCACAATTTCGGCATGGCGCACCCGGAAGGCTATCGCAAGGCGGTCCGCCTGATGGACATGGCGGAGAAGTTCAACCTGCCGGTCCTCAGCTTTCCCGATACGGCCGGCGCCTATCCCGGCAAGGGCGGCGAAGAGCGCGGCCAGGCCGAGGCGATTGCCCGGGGCACCCAGCGCGGCCTGTCACTGGGCGTGCCGTTCGTCACGCTGAGCATCGGTGAAGGCATGTCAGGCGGCGCCATTGGCATCGCGGCGGCCAATACGGTTCTGATGATGGAACATGCGATCTACTCGGTGATCTCGCCGGAAGGCTGTGCCTCGATCCTGTACCGCGATCCCGCCAAGGCGCGCGACGCCGCCGACGCGATGAAGATCACGGGGCCGGACCTGCTGAAAACAAAGGTGATTGACGGCATCGTCAAGGAGCCTGTGGGTGGCGCACACCGCGACCCGCAGCGGGCGATGGCCGCTGCCGCCAAGGCGCTGGATACCGCGCTGAAAGACCTCGAGGGCTTGTCGCCGCAGGAATTGCGTCGCCAGCGCCGGGATCGTTTCTATGCCATTGGCCGCGAGATCGCTTAGGCCCTGCTTGTAATCATTCGCCCGAACGGTCAGGCTGCGCGCCAGATCGATCGAGGGCTATCCATGCGAAATATTCTTGTTGGCGCAGCGCTGCTGCTTGCCGTGGCCTGCTCCAGGGGCGGCGCAGATGATACGGCGGCCGCTGGCGAAGGGGCCGTGATCTATCCCGCGGCCAGCGTTGTCACGATGGTTGCAGCGGATGCGGTGGCGTCAGCCGTGGCGGTGAAGGATGGGCGCATCCTGGCGACCGGTACGGAAGCGGAACTGGCCGAGGCCCTGCCTAATGCCAGCGTGGATCGCACGTTTGAAGGCATGGTGATTGTGCCGGGCCTGATCGACCCGCACGTCCACGTCATGCTGGGGGCCCTGCAATACAACTTGCCACTGACGCCGCCCTGGCCGATGGCGACGCCGCACGGGATGCGTGCTGGGATCGGCACGCGCGAGGGCTTCCTCGCGGAAGTCGCGGCGATTGAGGCATCGACCGCGCCGGGCGAACCGATTGTGATTTACGGCTACCACAACCTCGTCCACGGCGACCTGACGCGCACCGATCTCGACGCGATCACGACCGCGCGCCCGCTGGTGATCTGGCACTATTCCAGCCACGATTTTTACCTCAATAGCGCCGCCATTGAGCGCGCGGGCTTCACGCCGGCGCTGGCGGAAAAGTTTCATGGCGTCGACCTTGATGAGAATGGCGAACTGACAGGGCGGATCTATGAGGATGCCGCAATTGCCGTTTTGGGCGCCTTCTCTGACGTGATGCTGGCGCCGGAGAATGTCAGCGCCGGCTTCCAGGGCTTCTCCCGCATGCTGCACGAGGCAGGTGTCACGACAACGGTCGAGATGGGCTACGGCCTGTTTGGCTGGGAGATGGAAGACGCGAACATCCGTAGCAATTGGGGCGATGCCCAGTCCGCCGGATACAATCTCTACCTCGTGCCGGAATACCGGGCGCTGCAACGTTCGTTCGGCGAGGACAGGGTGCAGGCTGTCCGTGACATGGTCAGCGGTGTGCGCCCGGCGGCCGCGCCTGTGTTGCCGCGTGTGAAGTTTTTCACCGATGGCGCCTTCTACAGCCAGACGATGCGGCTGTCCCCGCCGGGATACCTGTCGGGGCAGTCGAAGGGCAGCGAAGGCTTGTGGGTGATGAAGCCGGACGAGATCGCACCGACGATCCAGCCCTATTGGGACGCAGGCCTGGGCGTGAACATCCATTCCAATGGAGACGCCGCGCAGGGCGCAACGCTCATGGCGCTGAAAACATTACGGAAAAGTGGCGGCGACAATTCCTTCACGATCGAGCATGGCGGCCTGTTCTCGCCGCACCAGGTCGAGGAAGCCGGTCGCCTCAAGGCCAATGTCTCGGCGGCCAGTCACTATGTCTACTATATGGCCGACACCTATGCCGACCCGCTGGGCCAGCCACGGGCGCGCTGGATATCGCCACTAGGCGCGCTGACCGATGCAGGCGTTACGGTGACCGTGCATTCCGATGCACCGCTGGCGCCGCCGGAGCCTTTGCGGGCAGCCAGTGTGCATATCACGCGGGCGACGCGGGAGGGCGGCGTCTATGAGGCGACCATGGCGCTGACACCTTATGAGGCCTTGGAATCTGTAACGCTCGATGCAGCGCGGGCTGTCGGGCTGGAGGCCGAAATCGGCTCGATCGAGGCCGGAAAACGGGCTGATTTCACCATCCTTGGCGCCAATCCACTGGATGTGGCGGGGGAGAACTGGACCGGCATTCCGATCTGGGGCGTCGTGCTGGCGGGCGAAAAGCGGCCGCTGGAAGACTGAACATGGCGGAAAAGGACTGGATCGCGCGTTACTTTGCGCCGCTGGCACAGGGGCAGGGTGCGGCGGGACTGAAGGATGACGTGGCCCAGATCGGTACGTCGGGTCCTGTCGCAATTACTACAGATGCGATGGTGGAGGGGGTGCATTTCCTGGCCTCCGATCCGGTCGATACCGTGGCGCGCAAACTGGTGCGGGCGAACGTGTCGGACCTGCTGGCGAGTGGGGCGGAGCCAACCGAAGCCTTGCTCACGCTCGGCTGGCCGAAGGCGCGCGGTGAAGCTGAAATCGCAGCATTTGCAGCAGCATTGGGTGACGAGTTGGCAGCCTGGGGCGCGCAGCTGATCGGCGGAGACACTGTCACCAATCCTCAGGGCTTGTTCCTGTCTCTCACCCTGATTGGGCGCTGCCTGTCCGACGCTCCGGTACGCCGGACGACCGCAAAAACCGGCGATTTCGTGTGGTTGACGGGGTGTGTCGGGGGGGCGGCGAGGG
>NZ_JBBKXE010000110.1:0-6254 GCF_037969335.1 Hyphomonas sp. | reverse complement strand
GGGTGTGGTGCGGGGGCGCGGGTCTGCCAGGCGGAAGGTGGGCGGGGTGAAGAAGCGGCGCGGCGCAGGGGCGGTGCGCGACGGAGACCGGTCCGGCGCCGCCTGCCCTGCCCGCACAGTCACGCGCGGCAAGGGGCATTCGAGAACGAAGAGGACCAGCATGCGCCGCGTCAGCGTTTCGAGACGCACGAGCTGGCGGCGCAGGCGGATGCATTCGCTGCGTCTCAGGAAAGGCCTGCAGCCGGTGAAGCCGAGGCGCAGACCGTTCACCAGCTCGTGCACGTAATAGTCGGCCCGCCGCCAGGAGACGAGGATGAGGCTGCGCAGGGCTTGGTCGGGCTGGAACATGATGGCCCTATCCTGCCACACCCTGCCGGGAGGGGGACAAATCCAGCAGGCGCTGCCCGGATTGCCGCGCCGGTGCTGGGATTCTGACGTTCAGACCCAGAGGATAAGTGCGGCGCGGAGGCCGGCGTGGTGACGCGGAGCCAATGGCGACGATGTGCAGCCTTTTCCCGAGGGGCCCGGGCGATTCTCCCAAGGCACTGTAATAATGTGATTTTTTGTCAGGGAATCGGTATTGAGTCGGCATTTGGCTATGTCACAAATGCATGGCAGTCCTGACATTTTCCTGATTTTCCGGCCTGTTCCAGATGAAGGATTGGGCAGGAGCGCCCGCTTATCAGGCGATCGACCTGCAGCACGCAGCTATGACCGAAAATTCGCAAAACGACCGTTGCCATGCTGCGACTGCGAGAACATTATTGCAGTGCAGCATGAGTTCGCTGTTCCCGGTTGGCCAATGCTCCGAGAGGCGCATTACGGGGGACAGTGATCATAAGGCTCAGTTGCGGGGGGAGTTTCCAGTCGGAATGTTCCGACGCTAACTTCTAAAGGGCTATCCCATGTTGAAACCAATCGTATCGATCATGGCCGCGGCCATGTTCCTGTCTCCGCTGGCCGTTGCCGGAGAGCAAAAACCGATCACAGTGAGCATTGAATATGACAAGGAGATGCTGGCGACCAAGGCCGGTGCCGCCGAAGTCCTCGATGCCATCACCGACCAGGCAAAAGACGCCTGCACGACCTATGTCCCCGTTTTCGGCGGTAATTATACCGACCGCAAATGCGTCAGCACCATCGTCTCGTCCGCTGTCTCGAAAATCCGGGAACAGCAGGCGCTGGAAGGCCGCGAAGCGGCGGGCGAATTTGCCAGTTCGGGCGCGATGATCTTCGCCGACGCTGAACAACGCTAGGCCATTTCCTCCCGGTCTTGTGCGTTGGAGGGGCCGCCCACGGCCACGGGTGGCCCCTCACTTGACCCTTGCTTCTCAGGTGCCGGGGAACAGCGCTTCGTGGCGTGCGGTGATCGCGGGCCAGAGGCTGGCCGCTTCAGGCATATCGAGACCGAACACATCATCCAGCACATCGACAAGCTCGTCAGCCGTGGCCAGTTCGCGGCTGTCGAGGCCGACAATACTGGCCGTGGTCAAAACCTTGCCGCGCAGCGTGTGGTGGAGCACGCCGTCACGCCGACGCACGACAAGGTTCTGCACGAAGGGCGATGCGGGATCCGTTTCCTGCCAGATGCGCTTGGCATCGAGCACGGACGGGTCAGCCGGCGCGGTTTTAAAATCGAAACTGAACGGATCGGCGTGGGCGCTTTCCCAGAAGCGCCAGTAGCCATCGTCGGCTTGTGTCAGACCGACCTGGAATGGCGCATCGACGCGGGCCCCCGTCATGATGGGCATCGGGCCGAGGAGACTGGATCCGAATCCGACATCGACCAGCAGGTCTTCTTCCGCCAACCGCACCAGCAGGCAAAGATGGTTGCCCAACTGTCCGTCGCCAGCCTGCTCGCGCATCACGCCGCCAACGAGCCGCGTGACGTCAAAGCCGATCTCGTCCAGCGCCCAGCCCATCAATCCATTCTGCTCGTAACACCAGCCGCCACGCTCGCGGGACACCAGCTTGTCGTGAATTTCGGACTGTGACCGCGCGGTCTTGCGGCCCAGCTGGACGTCAATATTTTCGAACGGGATCGTATTGGTATGGGCCCGGCAGAGTGCATCAAGCGTGGCACCATCGGCCTGTGGCGGACCGGCAAAGCCGATACGGTCCAAATAAGCGGCAAGTTCAGTCGTCATCGGACGGAGCTAGGAGCGCCGCGCCGGTTTCGTCAAGAAAGATTTCCGGAACGCGCGCGCCGCAGCAGATCGATCAAATCTGCACGACCCGATTCATGAGGCAGCAAGCAAAGCCTGCGAAGACGGTCTACCCTTCAGGAATTGCCTCCATGTCCGACCTCGATCTTCTCACGTCCGCCATCTCGTCACCGACCGACGGATCCGATGACCTGCTGCAATCCGCCCTGACGGCGGTGCGCAAGCATCTCGGCATGGACGTCGCGTACCTGTCGGAATTCGTTGACGGACGGTCGGTGTTCCGCCGCGTCGATGCGCCGGGCCTGGAAGCGCTGGCCAAAGTCGGCGACAGCCACAGCCTGGATGATGTCTATTGCCAGCATATCCTGGAAGGCCGGCTGCCGGAACTGATCCCGGACACGGCGGCCGAACCGTTCGCCGCCGCCATGCCGATCACGCAGGCGATTCCGATCGGGGCGCACATGAGCCTTCCGATCCGCCTGAAAGATGGCAGCGTCTATGGCATGTTCTGCTGCCTCAGCCGCACTCCGAACCCAACGCTGAACACCCGCGACCTCGACACGATGCGCGTCTTTGCCGAACTGGCAACGCGCCAGATCAATAACGAGCTGGCCGACAGCCAGCAGCGGACCGAACAATGCCGCCGCATCGAAGACGTCCTGGCGCGCGAGGCCTTCTCAATGGTGTACCAACCGATCTTCGATCTCGGGAAAATGGCGCCGGTTGGTTATGAAGCGCTGAGCCGTTTCACCGATGAGCCAAAGCGCACGCCGGATATCTGGTTCAATGAGGCGTCCGAGATCGGCCTGTCGGAAAGGCTGGAAATGGCCGCCCTGAAACGGGCGCTGGCCAAATTGCCGGAGCTGGGAGCCGATCAATACCTGTCTGTGAACGCATCGCCTGAATTGATCATCACCGAGGCTTTTGCCGACCTGCTGGCCGACCAGCCGTTGTACCGCATCCTGCTCGAGATTACCGAGCATGCGCAGGTCGAAGATTATGAATTGCTGTTGCAGGCGCTGGAGCCACTGCGTCGGCGAGGCCTGAAACTGGCCATCGATGATGCAGGTGCGGGGTATTCCTCGCTGCGCCATATCGTGCAGCTGCAGCCGGACATCGTGAAGCTGGACATGAGCCTGACCCGCGATGTCGACACGGACGCGGCCCGCCGTGCACTGGTCGGTGCCCTGATGTTCTATGCCCGCGAGACCAGCGCGCAGGTGATCGCCGAAGGCATCGAGACACAGGCTGAATTCGATACGCTGAAGCTGCTGGGCGTTCGCAAGGGCCAGGGCTATTTCCTCGGGCGCCCGGACGCCGCGCTGCTGGCGACCACCCCGCCCAAGGCGATCAAACGCGGCGCCTGAGCGCGGCGGAGCCTCCTCCTTCCCTGAATCCCGACACATGAATGGCGGCGTATTTACAAAATCCCATTTTGATATATTATCACATTACAGGATCGGAACACCGGCCTGCTATCAATCGGAGGAAATACGCATGCTGAATTCACCCGTCTCTCGCGCCCCGACCGCCGCCCTGCTGGCCCTGCCGGTGGCCTATGGCCTGTTCCTGCTGATGAGTTCGCTGATCGATGTGAAGGAAGTGACGCTGGTGAAGGCGCCGTCGCGCATACTCGACACGATCACGCCGCAGCTGCCGGACTCAATTGATGAAATCCGCAAGCGGCCAAAGCCGCAACCGCTGGACGACGCCATCAAACCGCCGCCGCCACCGCAGATCTCGACAACGAAATCCGTGATCGACCTGCCGGAAATCCAGATAGCTGGCGCGATTCCTACGTCGCTTCCGACGCATGTGAAAATGCCCACGATCAACCCCGTTGTCGTGTCGTCGCGCGGCTACCAGGTGGTCCGTCCGCCGATGCCGGTCTATCCGAGCCGGGCATCGGCGCGGGGCATTTCGGGATCGTGCAATGTCGCCTTCGCGATCGATCCGCGCGGCAAGCCCTACAAGGTGTCGGCCATGTGCACCGACCCCGTGTTCAAGAGCGAGGCCGAGCGGTCTGTTCTGAAGGCCGAGTTCGCACCGCAGCTGGTCGACGGCCAGTTCGTGAGCGTGACGGGCCTCGAATACCCGCTGGAGTTCAAGCTGGCGGAATAGGACGAGAGGAACGCTCTGGCCGGCGCCTATTGTTCGAAAATGACTTCGCCATTCACGTAGTCGAGTGTCAGCACGAAGTCCTGGAACAACTGGTTGCCGGCATTTCCGTCGCGGGCCCCCTCGGTAAAGCTGCGATCGCCGAAACGGGTCGGCAGTTCCGCGATGGTGAAGGGGCCAAGGCCGACATGCGAGAGCACCCCCTTGGTCAGCGTGCGCCGACCGCGCGCCCCCAGCGCATCGGTCGCTTCGCCAGCCGCCTTTTCGTCTTCCAGACCAAGCCGCGTGACCGCCGCCGGGAAAAGTTCAAGCCCGCCGGACGAGCCGGTATCGAGCGTGACGCTGACAGTTTCCCCCTCGATCACGAGGTCGAATACCGGGATCAGGTCTTCATCGGAACTGAACCTGAGCGGCAGGACATAACGCTGTGTCACGGGCGTCACCGGCGGTCCGAACGCATCAGCATCCGTGCCGATCATGACCTGCCGCGCCGGATAGTCGATCCGGACGACACGGTGGTCGAAAAAGCTGTGGCCGAGAATGCCGGCGAGCGGGAATCCGAGTGCTGAACTGAACGGACTGATGTCCGCAGCCAGCGCAACAATCGGATCGAATGTCCTGTCCTGGATTGCGAGCCCCGGAATCGAGGACGGCATGACGGTGAGCCCCGCCCCGTCGCCGGCGCCGGCGGCCTCCTCCGCCTGGGTCTCGTCGATGTCGATGCCAAGGCGCCGCGCGAGCGCGAGATCGATGACCGACGGATCAACCCCGCAATCCAGCAGGAAACGATGGGGCGCGCTGTGGCCAATGGCGGCATCAATGATGATCTCGTTGTGAACGAATTCGAAGGGCACTGTCGTGACGACAGCAGGCGCGGGCGGGGGCACGCGGGCCGATTGGCAAGCCACCAGGAAAATGGCGGCCATGATGAGTGAGGGTATTTTGCGGGCGCGGTGGGTAAGCATATCCGTATCCGAATGGGTGTCTGCAAACTGGCCCCGCAGGCCGAGAGGGGCCCGCGGTTGGGCGCCATTTTACATATCCCGTCCCGGCCGGGCCAGATGGTTTTTCCAAGATACGCCAACGAAAAAAGGCCCGCACCTTTCGGTGGGGCCTTTGGGAATTGTGCGCCTGAGAGGCAGACTATTCGGCTAAGACTTCGGCGGGTTTGCGTTTGTCGAAATTTGTCCAGACGCCGTCGTCGCCGTGCCAGTCGCCGCGGGTTGCGCCCTTGGAATATTCGGTGGCGCGCTGTTCGAAGAAATTGGCGTGCTCGACCCCGTTGAGGATTTCCGACAGCCAGGGCAGCGGGTGCTTGTCGATGCCGTAGATCGGCTCGAGCTTGAGCTGGCCAAGGCGCCAGTCGGCAATGTAGCGGATATAACCCTTGATGTCGGCTGGCGTCATGCCTTCGATATCACCGGCCTCGAAGGCGAGGTCGATGAACTTGTCTTCCAGCGTGACCACGGTGCGGCAGCATTCGCGGATCTTCTCGCGCAGTTCGTCATTCATCACGCCGGTCTCGGCGCAGAAATTGTGGAACAGCTTGATCATGCCTTCGCAGTGGAGCGACTCGTCGCGGATCGACCAGGTGATGATCTGGCCCATGCCCTTCATCTTGTTCAGGCGCGGGAAGTTCATCAGCATGGCGAAGCTGGCGAACAGCTGCAGGCCCTCGGTGAAGGCGCCGAAGACGGCCATGGAGACGGCGATGTCTTCATTGGTCTCGCAGCCGAACTGGCCGAGATAGTCATGCTTGGCGGCCATCTCCTGGTATTCCATGAAGGCCGAGAATTCCGAATCGGGCATGCCGATGGTCTCGAGCAGCAGGGCATAGGCCGCGATGTGGATGGTCTCCATATTGGAGAAGCTGGCCAGCATCATGGAGACCTCTGTCGGCTTGAACAGGGGCATGTAGTTCGTCATGTAATTCGCGCCGACCTCGATGTCGGACTGCGTGAAGAAGCGAAA
>NZ_JBBKXE010000109.1:0-2640 GCF_037969335.1 Hyphomonas sp. | reverse complement strand
GTACGGGTCAGGTGTCTTGGGATGGGGCCGATCCGGACCAGCCCTGCGCTTGCGCTTGGGCCTTCTGCGGGGCAATCGCAATGCGATTGCTGACCCCTTCGCAGTCCCGGCGTTCGGCGGGGACACGGATGTGGGGTGGCTGTCAGCGCAAGCCTCAAACGATCCGACACGGGTGCACGGAAAATGCCCGGATGCGGCCCGGAAAGGTCATCCGACAACTGGATGATGACGACGCGGCCATTCCACATGACGCCCCAGAGCATCTGGCTGCCGGGACCACCGACCGCCCGGAACCATTTCCTCAAACGCTGGATGCGCCAGAAGATCAGCGGCCAGATTGGCAGCAGGTACCAGGGCAGGCCCGGCATGGGGGTGAGGAGGCTGAACATTGCGGCGCATTATACGCGCAGGTCGGGAGGGGGTGGATAAGTTGCGATAGACCGCACGAATTCCGTGGCCAAAACCGACAGCCCGCCTGTTGATTCACGTCAAGGCAGCGCGGTCGCTATTGCCGTTCCTGTACATGAGGCGCATGTTTAATTTCATTTCAAGGCGCGCCTGAATCATGAAGCTCAACGCAAACAAACTATTCATCGCTGTTTCACTGACCGTGGCTATCGGCTGGCTGGTCTGCGTGGCACTCGTCGGATTTGCCCCCGGAAGCATGATGACCATGAGCGGGCACATGATGCATTCCGATTTCCGCGGCATGTCCTGGAGCCTGAACATGACCGGCATCGTCGCAGGCCTGTTCATCTGGAGCCTGTCAGCCGGAGCGCTCGCATGGCTGGCGGCCACGATCTACAATTTCCTGCATAAGGACGAAACCTAGCGCACCAACATGACGTCAGTCGTCAGATTGACACAACAGGAGCCTGACAAGATGACCAACCCCTTCCGAACAACGACCTTAAGACTCGCTACCGCCAGCCTGTTGTGCCTGTCGGCAATTGGACTGGCATCCTGCGCCTCCTGGCATCCGAACCAGGCGCAGATGCAACATACCGAGCAGATGGGGCAGACAGAACAAAACGCCACCCCCACGCAAGCCGACTGCATGGCGATGAAGCAGCAGATGATGGCCGATATGCACGGCGGGGACAAAAGCGCCATGTCGCCCGAGATGATGGCGACGCATCAGGCCTGCATGGACATGATGCCGGACATGATGAAGGACTGCCCCAAGATGGAATCGGGCATGTGCACCATGATGAAATCCGATGACGGATCAATGATGCCGCAGACCGACGAATAGATCGCCGCGCCAAAGGGGACGTAATGCGGGGAGGGCTGAACCGCCCTCCCCGCTCCGATCAGGCCATCTCGATGATGGTGACGTTGGCGACGCCGCCGCCTTCGCACATGGTTTGCAGGCCCCAGCGCTTGCCGCGGGCTTTCAGGCCGTAGATCAGCGTGGTCATCAGCTTGGTGCCGGTGGCGCCGAGCGGGTGGCCCAGCGCAATGGCGCCGCCATTGACGTTCAGCTTTTCCGGGTCGGCGCCGGTATGCTTCAGCCAGGCCAGCGGGATCGAGGCGAAGGCTTCGTTGACCTCGTAGAGATCAATGTCGGACATCTTCATGCCGGCGCGCTGAAGGGCGCGGTCTGTGGCAAAGAGCGGCTCTTCCAGCATGATGACCGGGTCGCCTGCCGTGACGGTGAGGTTGTGGATGCGGGCGAGCGGCGTCAGGCCGTAGCGCTTGACGGCCTCAGCCGAGGCGACCAGCACGGCGGAGGCGCCGTCGCAGATCTGGCTCGACGTGCCAGCGGTGAGGATGCCGCCTTCAGCCATTGTCTTCAGGCCGGCCAGGACTTCCCGCGTGGTGCCCGCGCGGATGCCTTCATCGGTATCATGGATCGCGGTCTCGCCTTCGGGCGTGACGAACTCGACCGGCACGATCTCGTCCTTGAAGGCACCGGCGGCGGTCGCCGCTGCGGCGCGGCGCTGGCTCTCGACGCCGAACGCGTCGGTATCGTCACGCGTGAAGCCATGCTTCTTCGCGACCATTTCGGCACCGGCAAACTGGCTGAAGCCTTTGACGCCGTATTTCTGCTTGATCGCGTCGGAGATGGGCGAGATGCCGGAGCCGGGCAAATAGTTCGAGCCCATCGGTGCGCGCGACATGGATTCAGCGCCTGCGGCGATGATGACATCCTGCGTGCCGGACATGATGGCCTGCGCCGCGAACTGGATGGCCTGTTGCGACGAACCGCACTGGCGGTCGATCGTGACGGCGGGAACGCTGTCAGGCAGCGACGAGGCGAGCACGGCCATGCGGCCAAACTGGCCTGCCTGTTCGCCGGCCTGCGTGACGCAGCCGAAGATGACGTCTTCTATGACCGAGGGGTCGATGCCCGCGCGGGCCACGACAGCATCGAGCGCCTTGGCGCCGAGGTCGTTTGCGTGGATGCCCGAGAGGCGGCCATTGCGGCGGCCCCCGGCGGTGCGCACTGCGGCGCAGATATAGGCGTCTGCCATGGGTGTTTTCCTTCCTTTGCGCCGCCTGGCGGCGGTGACTTCACGAGTGATGGAAGGAGTGTAGGCGGGGTTCCCTAAGGGTGAGCAAGGGGGGTGTTGAGGATGAGGTGGAAACGCAGACAAGTTTCCGTCAAGGCAACCAAATCACCGCCGATACCTGCGC
>NZ_JBBKXE010000108.1:0-16234 GCF_037969335.1 Hyphomonas sp. | reverse complement strand
GATCCGTTCGCGCTGCGCCGCGCGGCGTTGGGCATGGTTCGGATTGTTTTGGAGAATGGGGTTCGGTTGAGATTGGTTTCTCCCATTTCAAAGGCCCATACAGAACTCATAAGACCGGGTTACACACCTGGAAACGGCGGAGTGAACTTTTGGAAAAATGGTGAAAATCCGAGTTCCGGCGCAATCAAACCGCACTTTGAGCTGGAACAATATCAACTTCCAAAATCAGAGGGGCTATACGATCACATATCCATCTTCCCAGAGACAGCATCGGAAATCATAAGCCTTCAGAAGTTTTCGATAGTAGCTGCTGATCTCCTCTCCTTCTTCGCGGACCGCCTGAAACAAGTCCTACGCGACCAGGGCCAGCGGCATGACCTGATTGATGCCGTGTTTGCGTTGGGCGAGGATGACCTTGTTCTCATCACGCGGCGGGTCGAGGCGCTCGGCGCGTTCCTCGATACCGAAGACGGCGCGACACTGCTCGCGGGCTACAAGCGCGCGGCGAATATCCTCAAAGCCGAAGAGAAGAAGGGCGCACTGCCGGAGGACCTGTCTGTCGATGCGGCGCTGATCAAAAAGGGCCCGAAGGAAGAGCAGGCGCTTTATGCGGCGCTGACCGCTGTGCGCAAAGCTGTCGAGACGCCGCTGAAGGCCGAGGATTTTGCCGGGGCGATGGGCGAACTGGCCAAGCTGCGCGGCCCGGTCGATGCCTTCTTCGAGGGCGTCATGGTGAACGATGAGGACGCAGCCGTGCGGGCGAATCGCCTCGCGCTGCTGACCGAGGTGCGCGCGACGCTGCACCAGGTGGCGGACTTCTCGCTGATCGAGGGCTGATAGCGCCACCAAGTGTTCCGGATCGGAACAGGTGGTGTTTACCATTACGTGTCATATCGGCCACGTGGGTGGCGCTGGACCCGGAAAACTAGCCAAATGGGCGATTTCACGCACCCTGAGGTCTGGCAATCCGCGTTGCAATGCAGCATAGGATTTGCAGGTTTTGCGGCAACGAAATGGCACGCACGGTCGTTAAAGGGTGATATTCATGGGTGAACCGGCTTTGAAACACGCAGAAGAAACGTGGGTTTACGGGTTTGGCGGCGGCACGGCCGACGGCGATGCGTCGATGAAGAACCTGCTGGGCGGCAAGGGCGCCAATCTCGCCGAAATGGCGAAACTCGGCCTGCCTGTGCCTCCGGGCTTCACGATCTCGACCGCTGTCTGCACCGCTTATTATGAGCTGGAGCGCGAATATCCGTCGACACTGTCGCCGCAGGTGGACGCCGCGCTGGCCGCGATCGAGCGGGAATCCGGCAAGGGCTTCGGCGACCCGGACAACCCGCTGCTCGTTTCCGTGCGCTCGGGCGCGCGCGCGTCGATGCCGGGCATGATGGATACGGTGCTCAATCTCGGCCTGAACGAGGCCTCGGTGAAGGGCCTCGCGGTGCTCGCCGGTGAGCGCTTTGCCTATGACAGCTATCGCCGCTTCATCCAGATGTATTCCAATGTCGTGCTGGGCCTCAGCCATGACACGTTCGAATACATCCTCGACGACTATAAAGAACGTCAGGGCTTTGAGCTCGACACCGAGATGCAGGCTGAAGACTGGAAGGCGATTATCGTTTCCTACAAGGAAGCCGTCCTGAAGGATCTCGGCGAACCGTTCCCCGACGACCCGAAGAAGCAGCTCTGGGGCGCGATCTCGGCCGTGTTCGGCTCGTGGATGAACGACCGGGCGATCACCTATCGCAAGCTGAACGACATTCCGACCGAATGGGGCACTGCGGTGACCGTGCAGTCGATGGTGTTCGGAAACCTTGGCGAAACCTCGGCGACCGGCGTTGCGTTCACACGCGACCCGTCGAATGGCGAAGCCATCTTCTATGGCGAGTACCTGATCAATGCGCAGGGCGAAGACGTGGTGGCAGGCATCCGCACGCCGGCGCCAATCTCGCGCGAACGGGCCGACACGCTGAAATCGGCTGACTCGCCGCTCGAAGAAGCAATGCCGCCGGTCTATGCCCAGCTGCGCGACGTAGCGAACACGCTGGAGCGCCACTACAAGGACATGCAGGACCTGGAGTTCACGGTCGAGAATGACCGGCTCTACATGCTGCAGACGCGCAGCGGGAAACGTACGGCTGCTGCGGCGCTGAAGATTGCCGTCGACATGGCGCGCGAAGGCCTGATCACGGAAGAAGAAGCCGTGCTGCGGCTGGAGCCGTCACAGCTCGACCAGTTGCTGCACCCGACCATTGCCGAGAATGCCAAGCGCGACGTGGTCGTGACCGGCCTGCCGGCCAGCCCCGGCGCCGCCGTGGGCAAGGTCGTGTTCGACAGGGAGGAAGCCTTTGCGATGGCCGAGAAGGGCGAGGACGTGATCCTCGTTCGCATCGAGACCAGCCCGGAAGACATCAAGGGCATGCATGCGGCCCGCGCCATCGTGACGGCGCGCGGCGGCATGACCAGCCACGCGGCGGTTGTCGCGCGCGGCATGGGCCGGCCTTGTGTCTGCGGTGCCGGTGGCCTGCAGATCGATATGGCCAAGGGCGTGTTCCGCGTCATGGGCCGCGAAGTGAAAAAAGGCGAGATCATCACGGTGGACGGCGCAGCCGGGCAGGTGATGCTGGGCGCCGTCGAGATGTCACAGCCCGACCTGTCGGGTGATTTCGGCACGCTGATGGGCTGGGCCGACAAGGTCCGTAGGCTGAAAGTGCGTGCGAATGCCGAGACCGCGCTGGACGCGCGCACGGCGGTCGAGTTTGGCGCTGAAGGCATTGGCCTGTGCCGGACAGAGCACATGTTCTTCGACGCCGAGCGCATTCCTGAAGTGCGCGCGATGATCCTGGCCAATGACGAGAAGGGCCGCCGCGAGTCGCTTGCCAAGCTGCTGCCGATGCAGCGCAGCGATTTCGAGGAATTGTTCCGCATCCTCGGCGACATGCCGGTGACGATCCGCCTGCTGGATCCGCCGCTGCATGAATTCCTGCCGCACAATGATGCCGACATGGTCGAAGTGGCGAAAGCCTCAGGCGTGTCCGTGGACGAACTGAAACGCCGGGCGGCCGAATTGCACGAGAGCAATCCGATGCTGGGCCATCGCGGCTGCCGTCTTGGCATCACCTATCCGGAAATCTACGAGATGCAGGCCCGCGCCATTTTCGAGGCCGCGGTCAATGTGTCCAAGGAGACGGGCCGCCCGCCGGTTCCCGAAGTGATGATCCCGCTGGTGGCGACGCACAAGGAGCTGTCGATCCTGAAGGCGGTTGTCGATGCAGCGGCCAAGGCCGTGTTCAAGGAAACCGGCACGACGCTCGACTATATGGTCGGGACGATGATCGAATTGCCGCGCGCCGCGCTGCAGGCCGGGGAAATCGCCCATTCGGCGGAGTTCTTCTCCTTCGGTACCAATGACCTGACACAGACGACGCTGGGCA
Source organism: Hyphomonas sp. (assembly GCF_037969335.1). Lineage (GTDB taxonomy): Bacteria > Pseudomonadota > Alphaproteobacteria > Caulobacterales > Hyphomonadaceae > Hyphomonas. The sequence continues at coordinate 12,797 of NZ_JBBKXE010000108.1, read as the reverse complement.
TCTCGCGCGATGATGCGGGCCGGTTCCTCAAGATCTACGAGGAAAAGGGCATCTACGAGAAGGATCCCTTTGTCACGCTGGACCAGGTCGGTGTCGGTGAACTGGTGAAAATCGCTGCTGAACGTGGCCGCAAGACCCGTCCGGGCATCAAGCTGGGCATTTGCGGTGAGCATGGCGGCGACCCGGCATCGGTGGCTTTCTGCCACCGCGCAGGCCTCGATTATGTGTCCTGTTCGCCCTACCGGGTGCCGATTGCACGTCTTGCCGCGGCACATGCTGCGCTCAAAGAATCGCTCAAATAGGCGGCAAGCCACTCATTTCGATGGCAAAACGGTGTTGTAGTTTTGCCACAGGTGCGTTGAGCGCCCAAGACTTGTCCCGGAGGGGCAGGTCTTAAATTCTTATGAAATTCAACCGATTGCGGGACGAAATTGCTGCAGTGCGGAAAACCGGCCGATTCGGCGGTTCCCGACCTGACAGAAATGTCACTGACAGAAGTGGCCAGGTTCTTGCTAGGTAGGGGGCTGGCCGCCTACTTCCCGCCTAGAAGCGGGGCTGATGTGGCCTGTAAATTTAGTCAAACCAAATACGCCCGGGCCAATAATGACGAAGTTATATCGTCTGCCGGGGATTGGGGAGCGGTGATGTTGTTAAGGGTTCTTAAACCACGACGGGCGACTCTGTCGCCGATGAGTGGGCTCCGAGAGAAGCTCAAGCGTTGGTGGATGACAATGACAGACGACGAACAGCGAGATATCTTTATCCGTGGCGCCACGATCGCCGTGTGCGCCGTGGCTGCGACTGTTACCCTGCCAATGGTCGGCCAGATCCAGGCAGAGAAGCGTGCAGACGCCGATTTCCGTGAGCAGGCCGTCCGGCTTGCCAGCATGGAAGACGGCGGTGTCACCGTCCGTTCAGCGGCTTACACGCCATCGCTGCTCGATACGCCATGGATGCGTACCGTTGAATATACGCTGGAGCGCGACACCGGATCTTCGATGAGCCGCTATGCGATGCGCGACCGCGATGGCGCGGCGCTCAATTCGCTGGTCAGCTTCCGCCCCGAACATATCAAGCGCGCCGAGACGATCAGCGCGGAACAGAAGTGCATGGCGCAGGCTGTGTATTATGAGTCAGCCCACGAGCCGCTCGATGGCCAGATGGCCGTTGCCGAGGTCATCGCCAATCGCATGGCCGACCATCGCTATCCGGACAGCGCCTGTGGCGTGGTGTTCCAGGGTGCGACGCGCACGACCGGCTGCCAGTTCACGTTCACCTGCGACGGTGCCCTGAAGACGCCGCCAATGGGCCGCAACTGGGAGCGCGCCAAGACGATCGCTGCCCACGTGCTGATGAATTTGAGCGACGACAAGACGGGTGGTGCCACGCACTATCACGCGACCTATGTCGACCCGATCTGGAGCGCCGGCCTGATCAAGACCGACAAGATCGGCATGCATGTGTTCTATCGCTTCCCGCGCGGCTCCGAATGGGCCAGCGTGCGCCAGGACTTCACCACCAAGCGTGCCAAGGCCCGGTATGCTTCACTGGAGAAAGAGGAAACGATCACGCCGGTTGATGGCGCGGCGACCTCCTACATCCAGCTGGTTGAAGCGCCGACGATCGCGCCAGCCTCGGTGACGACATCCGACCGTACGATCACCAATGGCGCACCGCGCCTGACGACGATCCGTTCGGTCGACTATGAAGAGCCACAGCTGAACACGCCGAGCAATGCCGACACGGTTGCCGCCTACATGGCCAAGCAAACCGGCATCGAAGTGGCGAGCAATGACGTCGACCTGAGCGTCCTGCGCTAAGCATTATCGAACAAGAAATAGAGACGGGCCGCAGACGGAAGTCTGCGGCCTTTTTCATGTGGCCTCAGGTGCGCGGGGGAACCTGCAGCTTGACGCGTTTGCGGATGGCGCCGGGCAGCCAGCGGGTCATGAACCGGGCGCGTTCGGCATCCTTGCCGACCATGTAATGGACGTCCTTGCCATGCGCGGCGTCCCAGGCGCGTTCGGCCGCCATCGATACCGGGTAGATGTTCATGCCGTTCTCGCGCAGCTGGTCCGACATTTTGACGTTGGCGCCTTCTTTGGCACCCATGTCGAGGATCGGTGTGTCGACGAACCAGGGCATCAGGCTTGTGACGCGGATGTCGAGATCGCGGAATTCCGCATCGAGCGCTTCAGTCAGGCCGCGCACAGCGAACTTGGTGGCCGAGTAGACGGCAAGCTGCGGCGAACCGATAATGCCGGCGGTGGAGGCGGTGTTGACGACGCGCGCGCCGGGCGTTGACTTGAGCAGGGGCAGGCAGGCCTGCACGCCATTGATGACGCCCTTCAGGTTGACGTCGATGACCCAGTCATTGTCTTCGGGGGACACGTCCTCGAACCAGCCATGGCGACCGACACCGGCATTGTTGAACAGCACGTTCATGGCGCCTTCGGTCGCGTCGCCGAATCCGCGCACGGCGGCGGTCCAGTCAGCGCGCTGGCGGACGTCGAGCGTGGCGACATGGCAATTGTCGGTGCCGATCTCGTCTGCGACCTGGGCCAGGCTGGCCGAGTTCACATCATAGAGGCCGCAATACCAGCTGCGTTTGGAAAAATGCCGGGCCGTCTCGGCGCCGATGCCGGAAGCTGCGCCGGTAATGAATATGCTCTTGCGTCCGCCCGATCGGGTCATGCGCTGTCCTTCTTGCGAGGTAGGTCTTGCTACCCCGCAGTGTCAGACTACATCCAGCCCCACGTCAAGGTTTGGCGCCGAATGGGTGAGGGCACCGACCGAGATGAAATCGACGCCGGTTTCGGCAATCCCGGCCACTGTCGAGAGGTTCACCCCACCAGACGCTTCGGCGGTTACCCGTCCGTCGATGATCTTCACGGCGCGGCGCAGCGTGTCGGTGTCCATATTGTCGAGTAGGATCGCGTGGGGCGTATGCTTCAGCGCTTCTTCCAGCTGTTCGAGCGTATCGACCTCGATCTCGATCATGCGGAGGTGACCGGCATAGGCCTTGGCGCGGGTCATGGCTTCGGCGATCGATCCGCAGGCGGCGATATGGTTGTCCTTGATCAGGATGGCGTCATCGAGGCCGTAACGGTGCGCGGTGCCGCCGCCGCACCGCACAGCGCGCTTCTCGAGCGCGCGGTGGCCGGGGGTCGTCTTCCGGGTGCAGACGATACGGGTGTCGGTATGAGAAACGGCTTCGACGAAACGGCGGGTCAGTGTGGCAACGCCTGACAGGCGCCCGATGAAGTTCAGCATGGTGCGTTCAGCCGTCAGGATCGACCGGGCGGTGCCGTCGAGCCGGCCAATCACATCGCCCGGGACGATGGCGCTGCCGTCGGGCTTTTCGATGGTCAGATTCATTGCCGGATCAATCAGGAACAGGGCGTGGGCTGCCGCATCAAGACCGGCGATGATTCCAGTCTGACGCGCGGCGATCACAACGCTCATCGTCGTCTCCGGCGAAATCGTGGCGTCAGTGGTCAGGTCGCCGGCGCGGCCGAGGTCTTCTGCAAGCGCAAGGCGCACGATCGGGTCCAGGATAATGGCGGGGAGTGGCGGGGGCACGGGGCTCATGTCTGGGCAACCTCTTCGGCAGGGTCTGTGAAATCGCGCAGGAGGAACGAGCGTTCGGGCGCGCCGGTATCGGGAAAGTCGCTTCTGAAATGGCCGCCGCGGCTTTCCTTACGGGCGAGGGCCGCTGTTGCCATCAGGCCCGCTGTGACCAGCGGGCGGGCGGCACCGTGCGTTGCGCGCAGGGTGTCGATCGTTCCAATCAGCTGGTTCAGGCCGGTCGCATCGCGGACCACGCCGCACTTGGACGACATCTCTCCGCGCAGGATTTGCAGGGCCTCATGCGGCAACGAGGCCGGAACGTGCGCCGTGGAAGCGCCGGGCGCGTCGAGTTCGGCGTCGCGCAGGTGGTGGGCAATGCGATGCGAGAAGACGACCGCTTCAAGCAGGGAATTGGAGGCGAGCCGGTTGGCGCCATGCGCGCCGGTGGATGTGCATTCTCCGCAGACGGACAGGCCATTGAGCGTCGAGCGGCCCCAGAAGTCTGCCACGATGCCGCCCATGTGATAATGCGCGGCGGGGGCAATCGGGATCATCTCGAAGCGCGGATCGATTCCGGCACTCTTGCAGGCCGAGAAGACGGTCGGGAAATGCTCGGGGAAATGATTGCCCACGGCCGACCGGCAGTCGAGAAAGGCACCACGCCCGGACGCGCGTTCGGAATGGATGGCGCGGGCGACCTCGTCGCGCGGGGCGAGCTCTTCCAGCGTATGATAGTTGGCCATGAAGCGCTTGCCGTCGCGGTTGCGCAGGGTCGCCCCTTCGCCGCGCAGGGCTTCGGTGGCCAGTGGGGCAGGGTCTCGCCCGATGTCGATCGCGGTCGGGTGGAACTGGACGAACTCAACGTCGGCGATCAGGGCGCCCGCCTCATAAGCCATGGCGATGGCGTCGCCGCGGGCCTCGCGCGGATTGGTCGTGACCTGGAACAGGCCGCCGGTTCCGCCGGTGCAGAGCACGGTCTGGCGCGCTGTCTGGGTCGTCAGGTTGCCCGAACTGTCGCGCAGGACGACGCCGGCGACACGATGGTTGGCATCCTGAAGAAGCCCCACCGCCCGGACGCCCTCGATCACGGTAATATGGGTTGAGGCGGCCACGGCGGCGACGAGCGCGTCCATGATCGCCTTGCCAGCGAGGTCGCCTGCCACACGGGCCACACGCGGCCTGGAATGGGCCGCTTCTAGCGAGAGCGCGAGCGCGCCATCCGGCGTGCGGTCAAACGGGACGCCGAGCGTGATCAGATCGCGGACCCGGGCCGGGCCTTCTTCTGCGATAAGGCGGGCAACGACTGGGTCGACGAGTCCGGAGCCGGCATTGATCGTATCGCTGGCATGCTGGTCGGCGCTGTCCAGCGGATCGAGGGCGGCGGCAAGGCCACCCTGCGCCCAGGCAGATGAGGCCGCCTGGCCGAGCGGGGCCGGTGAGATCACCACGCAGGCGCGTGGCGCAAGTTCCAGTGCGAGGAACAGGCCGGCAAGGCCTGCACCGACGATCAGCACGTCGCTGTCAGCCGCGCCGGATGCGGCGATGGTTTGATTGCCCCCGCTGGTCACTGATTCAGGATATCCCGTCATTGGCGCGGCGGAATTCAGCCGGCGCGGTTACTGCCGATACGAGGGCGCCGAACATGCGGTCTGCCGATTCGATCGTCAGTGTGAAATTGTCAGGCATGTAGACCAGGCCTTCGACCTTGGATTCGAGCATTTCCTCGATTTGCGATCGGATCGAGACCTGGTCTCCGAACCGGCGCGCCTGGCAGGACTGGCGCACGACGGAGCGGCCCCAGAGCGAGCAGACCTCGACGGCTGTCAGCTCGCAGGCATATTGGTCAGGTTCGGGATGAGGCGACAGGTTCATCGTGCCGGTCATCAGGCACTGGCCATTGCGGTAGGGCCGGGTCTGGAACGTCCATGTGCCAAGGACATCCGACGTGTCGGCATCCATGTTGCCGGCACTGGCCGGTGCACCGGTGAGAAGAACAAGCGCGGCCATGGCCGCCAGTCGGATCCTTGCCCGAAACATTATTGTCTCCTCTGCGCAGCTGCGCCCGTTCCAAACTTAAGCCCAGCGTGCACGTGTGCACAACTGCCGTGCTGTCTCATACAACCATTTCAAGCTCGAGTGGCTTGAGACCGGTCTTGAATGCCAGCGGCTTGGCCAGTTTTGGCAGCGCCATCATCGCATCAAGCGCATCCTTGGCCCGCAGGCGCACATCTTCCGGAATCTTGACCTCGTATTTGCCGGTGACCAGGCAATCATAGATGTTTTCAAGCGTGATGCGCTTCATGTGCGGGCACAGGTTGCACGGGCGAATGAAGTTCACGTCCGGGTTCACTGCAGCGACATTGTCGCTCATCGAGCACTCGGTCAGCAGGACGACCTTGTTCGGGCTGTTGTCCGACACATAATTGGCCAGCGCCGAGGTCGAACCGGCAAAGTCAGCCGCTTCGAGCACGTCAGGCGGGCATTCCGGGTGGGCGAGCACGACGATGCCCGGATGCGCTTCGCGCAGCTGGTGGACGTCATCGGCCGAGAACAGCTCGTGCACTTCGCAGGCGCCCGGCCATGTCATGATGCGGATATCGGTCTGGGCGGCGACGTTCTTGGCGAGATACTGGTCTGGCACCATGATGACAGTGTCGGAATTCCATTCCTTCGCAATGTGTTCGACGACCTGTGACGCATTGGAACTGGTGCAGGTGATGTGGCACTCGGCCTTTACGTCGGCGGTGCAGTTCACATAGGTGACGATCGGATAATCGGGATATTTTTCCTTGATCAGGCGCACGTCGGCGCCGCTGATCGAGGCGGCCAGCGAACAGCCGGCCCGCAGGTCCGGGATGAGGACCGTCTTGTCAGGTGCGAGGATTTTCGAGGTTTCGGCCATGAAGTGCACACCGGCCTGGACGATGACGTCGGCGCTGGTGGCGGACGCTTCGCGGGCGAGCTGGAGGCTGTCGCCGCGAAAATCTCCGACGAGGCTGAAAATGTCGGGCGTCATGTAATTGTGGGCGAGGATGACCGCGTTCTTCTCTTTCTTGATCCGGTTGATCGCAGCGACGAGCGGGGCCACGGCGGGCCACTCCATCGGCGTGATGAAATCGGCGACCAGCGGATAGAGATGATCTGTCTCGGCCTTCACGGCGGCGTCATAGGACAGGCCACGCGTGCTGGCGGCGGATGCGCCGCGCAGGGGTGTCGGGGTCGGGCAGCCGGGTGTTGAATCGATCAGTCTGGCCATGGGGTCCTCCTTGCACCGAGACGCTTATGCTCGATATGAGTATAATGTAGGCCTGAAACTGCCCGTTTCAAGGGCTCAGCCTTCAAACGTCCGGGATCAGGGCTCTCGTGCCACGTGTCTGAATAGTTATACGCACTATGAGCAAAAGGGGTTTACCGCCCGGCGCGCAGCTTGGCAAGCGCGACCATCGAACCTGCCGGAGAGTCGCCTCAGTCCTTGAACAGCTCCATCGCGGCGGCGGTCATGGCTTCGACGCCGGTGGCGATGGTCGGGTCATAGTCAGGCGCGAAACCGGACGAGTGGAGCGATGGCAGCGAGGGGCCGCCATTCTGGGCTGCGGCATATTTTTCGGGTTCCACAGCCCCGACCCAGAAGATCACGCTCGGGATTTTCTCCTCGGTGCGGCTGTACTGGCTGCTGAAATCCTCGCCGCCCATGACGGGTTTCATCTCTTTCACATTGGCGGCGCCGATGGATTTGCCGATGGCCTTCATGGTGCGGGCAGTCGTGTCCGGGTCGTTATAGGTGGCGGGCGTATAGTCGCTCTCGATGGAGACATCCGGTTCCGGCGCGCCGAAGGCCATCGCCTCGGCCTTGGCGATGCGGGTGATGCCGTCGAGCAGCATCTGGCGCGTCTTGTCATCATAGGAGCGGACGGTGATCAGCAGCATGGCGTCGTCGGGGATGATATTGTGCTTGGCGCCGGCCTTGAACGAGCCGACCGTGACGACGGCGCTGTCCTGCGGATCGGTGTTGCGCGACACGAGGCTCTGCAGGGCGACCACGATGTGCGAGGCGACGAGGATCGGGTCCTTGGTCGTGTGCGGATAAGCGCCATGGCCGCCAAAGCCTTTGACCTTGATGTCGACGCTGTCGACATTCGCGAGGGCAAAGCCCTTTGAATAATTGATCGTGCCTGCTGGCGCGCCCGCCGACACGTGCAGGGCGAGATTGTAGTCAGGCTTTGGGAAGCGCGTGAACAGGCCGTCGGCCAGCATGGCTTCGGCGCCAAGGCCGATCTCTTCGGCGGGCTGGGCGATCATCACCAGCGTGCCTTTCCACTTGTTCTTGCGGGCGATCAGTTCGCGGGCGGTGCCGACCCAGCTGGTCATGTGCACATCATGGCCGCAGGCATGCATCACGTTGCTTTCCACACCGGTCCAGGTTTTCGCTTCGACTGTCGAGGCGAAGGGGAAGCCTGTCTGTTCCGGCACAGGAAGACCGTCCATGTCGGTGCGGATCAGGACGGTTGGCCCGTTGCCATTGCGAAACACGCCAACGACGCCATAGCCGCCGACGCCTTCGAGGACTTCGCCATTATCCTTCATCGACTTCTCGACAACCCAGTCCTGGCCGACGCCGGTGGTCACTTCAAAGCCGAGAGATTCCAGTTCAGCTGCGAGGATGGCGGACGTTTTTGACTCCTCGAACGAGAGTTCGGGCGCAGCATGGAGACGTTTGTAGAAGGCGACGAGGGCAGGGTCGGCGGACGGCAGCGGGGCGGTCGAGACGCTGGCTGGTGTCGCGGCTGTGCCTGACTGGCTGGACGACGGGGTCAGCAATGTCGGGCCGTCGCCACTTGTGTCAGCGGTCTTGTCCTTGCCCGGGCCTCCGCAGGCGACGAGAACGAGGGCGAGGGCGGTCAAGGCTGCGGGGCGGAACATTACGGTAACTCCTGAAATCATTCAGGCGCGACCCTAGCGGAGTTTAGCGCCCTGCCAAGTGGCCGGAACGCCGCGCGCGATCAGTCGCGCCCGCGCTCCAGGTCTTCCGAGAGCTCGATGTCGACCGGCGTGCCGGCCAAGCGCTGGCGGTAGACTTGCGTGTTCTCGAGCACGCGCTGGACATAGTTGCGTGTCTCAGAGAACGGGATGAACTCCACCCAGTCGACAGGATCGACCTGGCCCGTGCGCGGATCGCCATAATCCTGGATCCACTGCCTCGGCCGGCTGGGGCCGGCATTATAGGCGGCGGCCGTCATGATATAGCTGCCGCGGAACTGCGACAGCAGCGTGTCGAGGTGCTGGCCGCCCAGCGTCATGTTGTAGCCCGGATCATCGGTGAGCCACGAGGCGCGATAGGGCAGGCCGCGAAGGCGGGCTTCGTTCTTGGCCGTGGCCGGCATGAACTGCATCAGGCCGCGCGCACCGGCATGGCTGATCGCATTCGGGTTCATTTCGCTTTCCTGACGCGACAGAGCCAGCATCAGCGGTTTCTCGACGCCGGGTTCGCGCAGCATCGGGTAGGAGACAACCGGATAGGCCGCATCGGTTGCAATGATGCCCTTGGCGAGGCCGGCCTTGGCGCCGCGCACGCCGATGTCAGGCACCTGGTATTCCGTGGCCATGCGGGCCAGCAGGATGAATTCGGCTTCATTCGTCAGCTGGTCATCGAGGTGATAGGCGAACTCGCGGAACATGCGGGTCTCACCGGCTTCGCCCAGCAGGCTGAGCGCCTTGACGAGGGGGCGGGCATTGAACGCGGCGGTTTCTTCCGGCGTCGGCTCGGACGAGGCGGCAAAGGACATCTTGCGGTCGTTGAGGCGTTCGGCGGCGAGCTGTCCGTAATAGGTGAATTTCTGCTTGGCGGCAGCGCCATAGGATTCCAGCGCGGCATCCTTTTCACCGAGCTGGTCTTCGGCGCGTCCGGCCCAGTATTCGCCGCGTGCAACGCTGATCGGCGTCGAGACGCTGGCCGTCATGTCCTTGAAATGTTTCAGGCTGCGTTCCGGATTGTTGTTCAGGCGCAGGGCAATCCAGCCAGCCGTCCATTCCGCGTCGGCATAGTCAGACCCTTCGGTCATGCCGTGCGGGGCGGTGAGCTGGTAGGCGCGCGCCCAGTTGCCGTCTTTCAGGTCGGTCCGCATGGCGGTGCTGCGTTCGTCCCACAGCCTGGAGCGGCCTGCTTCGGGCACGTCATTGGCATCAATTCCGACGAGGAGCGGCGTTGCGCCGTCCTGGTTGCCCCGTGCCCGGCGCCAGCGGGCGCGGTCATAGAGCAGGCCGGGATTGTCCTGCAGGGAGGCCGGCACGGCGTCGACCAGCCGATCGACATTGCGGCCACGGCTGGCCAGTCCGATGCGGGCATCGACCAGTTTGCGATAGTCGGCACTGACCAGCGGCTTCAGCTTGGTCGCGGCGGACCGCTGGTTGGTCCAGAGCAGGAACTCGATACGGGCGCGGTGGTCGGCCTCGGTCAGGAAGCCGCCATAGGTTGCCAGCACAATGCGTTCCAGGTCGCGGTCCATCGAATTGTTGCGCCAGGCGTCATGGACCAGGGCCTCGGCCTTGGCGGGCTGGCCGACGGCCTTGTAGCTGCGCGCAAGGGCGATCTTGCCGGCGCCTGTCTGCGGGCCGGAATTGGTCAGCCAGAGGATGCGGTCGCCGTGGCTGAGCGAGGAGAGGTCGATGATTTCCTCGGCGCGCTTGCGCATCCGGTCGGTCTTCGGCCAGGTCGGCAGGGTATCGATCGCGTTGGCGACTTCGTCAAAGCCCATGCCCGGGACGCCTTCGCTGGCGCGCACCCACATGATCAGGTTGCGCACGGCGGGGTCGCTGGCCTGCCGTTGCAGGCCGGCCACTTCATTCCAGTCATAGCGGCCTGCGGCATCGAGGGCCTTGTGCAGGATCTCGGCGTTCTTGGCGTCTGTGGTCTGGGACGCATAGACGCGTTTTGGCTTCAGGCTCGGCGCATCGGGCAAGGCAGATGCCGACGCGCTGAGGGCTGCGAGGCCGAGCAGAAGCGAAATCGTGAGAGAGCGAGTCATGGGAGGTGTCATCGGAGTTTATTTCTACGCCAAAGCATGAGAAGGCATTGTTAAATAATACGACAGAATTTCCACCAACACCCCAATCGCGGCAATAATACGATGTTTCACGGCTCAATCCCAGCACTCGTCACACCTTTCAAGAACGGTGCCGTTGACCGCAAGGCCTTCGCCGCGCTTGTCGAGCGCCAGATCGCCGGGGGATCGAGCGCCGTGGTGCCCGTCGGCACAACGGGTGAAACGTCGACCCTGACCACTGAAGAGCACAAGGATGTCGTGACGCTTTGTGTAGAGGTTGTTGCAGGACGCGTTCCGGTGATTGCCGGGGCTGGATCGAACGCCACCGACGAAGCGATTGACCTGGTCCAGCACGCCAAGACGGTCGGCGCCGATGCCGCGCTGGTCGTCTGCCCCTATTACAACCGGCCGAACCAGGCCGGCCTCGAAGCGCATTTCCGCGCCATCAATGACGCCGTGGCACTGCCCGTGCTGCTCTACAATGTGCCGGGCCGAACGATTGTCGACCTGTTGCCGGAAACCGTGGCGCGCCTCGCCCAGTTGCCGAACATTGTCGGCATCAAGGATGCGTCCGGAGATGTCGCCCGGGTCAGCCAGCACGCGGCGCTGATCGGCGATGCGCAGTTTGTGCAATTGTCGGGTGAAGACCCGAATGCGCTTGGGCACCTGGCGATGGGCGGGGCCGGCTGTATCTCGGTCACGGCGAACGTCGCACCGGAACTGTGCGCGGCGATGCATGCGGCCTTCCACGCAGGTGACCTTGCAGGCGCGCGGGCCATCGAGCGGAAACTGATTGCCCTGCACAAGGCGCTGTTCTGTGCGCCGTCGCCGGGCCCTGCGAAATACGCCCTGTCGCGGCTTGGCCTGTGCCAGCCGGACGTGCGCCTGCCAATTACCCAACCAGATGCTGCCGCCTGCGAGACAATTGATGCGGCTATGGCGCTGGCGGGCCTGAAGACCTAAATAGGGCTCATGTCAAAGACACCGCAGACCAAGGGCAGGGGCGATGGCCTCGTTGCAGAGAACCGGCGTTCCCGGCGGGAATATTCCGTGGAGGATACGTTGGAGGCCGGAATCATGCTGGTTGGTTCCGAGGTAAAATCCCTGCGCCAGGGCAAGGCCAACATCGCCGAGAGCTATGCCAGCGTCGAGGATGGCGGCCTGTACCTGATCAATTGCGACATCCCGATCTATAATGCGGCGAACCGGTTCAACCATGAGCCGAAGCGCAAGCGGAAGCTGCTCGTCTCGAAGCGCGAGCTGTCGAAACTATCGCAGGAAGTCGACCGGGCCGGGCGCACGATCGTGCCGCTGAAGCTCTACTTCAATGATCGCGGTATCGCGAAACTCCTGATCGGCACGGCCACGGGCCGCAAGGGCCATGACAAACGCGAACATGATGCCAAGCGCGACTGGGCCCGCCAGAAAGCGCGGATCATGAAGGAGGGGTGAGGCGTTTCTGACGCGTCACTCTGAGGGGCTCATCCTGAGCGAAGTCGAAGGAGAGCCTCGGGCTCAGCAATCGACCCTCATCAAGCCCGCGCCCGTCCTTCGACTTCGCTCAGGATGAGCGCTCTTCAGCCCACAATCTGCTTCGCCACCGCAAACACATCCTCGAACATTTCCGGCGTCAGGCGCTTCGTATTCGTGTTGTAGCGGCTGCAGTGATAGCTCGACAGCAGGGTCAGCGGACGGCCTTCGAACTCGACGTCATAGCGCGTGTTGTGGCCGAAGGGATGGGCGCTGAGTTTCAGGCCAAGGGTGCGCACGGTCGAATCGTGGCTAATTTTTCCTAAACACAGCAGGACCTTGAGATCGGGCAAAGCGGCGATGCGGGACTGGAGGAAGGGGCGGCAGGCATTGATTTCGGCGCCGACAGGCTTGTTTTCAGGCGGTACGCAGCGTACCGCATTGGTGATCATGGCGTCTGTCAGCTGCAGGCCGTCATCGGGGGATGCCGCGTAAGTCCCTGACGAGAAACCGAATTTTTCCAAAGTTGCATAGAGAAGATCGCCCGCCCAGTCGCCGGTGAAGGGCCGGCCCGTGCGATTGGCCCCGGTGACGCCGGGGGCGAGACCGACCACCAGGAGACGCGCCGTTTCACTGCCAAAACTCGGTACGGCGCCGTTGAACCAGTCCGGTTCGCGGGCGGCAACCGTCTCGCGATAGGTCACGAGGCGGGGGCAG
>NZ_JBBKXE010000107.1:0-5580 GCF_037969335.1 Hyphomonas sp. | reverse complement strand
GACGTCACCTATCTGGAAGAAGGCGACTGGGCCGTTTTGCGCCCGGATAGTGTCGACATTCGCAATGCACGCGGCGACCGTGTGAACCGGCCACGGGTGAAGTCTGCCGTCAATGACGCCCTGATCGAGCGCGGCGAATACGATCATTTCATGCTGAAAGAGATTCACGAGCAGCCGGAATCGCTGGCCCGCTCGATCCTGCCCTATATCGACCAGGCGACGCAGACGATCCAGGCGGGGGAAGCCGCCGACGAGATTTTCGCGGACGCAGACCGCGCCGTCGCCATCGCCTGCGGCACGGCCTATTACGCCGCCATGACGGCGAAGTACTGGTTCGAACAGATCGCGAAGCTGGCCGTGGAAACCGACATCGCATCGGAGTTCCGTTATCGTAAACCTGTCATGCCGGTGACCGGCCCGGCCCTGTTCGTCAGCCAGTCGGGCGAGACCGCCGACACACTGGCCGCGCTGCGCTATTGCCGGGACAACAAGTCGCCTGCGATTGCCGTGGTCAACGTGCCGGAAAGCTCGATTGCCCGCGAAGCCAAGGCGATCGTGCCAACCCATGCCGGCCCCGAGATCGGTGTCGCCTCGACCAAGGCCTTCACGGCGCAGCTCTCGGTTCTGGCCGTGCTCGCCCTCTCGGCGGCCAAGGCGCGCGGTCATCTCAAGCCGGGCGATGAGGCCCGCTATGTCAAAAGCCTGCTATCGCTGCCACGCAAGGTGACTGAGGCGCTGGAAGCCGAAGCCGATATCAAGGCTGTCGCCCAGACACTGACCAAGGCGAAGGATGTTCTGTTCCTTGGCCGGGGACGCTATTTCCCATTGGCACTCGAAGGCGCGCTGAAGCTGAAGGAAGTTTCCTATATTCACGCCGAAGGTTACGCCGCCGGCGAGCTGAAGCATGGGCCAATCGCCCTGATCGAGCAGGACCTGCCGATTGTCGTGGTGGCACCTTATGACGACCTGTTCGAGAAGACGCTGTCGAACGTGGAAGAAGTGCGTGCCCGCGGCGGCAGGATCATCCTCGTGTCAGACGACAAGGGCATCAAGGCCGCCGGGAACCGGGCCGATCACGTCATCCGCCTGCCGGACGCCGACGAGATCGCCATGCCCATCCTGGCCGCGATCCCGATGCAGCTGCTCGCCTATTTCGTTGCCGTCGCCAAGGGCACCGACGTTGACCAGCCCCGCAACCTCGCGAAATCCGTTACGGTAGAATAAGCACCCGTTGCCTTGGCGGACTGGTGCCCTAAAGTCGGGCTATGGATAGTCCGGCGGGTCGCAAGGTTCTGGTTATCGGGCGCACCGGGCAGGTCGCGCAGGCGCTTGGCCATGCCGGCGCGGGCATGGTGGTCAATGCGGGGCGTCCCGAACTGGACCTTCGGGACGCCGACTCCCTGTCGCGGGCGATTGACCGGTATGCGCCCGATGTCGTCATCAACACGGCTGGTTTCACCAAGGTGGACCAAGCCGAGAGTGAGGCGGCTGAGGCGGAATACCTGAATGTGGACGGCCCGCGCGCATTGGCAATGGCCTGCGGCCGCGTTGGCATCCCATTCATCCACATGTCTACCGATTGCGTGTTCGACGGCACGCTGGCGCGCCCCTATCGCCCGGATGATGTGGCCAATCCGCTTAGCACCTATGGGCGCACCAAGTGGTGCGGCGAGCAGGCGGTGGCGGAGTCGCTGGACCGGCACCTTATTGTCCGCGTGTCCTGGGTATTCTCGCAATATGCTGAAAATTTCGTTCGGACCATGCTGCGGCTAGCGCGAACACGAGAGCGTGTGACAGTCGTTTCCGACCAGGTCGGCTTTCCAACCCACGCGCCGGCGCTCGCCGGTGGCCTGCTAGCCATGGCAGATGCGGTTTGCATGGACGGCTTTTCGGACTGGGGAACCTATCATCTGGCCGGTCGTGCCGAGACAGACCGGGCCAGCATGGCCCGGCACATCTTCGCGGTGAGCGCTGTCCACGGGGGGGCATGCGCGCTGGTGGACGGCGTGCTGACCGCAAATTACCCGACCCCGGCGCCGCGCCCTCTCAATTCCCGCCTCGACACGGCGCTTACCGCTGACGTGTTCGGCATCGTGCTGCCGCACTGGGAAACCGGAATGACGCAAGCGGTGCCTATTTTGCTGAATGAGCTCGGCACCGCCTGATTTCGGTTTGCCGCACTGGAAATCGCTGCCTTCTGGTGCGACAAGGCCTTCAGACCTGTTCCGCCAACCTTCCTGAAAGCTGATTGATGCCCGCTCCCGATATTGCCGAAGTCGAGGCCTTGGTCGTCGAACTGCTCAACGAGCATGGCCCCATGATTGGCAAACAACTCGCTGAAAAGCTTCCCGACGTTCCCATGCTCGCCCTGTGGCAGGCTTGCTACCAGAGCCGGGTGCTGCACGTCTCGCACTTTGCCAGCTATTATCTACGCTTTGACATTACCCGTGAAGACCAGGTGCGGCTCAGCCCGTCGATCCTGCGTGATTTCCTGTCCTTCTCGCTGTTCGGCCTGCCGGGTCAGCGTGACCAGATGATTGAGCGGCAGGGAACATTGTCGAACATGCACCGCGAGATCAGCCGCGAGAAGATTGGCCTCGCCCAGCAGGTGATGAAGTCTCTCTTCCTCGACCTGCCGCGTGAAATTCGTTCGTCCATGTGCGCCTTCATTGCGGGCGACCTTGCCTATTTCCTCGCCCATAACGAGCCGCGTGAGCACCTTGTTTCCGGCGAAATGGTCAAGGGCTCCGACATCGATATTGTAATCATACTGAGTGATGACCTGCCGGATTCAATCCAGCGCAAGATCGACACGGACATGATTGCCCTCAAGAACTATTATTTGCGTCATCCCCAGTACCGGCATGAAATCGATTTCATCACCAAGCGCAAGTCGACCATGGAGAAGCAGCTTCACTACACCGACATCCACGACAAGATTGCCAGCAAGATCGCCTATGAATCCATGTTCCTTGGCGGATCCCTGACGCTCTATATGGAAGTGCGCGATGCCATGATCTCAACCGGCGTCGACCGGCTGATCGAGCAGGATTTCGATCACGCGCTCAAGGATCGCAAGCACGCGATGCAGAAGCTTTTGCTGGCATCAAGCGACGATATCGATGAAGAAACGCGCTCGCTGTTCTATTTCTCGCAGGAACGCGTCGAGTTTTCCTGAGTGTTCAGAACAATTCGGTCAGGTCACGTGCCTTCAGGGCCGCGATAACTTGGCTGACATCGTGGGCTCGCGCCTTCGGCATCACCAGTACGGCGCCGTCATGCACGGCAATCACGAGGTCTTCGACGCCGAGGGCGACGACCAGCGTTCCCTGCTCGGAATGCACCATGCAGTTCTTCGTGTCGATCAGGATGGGCTCCACCGGTCCGCTGGATGTCTGCAGGTCGCCGACGGCTGGCCAGGTTCCGACATCGCTCCATGCGCAGGATAGCGGGCCGAACACGGCCGCATTCGTCGTGTGTTCCATTACCGCATAGTCAATCGAGACAGACCGCACCTCGGCGAAAGCAGCCTCGTCGATCCGGTGGACGGGGCCGTCCGCGACGGTCTTGTCCAGTGCTGCCTGCGTGCTGGTGAGCACGTCTGCGGCATGGGTCGCGAGCTCGGCGCGCATCAGGCTGGCCTGAAACAGGAAGATGCCGGCATTCCAGGAATAATGGCCGTCCGCGATATAGGTGACGGCCGTCGCCTGGTCGGGCTTCTCGCGGAACGAGTCGACGGCAAACGCCGACGGGCCGATCTTTGCCCCGGCCCGGATATAGCCAAACCCGGTTTCAGGCCGGTCCGGCGCAATGCCGAAGGTCACGATCCGGCCAGCGTTTGCGACAGTAACGGCACCCGCAATCGCCTTCCGAAAAGCCCCGGGATCGCCGATGAAATGGTCCGACGGCAGCAGCAGGACCAAGCCGTTCGGGTCGATCCGGCCGACAAATTCGGCGGCGACGGCGGCCACAGCCGCGGTGTTGCGCGCGCAGGGCTCAAGCAGGATGGCGAGAGGCGAAATGCCTGCCGCGTCCAGCTGTGTCTCGATCAGGCCCAGATAGCGGGAATTGCTGATAATGATCGGGTCAGCCAGGTCGAGACCGTCGCTGCCCGGGGCCAGGCGCGTGACGGTCTGGCTGAACAGGGACGTATCCGAGACCAGGTTGACGAATTGCTTTGGTGTGCGCGACGTCGATACCGGCCAGAGGCGCGTTCCGGAGCCGCCACACATGATAACAGGATAAATTTTCATGGGACGTGCCGCTCCTGAATGATTGCGATCTGGACGTTAGAAAGCACGACTCGCACCGCTTCATCCTTATTTCAGAGACCTCCGCGATATTCCACCCTTAGACGGGCGGTTTGCCAAGTCCAGCTGCGATCCGCCGGGGCCTTCCGCACCGGCGCCGAAGCGCCGGGGAGAGGCCTAGTTGATCAGGCGTTTGAGTTCGTCGATGAGGTCGGTCTTTTCCCATGTGAACGTGCCATCAGCACCCGGCTTGCGGCCGAAGTGGCCATAGGCTGCCGTTCCGGCATAGATCGGGTTGTTCAGCTTCAGGTGCGTGCGGATGCCCTTCGGCGAGAGGTCGAACAGCTCACGAAGGGTTTTCGCGATACGGGCTTCATCAGCCAGGCCAGTGCCGTGCGTGTCGACATAGACCGACAACGGTTGCGACACGCCGATGGCGTAAGACACTTGGATCGTGCAGCGCTTGGCGAGGCCCGACGCGACGACGTTCTTGGCGAGGTAGCGCGTGGCATAGGCCGCCGAACGGTCAACCTTGGACGGATCCTTGCCGGAGAAGGCGCCGCCACCATGCGGGGCTGCGCCGCCATACGTATCGACGATGATCTTGCGACCTGTCAGGCCTGCGTCGCCGTCGGGGCCGCCGATGACGAACTTGCCGGTCGGGTTGACGTAGAACTTGTCTTCCGGCGGGAACCAGCCTTCCGGAAGGACGCTCTGGACGATCGGGCGAACCAGTTCGCGGAGTTCTTCCAGTGTGGCGCTTTCCTTGTGCTGGGTCGAAACAACGATGGCGTTCACGCCAACCGGCTTCTCGTTCACATAGCGCAGCGTCACCTGGCTCTTGGCGTCGGGTTCGAATTCAGGACGCTCGCCCGAATGCCGCAGTGCGGCCATTTTCTGGAGGATCTGGTGGGAATAGACGAGCGTGGCTGGCATCAGCTCGGGCGTCTCGTCTGCAGCATAGCCGAACATGATGCCCTGATCGCCAGCGCCTTCTTCGGAGAACAGGCCCTGGCCTTCTTCAACGCCCTGGGCGATTTCGGCAGACTGTCCGTGGACATAGCAATTAACGTCCATCTTTTCACAGTGGAAGCCGTCCTGCTCATAGCCGAACTTCTTCACGACATCGCGGGGTGTCTGGATCATTTCGTCATTCGTCACGATGGCGCAATTGTTGGTGCGCACTTCTCCGGCCAGGAAGACGCGATTGGTCGTTGTCAGGGTCTCGACGGCAACCTTGGCTGTCGGGTCCTTGGCGAGGAAGAGGTCGACGATCGCATCGGAGATCTGGTCCGATACCTTGTCCGGGTGACCTTCGGCAACGCTTTCG
>NZ_JBBKXE010000106.1:0-16366 GCF_037969335.1 Hyphomonas sp. | reverse complement strand
AGCGAATAATGCGCCTTGCGTTGTTTCTTGATCGGATAGGCAAGGTTGCGCAGGCCCCAATATTCGGTGCGGCCGACAGTTGCGCCTTTTTCCTTGAGGAAGCCGGACAGTTCTTCGATAAATGTATCGACCTGTGCCGGCGAAATGTCAGGTCGTGTGATCACGACGTGCTCATATAGTGCCATGTTTTTATTCCCAAAAATGCGGCATGCGGCGCTAGACAGCGGGAAACTGACTGGCGATGGCCCCTCTTCGTCCGGCTCATTCCGGCTTAATGAGGACCGCATCCCTGCGTGTGAACGCGCGTCTTAAGCCTATATTGGTGTAGATTTCAAGCGCTTGCGCACATTGGCGACCCCCAGTAGGCACGACAAAAATCCGGAGGAAATCTCGATGACAGGACTGGCGTTCATATTCCCGGGGCAAGGCAGCCAGGAAATCGGCATGGGCAAAGCCCTCGCAGATGCGTTTCCGGCCGCCAAAGCCGTGTTCGCAGAGGTCGACGAGGCGCTCGGCCAGAACCTGTCGAAACTGATGTGGGACGGCGACATTGCCGAGCTGACCCTGACGGCGAATGCCCAGCCCGCGCTGATGGCCCACAGCGTGGCCGCCATGCGGGCACTGGAGGCAGCCTCCGGCTTGTCGGCCGCCGATGGTCGCTTCGTGGCAGGTCATTCGCTTGGCGAGTATTCGGCGCTGGCGTCTGCCGGGGCGATCAGCCTGGCCGACACGGCCCGCCTGCTGCGGATACGCGGCAATGCCATGCAGGGCTCCGTGGCCGCCGGCGAAGGCGCCATGGCGGCATTGCTCGGCGCTGATGTCGCGCAGGCAGAGGCCGCCTGTGTCGCAGGCCGTGCGACCGGTGGCGTTTGCGAGATTGCCAATGACAATGCACCCGGCCAGCTCGTTCTGTCAGGCTCCAAGGCCGCAATTGATGCAGCCTGCGAGCACGCCAAAGCGAATGGCGTGAAGAAGGCCATGGCACTGAACGTGTCGGCGCCCTTCCATTGCTCGCTGATGCAGCCTGCTGCCGATGCCATGGCCGAAGCGCTGTCCGGCGTGACGATCAGCGCGCCTGTGGTGCCGGTCGTCGCCAATATTTCAGCCGCGCCGACGTCTGATCCCGATGTGATCCGCCAGAACCTGATCGACCAGATCACCGGCCGGGTCCGCTGGACCGAAAGCGTGCAGTTCATGGTCGGCCAAGGCGTGACGTCGACCGCCGAGGCGGGTGCCGGCAAGGTGCTGACCGTGATGCAGCGCCGCATCGAAAAATCATTGAACGGCTTCACGCTCGGGACACCCGAGGACATCGAAGCCTTCGCAGCCTTTATCAAGGGAGAAGCCCATGTTTGATCTCACCGGCCGGACGGCCCTGGTTACCGGCGCATCGGGCGGCATCGGCTGTGCGATCGCCATGGCGCTGTCAGAGGCAGGCGCAAAAGTTGCGTTGTCCGGCACACGCGAGAACGTGCTTGAGGAGGTCGCAGGCACGCTGAAGGGCGAGAGCGCCATCGTGACCTGCAACCTGTCCGACGCGGAGGCCGTAGACGGCCTTGTGGGCCGCGCAGAGGCCGCTATCGGGCCGCTCGACATCCTGGTCGCCAATGCGGGCATCACGCGCGACAAGCTGCTGATCCAGATGAAGGACGATGACTGGAATGATGTGCTGCAGGTCAATCTGGGCAGCTATTTCAGGCTCACCAAGAGCGTCGTGCGGGGCATGATGAAGCGCCGCTATGGCCGCATTATCGGCATAACATCGATCGTTGGCGTGACGGGTAATCCGGGCCAGACCAACTATTGTGCATCAAAGGCCGGGATGATTGGTTTTACCAAATCCATCGCCCAGGAAGTTGCCAGTCGGGGCATTACCGCCAACACGATTGCCCCTGGCTTCATCGAATCACCGATGACGGACGGGCTGCCCGAAGCGCAGAAAACGGCCCTGCTTGGTGGCATACCAGCAGGCCGGTTGGGGCAGGGTGGAGACATCGCCGCAGCCGCAGTGTACCTTGCATCCAGCGAGGCCTCTTACGTGACGGGGCAAACGCTGCATGTAAATGGCGGTATGGCAATGATCTGATTTCGCTACAGTAACCGTTGCTGCTAGGGCTTGGCGCTTTTGCCAAGTGTGTGCTAGGCGCAACACAATGGTTCAGAAATGAACCGGCTATCGGGCATATTCTAGAGAGGTATTCATGTCTGACGTTCTTGAGCGTGTTAAAAAAATCGTAGTCGATAATCTCGACGTGGATGCCGACAAGGTTGTTGAAAGCGCGAGCTTCATCGACGATCTCGGCGCTGACTCGCTTGACCTTGTCGAGCTGGTCATGGCCTTCGAAGAAGAGTTCAATATCGAAATCCCAGACGATGTGCAGGAATCGATCCGGTCCGTCGGTGACGCGGTGACTCACATCAAAGCTCACGTCTAAGACGGGGCTGTAACTGCATGTCTGACCGTCGCGTTGTTATAACGGGTATCGGGATTGTCTCTCCGCTCGCTTTCGGGCGCGAGGCAACCTGGGAACGCCTGATTGCTGGAAAATCCGGAGCGGGACGCATCGACGTCTTCGACCCGGAGGATATGCCGTGCAAGATCGCGTTCCAGGTGCCGTGGACCAATGGACGCGGCGGTGGGGCAGGCGATCCTCATGCGTTTGATCCGGACAAGTTTGTCTCCCCCAAGGAGCTGCGCCGGATCGACGAATTCATTCTTTACGCCATTGCTGCAGCGGAAGAAGCTGTCGAGGATGCCGACTGGCGTCCGGAAGATGAAGAAAGCCGCGAACGCACAGGCGTGATGATTGGCTCCGGCATCGGCGGACTGGAATCAATCTACAAGACGGCCGTAACCCTGCACGAGCATGGCCCGCGCAAGGTGAGCCCGTTCTTCATTCCGTCGGCCCTGATCAACCTTGCCTCCGGGCAGGTCTCGATCAAGCACGGCTTTAAGGGCCCGAACCATGCCGTCGTGACGGCGTGTGCCACGGGTGCGCATGCAATCGGCGACTCGGCGCGTCTCATCAAGTATGGCGATGCCGACGTGATGCTGGCGGGCGGTTCCGAAGCTGTGATCGGTCGCATTGCGATCGCTGGTTTCTGCGCCGCGAAGGCGATGTCCACAGGTTTCAATGATACGCCCGAGAAAGCCTCGCGTCCGTACGACAAGGACCGCGACGGGTTTGTCATGGGTGATGGCGCAGCGGTGCTCGTGCTGGAAGAATACGAACATGCCAAGGCACGCGGCGCGAAGATCTATGCCGAAGTCGCAGGCTACGGCCTGACCGGCGATGCCTATCATATCACGGCGCCTGCCGAGGGCGCAGAGGGCGGCTACCGCGCCATGAAGATGGCGCTCAAGCATGCCGCATTCGATCCAAGCGAGATCGATTATATAAACGCGCACGGCACCTCGACGCCGAAGGGCGACGAAGGCGAAGCGGGTGCGGTCGAGAAGGCCTATGGCGACCACGCCAAGAACCTGTCCATGTCGTCGACAAAGTCGGCTGTCGGCCACCTCCTGGGCGCTGCTGGTGCCATCGAGACCGCGTTCTGCGCACTGGCCATTCGTGACCAGGTGATGCCGCCGACGCTGAACCTCGACAATCCGAGTTTCGAGACGCCGATTGATCTCATTCCCCACAAGGCCAAGCAGGGCCGCGTACGGGCTGCCATGTCGAACAGTTTCGGCTTTGGCGGCACCAATGCGTCGCTCGTGATCCGGGAAGTGAAATAGGCCACTATCGCCGGGCAGGGGCGGGCATGTAAGCTGGCGGTGCCGGGATTCGTGTGAGGCGTTTCATGAAGTTCATCAAAGGCCTGTTGTCGCTTGTCATTGCGGTTGTGATCCTCGCGGGTGCCGTCGCCGGTGCTGGCTGGATCTGGCTCGGCAATGAAGTGGCCAAGGACGGGCCGTTGCCCGCCGAAACGCTCGTCGTCGTCGAACCCGGCGAAGGCATGCTCAGCGTCGCGGCCCGGCTCGAGAAAGACGGCATCATCCGATCGGCCTGGCTGATGCGTCTCAAGGCCCGCATTGATGGCACCGAGACGGCGCTGAAAACCGGCGAGTTCACCATCGAGCCGCAGGCCAGCCTCGGCGAAGTCCTTGAAATCCTGATCGAAGGCAAGGCGGTGATGCACAAGATCACGCTGCCGGAAGGGCGCACGACGGCGCAGCTTCTGCGGCTGATTGAATCCGACCCCGTGCTTGTTGGCCCGATGCCGGAATTGCCGGTTGCCGAAGGCAACCTCCTGCCGGACACATATCTCTATCATCGCGGCATGACGCGGGCGAAACTGATCGCCCAGATGGCCAAGGCGCAGGATGACCTGTTGAAGGATCTCTGGCCCAAGCGCCAGGATGGTCTCCTCCTGGCCAACCCGTATGAGGCTGTGATCCTCGCCTCGGTGGTCGAAAAGGAAACAGGCATTGCAGAGGAGCGGCCTGAAGTGGCCGCCCTGTTCACGACGCGCCTGAAGCGCGGCATGCGGCTGGAGAGCGACCCGACCATCATCTACGGCATCTCGCAGGGCGAGCCCCTGTACAACAAGGCTGGCAAGCGCCGGACCCTGTATCGCTCGGAAATCGACCGGAAGACCGACTGGAACACTTACCAGATCGACGGCCTGCCGAAGACGCCGATCTGCAATCCGGGGCGAGATGCAATTGCTGCCGTGCTAAACCCACCCGAAACAGAGTACATATTCTTTGTAGCTGACGGCAAAGGGGGGCATCTCTTCGCCAAGACGCTGGCCGAGCACAATCGCAATGTGGCGGCCTACCGGAAATATGAGCGCGAAGAGATTGCGCGGGAGAGGGCTGAGGAATGAGTGAATTGTCCGGCATGACCGGCTTTGCCCGTGTCGCGGGTGAAGCAGGATGGGGAAGCTGGGCCTGGGAGGCCAAGAGCGTCAATGGGCGCAGCCTTGATGTGCGCGTGAATACGCCGCCGGGATTCGACGCGCTGGATCGCGCGGTGAAGGCCCAGGCATCGAAACTGTTCAACCGTGGCTCACTGCAGGTCTCCCTGCGCATCGACATGAGCACCGGCGACGAGACGGTGACTGTGAACGAAGGCCTGCTGACGGCGCTGACCAATGCGGCGCAGGCGATCCATGGCGTTGGCCTGTCGGGCGAAGCGATTGCCACGCTGATGACGCTCAAGGGCGTCGTCGAGACTGGCGGCAGCTCGCTGCGGGAACTGGCGCAGGATGAGGCTGTGATCGAGCTCCTGACCGACGCGGCCAATGCGGCCCTGAAGGACCTCGCCGAGGCGCGCCGGACGGAAGGCGCCTCGCTGACCGGCATCATGACCGGCCTTGTCGGCGAAATGGAGGGTTTTGCCGCGGCTGCCACGAAACTGGCCGACTCCCAGCCCGGCCTGCTGAAGGCGCGTCTGAAGAAGCAACTCGACGAACTCGATGCCGAAGGGCGGGTCGATGCCGACCGGGCCGCCGTGGAAATCGCGCTCAGCGCGGCCAAGGCTGATGTGCGCGAGGAGCTCGACCGGCTGGCGGCGCACTTTGCCGGCGCGCGGGACCTGCTCGCAGGCGGCTCTCCGGTGGGCCGGAAACTCGATTTCCTGGCGCAGGAACTCAACCGCGAAGCAAATACGCTCTGTTCGAAATCTGTCAGCCTCGATTTGACGAATGCGGGGTTGGGCCTCAAAGGGGTGATTGACCAGTTCAAGGAGCAGGCCGCGAATGTCGAATGAGCAAATGGGAAAGCGCAGGGGGCTGATGCTCGTCCTGTCGAGCCCGTCGGGCGCCGGCAAGACGACGCTGTCGCACATGTTGCTGAACGAGTTCGAAGACGTGAACCTGTCGGTCTCGGCGACGACGCGGACACCGCGGCCGAACGAGGTCGATGGCCAGCATTATCACTTCAAGTCGGTCCATGATTTCAAGGACATGATTACGAACCGCGAATTCCTCGAATGGGCGCATGTGTTCGACAAGTATTACGGCACCCCGCGCGCCGACACCGTGGCGAAACTGGAGAGTGGCGAGGACATCTTGTTCGACGTCGACTGGCAGGGCGCCGACGCGTTGCATGACCAGATGCCGAATGATGTCGTCTCGGTTTTCATCCTGCCGCCGAGCATCGAGGAACTGGAAGCCCGCCTTGCTGCCCGCGAGGGATCGACGCCGGAAGATGTCGCCCGCCGTATGGTCGATGCCCGCCGGGAAATCATGCATTGGCGGCGCTATGATTATGCCATCATCAATGACAATCTCGACGAGGCGTACCAGCGCCTGCGCCGGATCCTGCTGGTCGAGCGCCTGAAACGGCTGCGCCAGCTCGACCTTGACGACCATGTCAGGCGCCTCCTCGGAGAGGCCTGACACGACCTGAATCCGACCCGTTCCGTACCACCGTTCTGCAAGTCTTCCCTGAAAAGGCCCGCGCATGACAAATGACAATGAACCGCAGACGGAGGGGCAAGTGCCTGAGCCGCCCGCTTCACCGCCGCGCCCGAAGGCCAAGGCCGTCTGGCTGCTGTGGCTCCTGCCGCTGGCGGGCCTCGTCGTGATCGCCTGGTACGTCATGCGTGGCGGACTGGATCGTTCGGGCACGTTCGAGGAAGTCACCGATATCGTCGTCGAGCCGTTTGACGGGAATTAGGCGGGCGGCTCCTCCATTTGAGCGCTCAGGATGAGCCCCTTTGGGACTCCCACTCTGCATTACCGCAGACCCCTGCGCAGGCAGGGGTCTGCGGGGGGAGAGATACGCGCCTATCCGGAAACACCTCCCGGTGCCCGGCATGCCTGTTTGATAGACTGTCGGATTCAGCTCGAATTATCCCACTTTTCCAGCGCGGCATTCAGCAATCCCGGCAGGGCCGTGGCGATAGCGCCGAGTTCGGGGCGCAAGCGATAGGCGCTGGCCATGGGCAGGGCGACGGGCTTCGGGTCGCCGCGCTTCCGCTGGCGGGCGAGGCTGCGCGCGAGGCGTTTGGCGTAGAGGTCCGGCGCTTCGAGCATCCTGTAGAGGGCGCTGACGCGGGCGAGGACGGGCGCGGCGGGCACCGGGCCAGATGCCCGGACGATGCCCGGAAACAGCACGAGGACGGCCGGATCGACATCCGGCAGAACCCGGCCCGACAGGCCGAAACGGTAGGGGGCCGGGAAGGTGACGATCTCGGTGCCCTCTGGGAGCGGCGTGGGGGTGGCAGGGGTAAGGCCGGTCCGTTGCTTGACCGCTGGCAGGGTGAGCGCCAGTGCCATCAGGGTCAGCAGGCGCCGCACGATGATTTCGAGCTGTTTCAGCCGCCCGGAGGCGCGTCGCTTCAGGCTGCGCCGCAAGGTGAGCGGGCGTAGCTGCGCGTTCGTCATGTTGATCACCGCCCACAGCGCAAGCCGCGCCTGTTCGAGGCCGTGATGGATGATGTCGGGCGGGTGGCTCATGCG
Source organism: Hyphomonas sp. (assembly GCF_037969335.1). GTDB lineage: Bacteria > Pseudomonadota > Alphaproteobacteria > Caulobacterales > Hyphomonadaceae > Hyphomonas. Next base: position 8,953 of record NZ_JBBKXE010000106.1, on the reverse strand, counting down.
GCGCAGTGACCGCCCCCTTCTCCCTCGGGGGCCCTCTCCCAGGGGACAGGGGAGAAGAGGTGGCGCGCTATTTCGCCAAGCTTGCCGCCAACCTTCGGAAATCATCCTGCGACAGGATTTCCGCGCGGGCGGTGGGGTCGATGTTGACGCTTGTCAGCCAGTCGGCGGCTTTCAGGCCGTGTTTCTTGGCGAAGGGTTTAAGGGCGGCGCGCATCATCTTGCGGCGTTGGCCGAAGGCGGCGCCGGTGACTTGTTCCAACAGGTCGATGTGTTCGAAGCGCTGGTCGGCAGGCAGGGGTTCGAGCACGGCGACGGCGCTGTCGACCTTGGGCGGCGGGGTGAAGGCACCCGGCGGCAGGGTGAAGGCGATATAGGGGCGGGTGGCCGATTGGGCGAGGACGGCGAGGCGGCCATAATGGTCCGTGCCCGGCGCGGCGCAGATGCGCTCGGCGACTTCCTTCTGGAACATCAGGGCCATCTCACCGCGCCAGTCACCCGCCTTGAGCCAGCCGACGAGCAGCGGCGTGCCGACATTATAGGGCAGGTTGCCGATGATCATGGCGGGCTCGGTCGCGCCGGCCTCGATGACGAGCTGCTCGAAATTGACCTTGCGCGCGTCCTTCTGGAGGACAATGAGGCGACCGTCTTTGGCTTCCGGCCAGAGGAGGAGCGCTTCGGCAAAGCGCGGATCGGTTTCGACCGCGATCACCTTGCCCGCGCCTTCGTCGAGTAGGGCACGGGTCAGCCCGCCCGGGCCGGGGCCGACTTCGATGACGACGCGGCCCTTGACCGGACCGGCGGCGAGGGCGGTCCGGTGCAGGATGCTGGGGTCGAACAGGAAATGCTGGCCGAGCGCCTTGCGGGCCGGGGCGTCGGTGAGGTCGGGGCGGTGTGTGTCGTTCATGTGGTCTGGCTTCTGGCTTGGGCCATGGCGGCGGCGAGGCGCAGGGCGGCGATGAGGCTGTCAGGGCGTGTGGTGCCCGCAGCGGCGGCGTCATAGGCCGTGCCATGGTCGGGGCTGGTGCGGACGACGGGCAGGCCGAGCGTGACGTTGACGCCGCCCCAGAAGTCCAGCGTCTTGACGGGGATCAGGCCCTGGTCGTGAGTCATCGCGATCACCGCGTCATAGGTGCCGGACAGGGCTTCGGCGAACACGGTGTCGCCGGGCCGCGCATCACTGATGTCGACGCCCGCGAGCCGGAGCGCGTGTGCCGCCGGATTGATGATGGTGATCTCTTCCTTGCCGATCGTGCCGCTTTCGCCCGCATGCGGATTGAGGCCGGAAAAGGCGAGGCGCGGGGCCGGGATGCCGAAATCCCGCGTCATGGCCTGCGCCACGATATGGCCGAGTTCCACGAGTCCCGGGACGGTCAGCGATTTGCCGACATCCATCAGCGGCATGTGGATGGTAGCCAGCGCCACGCGGAGCCCGCCGCCGACCAGCATCATGACCGGGCGCGGGGGCTTGGCATTTGGCGCGGCGCAGAGATGGGCGACATATTCGGTATGGCCGGGATAGGCGAAGCCGGCGCCGTAGAGCAGGGCCTTGTTGATCGGGTTGGTGACGATGCCGCCTGCAAGGCCGTCGAGGGCGTGGCTCGTGGCCAGCGCGATGGAGCGGATGATGGCAGGGGCGGCGTCGGCATTGGGCTCGCCGGGGCGGATATCAGGGACATCGGAGAGGGGGAGGACCGGCAGCGCGTCGGCAAAGGTGGCACGGGCCTCATCCGGCGCGGCAATCTCGCGGACGGGCACGGCGGGCGCGTAGAGTTCCGGTGCGCCGATAATGTAGAATGCCAAGCCGGGGTCTGCGCGAAGCTGTCGCCACGCCGCCGCCGTGATGGCGGGGCCACACCCGGCAGGGTCGCCCATGGTCAGGGCAAGAGGCAGGACAGGTTCTTGGCTCACGCGCGGAGGTGTGATTGCAAATGACTGCCTGCGCAAGCCCTATCGGTAGATGATGGTGGCTTCGCGGCGGAGGTTGCGAAGTTCGCGCTCCGAGATCATGCCGAGTTCGCGGTTCTTCAGGCTGCCTTTGAGATCGTCGCGCGACGGCAGGGCTTCGGCGCCGTCCTGACGATCGCAGACATACATCACCGCGAGGCCGCCAGAGGCCGCAAAGATGGCGGTCGCCTGACCGATTTCGGTCGACTTGACGAGATCGCTGCCTTCGGGACCCAGCTCATCGACATTGATTTCGTCGAGGTCAGCCGCGCGCAAATTGGTCTTGGAGTTGGCGACGCTCTGGACGTCGTCGCAGGATTTGATCTTGTCCATGGCGGCCAGGAGATCGGCTTCTGATCCGTCAGACACGAAGAGTCGCTTCAGGTTGACCTTGGTCACGGCCTGGCTCGGTTCGCGCTTGTTGGCGACGTTGAGGATATAGACGCCGCTCTCCACTTCGATCGGCTCAAGCAGGCCGGGCTTTTCGGAGGAAGAGACGGCTTCGGCCAGCTGGGGTGCGAGATCGTCCAAGGCAATCCAGCCCATGTCGCCGCCTGTAGCCGCGGTCGGGGCCGACGAGATGCGCTGGGCGGCCACGCGGAAGTCTGCGCCCTGTTTCAATTGTTCAAGCACCGCCGATGCGGCGGTCACTGCCTGCGCACGGGTCTCTTCATCGGGCGCGTAAAGGAAAATTTCGGACACACGATACTGCGTCGTCTTCGACGCGGACCGCATCCGTTCCATCTGGTCGTCGACCTGGTTATCCGACACCCGGATGCGCGACCCGTAGAGGCCGCTCATCACACGGTTCCACGCGATCTCGGCGCGCATCTGTTCTTCCAGGCTGGCCGGATTGACACCGGCTGCCAGCAGCTGGGCCTTGAGTTGGTCACCGGTGGTGCCGCCCTGACGCGCCATGTCTTCGACGGCGCCGTCGATTTCACGGGCATCGATTTCCATGTCGAATTCGGAGGCTTTCTCGAGCTGGAGGCTCTCGTCGATAAGTTGTTCCAGCGCCTGGCCGGTGATCTGCTGGATCTGTTCGGCAGACGGTTGTTGGCCACCGGCGCTGAGCAGGAGGAGGCGGGCCCGCTGGCGCACGTCGGAAAAGGAGATCGGCTTGTCGTTGACCACGGCTGCGATGCCCTCGAGCGGCAGACGGCTGGAGTCCGTCGCGTCCTGGGCCATGGCGACGCCTGTAGCGGACATTGCGAACAGGGAAACAGCAACAAGTAACTGACGGATCATGTATCTTCTCCACTGAGTACCCAGCCGGGCCCCAATTCATGCAACAGTCGCGGACCATACAAGTCCTGTCGATGGGTGCAACGGATCAGGGCAGTGATCCCTGAATCGTTACAGAAAATTAGTGTGGCTTTAGTGTGGCTTGCGGCGCAGCCCCGGGGCTGGCGCCTAGCCGAATCAGTCAAATTCGCTGGATCCGAAATCTCCGATGGACTTGAGCGAGAAGCGGAACTGGATGCTTTCCGACGGACCGAGCGTGCGGTCGATCAGTTCCGAGCGCTGGTAGATGATCTCGAACCGGGAGCAGTCGTCCTCATAGGCGATGCCGAATTCCCGCTTTGCATTGAGGTTCGCGACGATGTCGCGCAACTGGCCATAGACCAGTGAATAGCGGTCGGTGACGCGCAGCTCGCCGCGCAGGAAGATGCCTTCGTCCGGCGTGCCGAGCGGACTGATGCGCTCGCTGATATTGTAGTATTGGCCGACCGCCCGCAGGCGCTTGTAATTGCTCGTCAACCGGGCGTCGATACGGTTCAGTTTGAAGCCGTCATCATCGAGGCGCACACGGGTATCGATGCGCAGGGCCCGGCCAAAATCGGCTGTGGACTCGGCGACCCAGTCGGATGACGTGCCGTCGAGATTGCTGGCGACGTCGAAATTCGGGTCGGCGCGAGACCGCCAGCGGCGACCGAGAGTCGTGCTGAATTCGGGACCGTTCTTGAACACGGCGCGGGCGGTGACGCCGGCCGAGGCCTTGCCGTCGCCTTCATAGAGATCGTAATTGCCGAAACCATTGGCCTCGAACAGGCTGCCTTCGTCGAATTCGTAGAGGAGGCTGTCCTCGTTCGGGATGGCAGGATCATTGGCGTTGGATACCCCCCAGGCGGCCATGATCGTCGGCTCAACCATGATGTCGACAATCTTGCCGGGACGGATCAGGGGGTAGGCGATTTTGACGCCGGCATTGCCGACGGCCCGTGACACATCCGGTTCGCCCGAAACGGCCTCGTCGAGGGCGTAATAGTCGGCCCGGACTTCGGCGAAGGGCTTGAACGTGAAACCGCCCGGCAGGACGCTGAGATTGCTCCAGTCGCCGCCGACGCTGACGCGCTGGCTGTCGACGCCGACATCGCGTGTCAGCATGGCAGATGAGACGTTCACGGCGGCGAAGCCGTAATCGCCGAGATCCCAGTATTTTTCGCCAAAGAAGACGGGCGCGACCGATGGCAGGGCGCCGTCTTTGTCGCTTGAGCGCAGGCCCTGAAAGCTGAGGACGGCCGCATCGGTATAATAATCGTCGCCCTGGCCGACCACGAAAATTTGCGACAGAAGGCGTCGCGGCTGGCTGGAATAGAGGCCTCGGCGTTCTCCCTGGCCGCTAATATCGTAGCGGCGATCAAACAGGTCATCGGTCTGGGTCTCGACACCGAAGCCCCACTTCCATTCCGGCGCGATGGCGAACAGGCCCTTGCCGAAAAGGTGGCCGCGCCATTTCTCGTCGCCGAACGTTTCGCCGTCACTGTCGAAATCGGCTTCTCTGGTGATGCTCGTATTGATCTTGATGCCGCCGGAATAGAACCGTTTGCGAATGTCGAGCTCGAGCAGGGGATTGACGTTGGCGCTGACCATCGGGGCAATCGTGATGTCCGATGATTCCGAGAGCGTCCAGTAATAGGGCTGCTGGTAGAACGTCCCGAGCTTTGAGGACACGCCGCCGGATGGCACGAGGAAGCCGGAACGCCGTTCGGATGTCGGATCGGGGTGCGCGAGATAGGGGAAGTAGAAGACCGGGATGCCGGCCACTTCAAACACCGCGTCGCGGTAGGAAATCATCTGGCTTTCCTGGTCGAGCACGGTGCGGCGGGCGCGCAGGGACCAGGTTGGCGTCGTGTGTTCGTCACAGACCGGACAGGCCGTGTAGATCGCCTGTTCGAGCGCGTTGACGCCGTCGGTCTGACGGATCGCGGAATTGGCAACAACCGTCGCGCCATCGGCGAGGCGGGCCGAGAAGCCGATGGCATAGCCGTCTTCAAGGTTGGAATTGACCTCGATCTCGTCGGCGAATTGTTGCGAGCCATCGGTATCGACGATGACGACATTCCCGGTGGCGCGCACGCGGTCGGTGGTCTTGTTGTAGATGATGCGGTCTGCGCGAAGGACGCGGCCCTCGTACAGGGCTTCGACATTGCCTTCGGCGACGATGCTGTTTTCGTCCCGGACTTCGTAAATATAGTCGGCCTCAAGGACGACGTGTTCCTCTGCCTCGGATGCCGGCTGGGCAATGGTCGCGGATTCCTGCGCATGGGCAGAGCAGGCCCCGGATGTGACCAGGCCCAATGCAGCGGCGTAAAGGAGCCAGTTCGCCAAGTCGGGGTTACCTCAGTCACATCTGCGCATTGAATGGACACTCTGTGCCTGCGCCGGGTTCATTGATTTGACTGGAGGCTTAGAGGTGATGGCCCGGATCGTCCAGCCATCGGCGGCTTGTGGCGGCATTTTCCTGCGCCGGGCGGTGTTTTCGCGACACAGCGCGGTAGCGTTACATGACAAGGGCCGCGAGACCGCCTGACAGGGTAACCGCCTGGCCGGAAAGCTCCAGTTCTGCAAGGATAGCAGCGCAACGCGCGGCGCCGAGGCCGCTGGCGCGGGCGATTTCGTCGATCGGCATGGCATGCGGCGAGAGGGCTTCGCGGACCCTGGCGATCTCGCTTTCCGGCAAGGGATCGTCGGCCGATTCGGGATCGAAGGAGCTGGCAGGCGGCGCAGAGACCTGACCGTGGCTTAGCGATGTGAGAATTTCCAGCACGTCCGTCGCATGGCGAACCAGTGAAGCCCCTTGATAAATAAGGGCATTGGTCCCTGCCGCGCGCGGATCGAGGGGAGATCCCGGCACGGCCATGACTTCGCGGCCCTGTTCATCCGCCATGCGCGCCGAGATCAGCGAGCCCGAGCGTTCGGCCGCTTCGACGACGACAACTCCGCGCGAGAGCCCCGGTGATGATGCGGTTCCGGCGGGGAAAGTCCTGGGCCTTGGCGCGATAGCCGAAGGGGCTTTCCGAGACGATCAGGCCTTCGGCAGCGATCTCGGTGTAGAGGCGTTCGTGCTGGGGTGGGTAGATATGGTCCACGGCGCCGCCAAGGACCGCGATCGTGCCGGTGCGCAGGGAGGCTGCGTGGACCTCGCCGTCAATGCCGAGCGCGAGGCCCGATACGGTGACAAAACCCGCTTCGCCGAGGCCCGCAGCGATGTCGCGCGCCAGCTTGCGGCCCGCTGCGGAGGCATTCCGGGCGCCGACAATGGCCACAGTCGGCTCTGCGGCGAGGGGTGCGCGACCGAGGAGTGGGGGTGGGGCAAGGGTGCGCAGGAGGGGTGGGAAGTCCGCTTCGCAGCGGGCCACGATACGGGCGCCGTAACGCTGCGTTGCTTCGATCTCTGCGTCGATTTCTGCGACCGATGGTGCGACGATCGGACGGCCGCGTCCGGCGCGGCGCGCGATCTCCGGAAGAGCGTCGAGGGCGGCGGCCGGGCTGCCGAAACGTTTCAGAAGCTGGGCGAAGGTGACAGGCCCGACATTTTGCGTGCGGGCGAGGCGGATCCAGTCGTGCCGTTCATTGTCGGGCAGGACCGGCATCAGACTCATGCCTCCGGTTTGGCCTTCGGCGTGCCGAAGCGTGGCTCGGTGCCTTTGACGAGACGGGAGAGGTTGGCGCGGTGGGTAAAGAACACGAAGACGGAAAGCAGGGTCAAGCCGGCGAGGACGACCGTGTTCCGTTCGCCGAGCAGCCAGGCACCGGGCGGCACCAGAACGGCAGCGGTCAGGGCGGCCAGTGAGGAGATCCGGGTGACCGCGAAGACGATGAGCCAGACCGGCGCGGCGACGAAGAAACCCGGCAGCGTCGTGAAGGGCAGGAGGCCGGCATAGGTGGCGACGCCCTTGCCACCCTTGAAGCCGAGCCAGACCGGATAGCAATGCCCGACAAAGGCCATGGCGCCGGCCACGAAGCCGATCTCGCGGCCGAAGAAGTGCGTGAAGGCGAAGGCGACGAGGCCCGCCTTGAGACTGTCGAGCAGGAGCGTGGCAAGGGCGAGGTCCTTGCGGCCGGTGCGCAGCACGTTCGTGGCGCCAATACTTTTGGAGCCAATGGCCCGGATATCGCCCAGGCCCGCCGCCCGGGTGATCAGCAAGCCAAACGGAATCGAGCCTGCGAGATAGCCGCAGGCGACAGCTGCGCCATACCCGATCGATGCTTGCATGCTGTCGTCTCCCTCTGGTGTTTTGTGGTGATGGTTTACGAACAGCGCCTGCGTGCGGCAAGAGCCCAAGGATCAATCGTCCAGCAAGGCTGCCCGTACCGGCTCGATCCAGGCTTCCTTGTCGGCATCATATGACCGGAAGTTCGAAGACAGGCCCCAGTGACACCAGCCGAACCCGTTCGCTTCGGCAAGATGGCGGACGCTGCCGATCCATTTCGCGCGCTGCTCGACTGGTGCGGCATCGAACACACCAAATTCACCGAGCAGAAGCGGCAGGTTGTGCTTGTCCCGGAAGGCTGCAGCAAGGCGAAAGTCCTTGGCGATGCGGTCGACGTCGGCGGTATCACCCCAGTTCGTGCCGATAGGCGGGGTGGGCCTGAAGAATTCCGCGCCCTGGTGCGTGAAGACGAACGGCTCGTAATAGTGCCAGGACAGGATGATACGCGGGTCGGAGGGCGGCTGGCTTTGCAGGAGGCCAGCGATCGAGCCCCATTCTGCTGTCGCCAGCACTATCCAGCGGTCGGGCTGGGTCTTGCGGATGCGCGCGACGACCCGCTTGTTGAGCGCGTCGGTACGCTGCACCGTCATCTTGCCATTAGGCTCATTTACAATTTCAAAGATGAGACGGTCCGGGTAGTCCTCATAGTGTGCGGCAAGCTGTTTCCAGATGCCTTCAAGCCGCCGTTCATGACGCCACGGCCAATTATTCAGTTCGGAATAATGGTGAACATTCAGGATGACATTCATGTCGCGGGACATGGCATAGTCGATGATTGCATCGGTGCGTGCCAGCAGGCCCTTGTTGAGCTTGTAGCGGCCCCAGCGACCGGCATGTGCCGACCAGCGAACAGGCAGACGGATCGTGTCGAAGCCGGCCTCTTTGAGCCGGTCTATGTCTTCGTTGCGAATAGTGTAGCCCCAGTCGCCCTCGTAGGGCGCCTCAAGCGCGCTGCTCAAGTTCATGCACCGTTGAACGGGTGGCATCGGGGGTTCATACGGCGTCGCATCCGGCACGGACGTGCTGGCGGCACTGGATACCAGCGCGCAGACGAGTGCGAGTGTTGCCCGGCCCAGCCTGTTGCGCAATTTCCCCATGAGATCGATGTGACAGCATGATGGCGCGCGGTCAACGCGACGTCACTCCGTAGGGGTGCTCACTGACACAAAGCCTCTTTGAGGGACGTGTTGCGGAGCTCTGTCATGTCAGGAAGCCGGCAAGAATTCGAACACGGTTTCGCCACCGACGAGCGTGCGCATGACGCGGCCCTGCAGGCGCCGGCCATCGAATGGCGAGTTGGTTGAGCGCGAGCGGAGGTGCTCGCGTTCGCAGAGCCAGGGCTTGCCGGGATCGAACAGGACGAGGTCGGCCGGCGCGCCGGATTTCAGGCGGCCCTGAGGCAGGCCGAGCAGGTCGGCCGGGCGGCAGGTGACGGGCGCGAGCGCGTCGAGCAGTGGCAGGTCGGCGTCGTTGACGAGGCTCATCAGGGCCGCGAGCGTGGTTTCCAGGCC
>NZ_JBBKXE010000105.1:0-8839 GCF_037969335.1 Hyphomonas sp. | reverse complement strand
AACGGCGTTACGGCTATACTCGAAGACGGGAGGCACCTGTCCGCGGACGTGTTGGTGGGGGCCGATGGCATACATTCAGTCGTGCGAGAGCAGATGCTGGGGCCGGACACGCCGCGTTTCACCGGCAATGTCGCGTGGCGCGCCGTTGTGCCGATTGACCTGTTGGGCAAGGACCTGCCGCCGCCGACGGCCTGTGCGTGGGTCGGCAAAGGCCGCCATGCCGTAACCTATCGGCTGCGTAGCGGATTGCTTGCGAACTTTGTCGGCGTGGTCGAGCATGCTGGCTGGCAGGTGGAATCCTGGTCGGGCGAAGGCGCGAAGGAAGACGCACTGAACGATTTTGCCCAGTTCCATCCCGTGATCCTGAACCTGATCCGGAACGCGACCAAGTTGAACCGCTGGGCGCTTTATGATCGCGCGCCGCTGACGCGCTGGAGCGACGGCCGGGTCGTGCTGCTCGGCGATGCCTGTCATCCGATGCTGCCATTTCTTGCGCAAGGCGCTGTGATGGCGGTGGAGGATGCCTGGGTGCTTGCTGCGCGACTGTCCGAGGGAACGGACGTGGCCGTGTCTTTCGCGGACTATGAGGCGGACCGTCAGAGGCGAACGAGCGCTGTTCAGGCCGGCGCGCGGGCAAATGCGAAACTGTTCCATCGGCACAACCCGCTGACCCAATTGGCGACGTATGGCCCGATGTGGCTGGCAGGCCGTGCCGCGCCGGGCTTCGTGCATTCACGCAATGACTGGCTCTATGCCCACGACGTAACGGCCAGCCAGCGTGGGAAACCCTTGCCTTAGTGCGCGGCAACGGGCAGGCATTGTCCCTCCTGCAAGCCATTTACGGGCATATTCATGCTTTCGGTCCTTGATCTCTTTCGTATCGGTATTGGTCCTTCGAGTTCCCATACGGTGGGGCCGATCCGGATCGCCAACCGATTCGCGGCATCCCTGAGCGAGGCGAGTGTACTGGGTCAGGTGACGCGGATCGAGGTCGAACTGCAAGGGTCGCTCGCGCTGACCGGGGTGGGGCATGCGACGCCGAAGGCGGTGTGCTGGGCCTGCTCGGGCTGGAACCGGAGACGCTGGACCCGAATACGGCCGACGCGCAGGTGGCAGACGTCTACACAGGTAAACGCCTTCCTCTCGCCGATGGGACATCAATCGATTTCGATCCGGAAACCGACATTGTCTTTGCCTATCATGTACTGCCGGAACTGCATCCGAACGGCATGATGCTGCGCGCCTTTTCGGCGAATGGCGACGTGTTGCAGAACGAGACCTATTATTCGACTGGCGGCGGATTCATCGCTACCGCGAAGCAGCTGAAAGCACCGCCCGCCGACGATATCGTGAAAACAGGCCATGAGGTTCCGCATCCCTTTGCGTCGGCTGCCGACCTCCTGTCGATCTGCGCCGAAAAGGGCGTTGCCATTCACGATGTGATTCTCGCCAACGAAGATGCGATGCGGCCCCGGGAAGAGACAGACGCGGCGCTCGACCGGATTGCCGATGTCATGCTGGATTGCATCGCGCGAGGTCTGGCGCGTGAGGGCGTGTTGCCGGGCGGCTTGAAAGTGCGGCGCAGGGCGCCTGAAATATGGAAGAAGCTGCAGGCATCGCCGCAGTCCAACGAGCGTGAGCAGATTTTCGATTGGCTGAATGTCTATGCCATGGCCGTGAATGAAGAGAATGCCAGCGGCGGCCAAGTGGTCACGGCGCCAACCAATGGGGCAGCGGGAATCATTCCGTCCGTTATCAAACATTATTGCGCCGATGCGGAAGACGCTGCGGTGCGGCTGCGGAAGTTCCTGCTGACGGCGGGCGGTGTGGGCCTGCTATACAAGCAGCGCGCCTCCATATCCGGCGCCGAGATGGGCTGTCAGGGGGAGGTGGGTGTCGCTTGCTCGATGGCTGCCGCCGGACTGGCTGCAGTTTGGGGTGGCACGCCGCAGCAATGCGCCAATGCCGCCGAGATCGGCATGGAACATAATCTCGGACTGACCTGCGACCCGGTTGGCGGGCTGGTGCAGATCCCCTGTATCGAACGCAATGCGATAGGCGCGGTGAAGGCGGTGAACGCCGCACGGCTGGCGCTTCATTCGGTGGAGCAGACCAAGGTCTCACTCGACCAGGTGATCGAGACAATGCGCCAGACCGGAATCGACATGTCATCCAAGTACAAGGAAACGAGCCAGGGCGGGCTGGCAGTCAACGTCATCGAGTGTTGAACCTCAGCCCTTGGTGAACATGCCCTTGAGGCCGCCGCTGGTCAGGATGGCAACATCGCCGAGGGCGATGGGCAGGGAAAGGCCCGCCGGTGCGACCAGGTAGAGCGGCTCCCAATCAGGATCGAATTTCTTCTTGTAATTCCTGAGCCCTTCGAAGCCGTAGATCTTGTTGGCGTGCTCGTAGACGAAGGCGCCAAGCTTGGAGGTGAGCGTCGCGAGGCGATGGCCTTCAAGTCCGGACAGTGGCGCCATGCCGAGGTCGAACGCCTGCACGCCCTTTTCCTTGCCCCAAAGCATGAGTTCGATGAACAGGAAGTCCATGACGCCCTTGGGCGCGGCGTGACCGTATCGCATCAGGTCGATGGCCATCTCGCGCCCGTCAGCCGTTGACATAAGGTTTGCGAAAGCAACTATGTTGCCATCAAGGCGGGCGACCGCGATGGGGAAATTGCGGACATAGCCAGGATCGAACCGGCCTAGCGAAAAGCTTTTCTCGGCGCCGCCATGGATGGCCAACCATTCGTCAGAGATCGTGTGCAGCGTGGGCAGCACGTCGTCGCACGCGCCTTGCGGAATGACGTCGAATGAGAGGCCGTCGCGCAGGGCCCGCTTGTGGCTTGCGCGCAAGCCGGACCGGGCGGGCCCTTCGAGCGAGAATTTCACCAGCGGTACTAGCGCGGTCTCACCGATCTTTTGCGCCGTGAGGCCGAGGTCGAGCGCGAGTGGGAGGAATTCCTTGCGGACGGAGTAGAATACCGGATCGGCGCCATAGAGGTCTGCCTGCTCGCGGAATGTCCAAAGCAAGGGGACGATCTCGTCACGCTTGCCGACCGGTTCGCTCATCGCGATCCAGTGGCGTCCGCGCACACCATACATGATGAAGCTCTGGCCGCTGGGACTCATCAGGAACTGCTTGTCGCCGAGCAGGGCAAGGGCGCCATCGGAATAGCCGAATTCGGCCGTGGCGAGGATCTGCTTCAAGGTGGCGGGATCGACGGGGGCCGACGGAATGCCCTTGCCGATGGCAGGCTGGAGCCAGCGCCAGAGCGAGACCAGCAGGAGGACGATGGGGAGGGCCGCCGTAGCGCGGAGAAACCGTGACGTCTGGCCGTTGACCGAGAAGCTCCACCAGAGTTCGTCGCGATAGGCGACGTGTTCATAGGAGAAGAAGCCGAGCCAGACAGCCGCGCTGATGGCGCCAAGGATGGCCAGGATCCAGGGCAAGGTGAGCCGGGCCTGGCTGAGCGGCGTCTTGCGATAGAACGCCTTGCGCGAGGTCGCGAGGAGCCCGAGCGATACGGCGAGCAGGACCGCCTCGTGGGGGTCGGCACCTTTGAGCAGAGTCAGGCCGATGCCGAGCACGAGCAGGATGATGCCGATGGTCCAGGCGTGATCGAGTTTCTGGCGCAGGCCCAGCGCCACGATGAGCAGCAGGACACCGACAATCGAGGCGAGGAAGTGGGACAGTTCGATCACTGGCAGCGGCAGGATGCGTCCGGCGGCTTCGAGCGGGCCCGCCAGCGTCGGGGTCGTGGCCGAGATCAGCATGAAGGCGCCTGCGACGAAGGCGATCACCGAGAAGAGGGTCGGAGCGAATATTTCGGTGATATCCTGCGCCCTGGCGGCGGCGCCTTTCAACTGGGCGCCAGCCTGCGGTACCTGGTGCATGGCGAGCAGGACTGCGGCGACTCCCAGCGGGATCAGGTAGTAGAGGACGCGGTAGGCGATCAGGCTGGCCGCGAGGGCTTCGTTGCTCTGCGTCGGCACCATTAGCAGGATGACCGCCTCGAACACGCCGACGCCGCCGGGCAGGCCGCTGATGCCGCCGATGAAGCTGGCGGCCACGAAGACTGGCAGGAAGGCGAGAAAGGAGAGGCCGGTGTCGGGCGGCAGGACGGCGAACAGGACGAGGCTTGCGCCTGTCCAGTCGGCCATGCTGACGAGGATTTGCCCCGCGGCGACAGGCAGGCCCGGCGTGTTGAACCCGACCGAGCGGATGTGCCGTGTCCGGCCTTTCTGGCCAGCCAGAAAGAGAAATGTGCATACAGCAATGAGGCAAGCGGCGCCGAGCAGGTAGGCCAGCTCAGCCGGTATGTGGAACACGGTTTCGAACCGTGGGGCTTCGACAAGCAGCCCCGTGCCACCGATTGCCAGGGCGCCGACATAGAGTGTGACGCCGGTGATGACGGCGAGCACACCGATCTCCTGCGCGGTGAGGCCCCAGCTGGAATACAGGCGATAGCGAACGGCGCTGCCAGTCAGCAGCGGCAGGCCCAGCGTGTTGGAAAGCGCGTAGGAGGTGAAAGAGGCAAACGCCGTCCGGGCATAGGCGAGCGGTTTGCCGGCGTAGCGAAGGGCCAGCGTGTCATAGCCGGTGACTGCGAGATAGCTGATCGCGACCCCGGCCAATGCGAGCAGGATCTGTTCGAGCGATAGGGCACGCAGTTCGGCATAGATCTTGTGGACCGAGAGGTGGCGGATCTCGGTGTGGATCGCGACAATTGCGAGCACGAAGAGGACGGCAACCAGGGCCAGTGCGGCATGGCGTTTCCAGGGTGGGAGAGCCAGCTTGGGTGAGACCGGGACGGGCGGCGCAGTGGGTTCAGACATCCTTGCGTGTGCCGTCTGACGATGCCGCAGAAAGCTTTTCCAGCAGGGCCAGTTGCGCGGCCTGCGTTTCGAGGAGGCTGGTCAGCTGGGTCTGCCGCATTTCGTCCAGTTTCTCGTGCAGCTGCAGGATTTCCAGCTCGGCCTTGAGGTTCACCTCATAGTCGTAATTGGCTGCGGCCCGATCCTTCGCGGCCTGCCGGTTCTGCGACATCATGATGACCGGCGCCTGGATGGCGGCGAGCATCGACAGGATCAGATTGAGGAAGATGAAGGGGTAGGGGTCGAACGCGTGGGCCTTGTCGAGGACCAGGGCCGTGTTGCCGCCGATCCAGATCACGAGGACAAGTCCGAACAGGCTGATGAACATCCACGACCCGCCGAACTCGGCAACCTTGTCGGCCAACCGGTCGCCGAATGTCGACTCCTTCTCGAGCGTCTGGCCGACATTGCGGGATATCCGGCGGCGTTCGATGAATCGTTCGAGGACGCGGCGCTCCCGGTCGGTCAGGTCTTCCAGCCGTGACTGCATCAGGTCACGGGCGAGCGTCGAGATATCCTTCATTGCCGGTCTCCTCGGAATGGCCGTCAGGCACTATACTCCGATTTCCGCTTGTCCACCCATGCATGTATCGACCGAGTTGTCCTCGGGCAGGGGGACCATCATCCGCGTCATGTATCGCACTTCCCTTGCGATGCGGGCGGCATGCGCCGGGTTCAGCAGGGATGTATGGGTTTCGCCGTCGAGCCCGAACAGGCGTCCATAGCCGCCCTGGTTCGAGACGGACCTGACGAGGCCCGCGTTTTCGCCGCCGTCGGCCTCGCGCGAAAAGACCGATACCGGCGAGTTGACCGTGACGGCCGGGTTGAAATAGGCGGCGGCGGGATCAATCGCGGTGACTTCGCCACGTGCGGCGATCCAGTGATCAGGCTTGCGGAACAGGAATCGTTTCTCGGTCCGGCGCTCCCGGGGCAGGTCGATATCGTCGCCGGTAAAGGGCGCGACCGCGCGCAGGAGGCCCATTTTTGCGACCGTGCCGCCGACTCGCAAGAGCAGGGCGAAAGCATTGAGCGGGCGCATGCCGCCTGACTTGCGCAGGTATTTGGGGTTCATCGCATCGACGAAGACGCGACCGGCCAGTTCGTCGGGATGAAGATTGGCAAAGGCGTGCAGGCGCAAGCCCGCCATGGAGTGGCCGACCAGCACATAAGGCGGACGTGCGCCGAGCGCTGCAAGCAGGCGGCGCAGGTCAGCGATGTGGAATTCGGGTGTCAGAGGCGTGCCCTCGGGTGCCGGGTCGCTCCAGTCCATGCCGGCCCGGCCGTAGAGCACGACTCGGTGGTCAGCCTTCAGCGCTTCCTTGACCCACCATCCGTCAACGTAGGAACCGAACGCGCCGTGATCGAAGACGACCAATGGCGCATTTTCCGGCCCTTCGACCAAAACATGGAGGCGGCGGCCAGCATCAACTTCGACAAGGTCAAATGGGGCGTGCATCGCGAAAAATCTCCGCAGGCAAGTTCGGGAATGGGGGAGGAAAACGGCGTCGTTGAGTCGCGCGGTTTATAGAGCCAAGTGCCGCAGGCCGGAACCGGCCTTTGCAGGCGGTGACTGCTATTTGCTGCGCGCAGGGATGCCTGAGCGCCCGGTCTCAGGCCGCGCCATCTCGTTGCGGAAAAGAAACGAGTGCGGGAGTTTGTTGGAAACTCATGACGATAATTCTGTTGACCATGTAATGGTAAATAAGCCTACTGAAATAGGGCTGACTATATTTGAATTGGTGGGCTGATGACAAAACAGATGCAGGAAATGGGCATATTTTGGTTGTCCGGCGTAGCTATCCTTGCTGTTGCGCAAGTAATGGTTAACGGGTCGGGCGTCTGGGAGTCGGGGGCGCTACCTGGTTTTGCGCTCAAGGCGGCCATTCCGTTGGCGGTCTGCGTCGCCATTGTCGTCTTGCTGATGATGGCTGGCGACCGTGAGCGGACGGTGATTGCGCCTTATGTCCTGTTCTTCGCCATTTCGGCGACGTCGGTCTTCGGCCTGACCAAGACGCTGACCGGATCGCACGCTTCGTCGACGAACCTGCTGCTCTATGGACTGTCATTCTATACGGCGTCGCTCGCCTATATTGCGCGGAGCCGGATGTTGACCCCGCGCGCGGCAGTGCTGGCCAGCAACCCGCTGCTGATCATCACGGGTCCAGTCGCGACGCAGTTCCGCGACGTTCGCTATCGTGGCCTGCGCAGCCGGGCGGACTATTATCTTCCCTTCGTATTCCTCGGCCTGTTCCTGCAGCAGACGATCGCGACACCACTGACCAAGACATTCGATCTTCTGAAGGAGACCGATGTTGTTTCATCGCTGACTTTTGCGGCGATCTTCGAGCTGTTTGTGTATGCCAATTTCTGCGGTCTATCGTTGATCATATTCGGCCTCGCCGGCCTCATGGGGTTCAGGATTCCGCTGAACTTCCGGCAGCCTTTCTCGTCGACAAATGTGATCGAGTTCTGGCGGGGCTGGCACACGTCGCTGTCTGTGGTGCTGAAGAGCCTGTTCTACGCGCCGACCAAGAAGCAGTTCGGCACATCGGCCGCGCTCTTTACGGTCTACATGGGGTCGGCCATGTGGCATGGCGTGACCCTCAATTTCGCTCTGTGGGGCCTGTTCCACGCGCTCATGTTCGTCATCACGCTGCGCCTGCTGAAGCGCGGGTTCAAGGTGCCGGCCTTCTTCGTGCTCGGCATCGCGGTCGTGATTGGACGCATGTTGTTTGCGGATTCCGATTCCGGGCGCCTGTTCGAGAAACTACACTTCCGCTTCGTTGATTTTTCCGTTGTCTACAAGTTGACCCATATGCCCTGGACGACGCAGCTCGCGCTGGGGCTGATTGTCGTGTTCGTGGCTCTGGAAATCCTGCTTCAGACCAAGCCGTATTTCTCGCAGCGAAACTACAAGTTCTACCGGCTTCCGGTGGTCCAGTTCGTCATGCTCGCGCTGATGCTGGCCACGATCGCAAATGGGGTGGGGATGGATTATGCCGTTTATGGTCAGCGCTAATCGTTTCATCTTGCGGTTTGGCATTCCAGCGCTGTTGCTGGCTTATACCAGCTATCTCGTATGGGGCTACACGCAGCAGACGGATGGCGGGCGCACCGCCATCATCCGGCAGCATCTCAGCAATCTCGAAGCCATGGACCATGTGGATGGTCTCGTCCTGGGCGGGTCGAATGCCGTCTTCAGCCTGTCAGCGGCCCAACTCGACGAACTGAGCGGCATGACCTGGTACAATGCCTCGCTGATGAACGAGGGCTATACCGATCCAAATTATCGTCGTTTCGTCACGCAAGTGGCAGATACCGTCGACAGGGATGCCATCAAGCTTGTCGTCTACTCGACAGTATCGCCACTGCGGGCGCATGAGTTTGATCGACGCAAGAACTTCAAGGGCGATGTTACCGGGCACCTGCCGCTCAGCATCAAGCCCAGCCGGAGCGCGCTCGACTATTTCATCCAGTCGGCATTCGAAGGCGGGGTGAGCAAGTCCAAGGACTACCCCTTGCCGACCCGGGATGGCGACATCGACTTCAGTCATGTGGACTGCGGCGAGCTGCCGGCCGAGGGGCAGTTTTTCGAATGGGAAGATGTAACGCTGTCGGCCCAGACGATTGCGATCCAGACAGATTTTCTTGAATCCATGTTCCCGAGCGCAAAAGTAATGATCGTGCTGCCGAGCGAGTATTACTCCCGGCCCGAGGACCTGGAGAACCGCAAGCAGCTGGTCGATTCGCTGTTCGATCAGGTGACCCATGATTTCGATGATATGGCGACGATAGATGCGTCCCGCGTCAGCTTGGTGGAGCAGTCGCCCTATCCGGTCTTCGGCTATGTCTGCGATTCCCGCCACCACGCGAACCAGATTGGCCGGGCGTTCCGGACGCAGGACCTGTTCGCCCGTCTGGACGCGAGTTGACCCTATAAGGGGCGTGTTTTGGGGTAGGGG
>NZ_JBBKXE010000104.1:0-11061 GCF_037969335.1 Hyphomonas sp. | reverse complement strand
CCCGCCACGGCGACGCAGGCCGAGATCGAAGACCTGATCGCCCGCCTCAATGCTGACGACTCGATCGACGGCATCCTGCTGCAGTTGCCTTTGCCCAAGGGTCTCGACGAGCATCGCGCCATTGAGTGCATCGATCCGGACAAGGATGTCGACGGCCTGACGGAAGTGTCCGCCGGCCGCCTCGTGCTTGGCAAACCGGGCCTGCGCTCGTGCACGCCGGTCGGCTGCGTCATCCTCGCGAAAAGCGCGCTCGGCGACGATCTCTCCGGCAAGCATGTCGTCGTCATCGGCCGCTCCATCCTCGTCGGAAAGCCCGCCGCGCTGCTCTTCCTCGCCGAGAACTGCACCGTCACCATCGCCCATAGTCGCACCGCAGACCTGCCGGCGGTCTGCCGCACGGCGGATATTCTCGTGCCCGCCGTCGGACGTCCGAACATGGTCAAGGGTGACTGGGTCAAACCCGGCGCCACGATTGTCGATGTCGGTATCAATCGCGTGCCGGCGCCGGAAAAGGGTGAAGGCAAGACGCGTCTCGTCGGCGATGCCGATTTCGCCGATTGCGAACCCGTGGCCGGCCATATCACGCCGGTGCCCGGCGGCGTCGGCCCGATGACCATTGCCTGCCTCCTGCGCAACACGGTGCTCGCCGCCTGCGCCCGGCGCGGCTGGCCGGTGCCGGAGAACCTGTGAGTCAGGAATTCGCGCCGCCCGCCACGAAACTGTTCCAGCGTCTCTGGCAGGCACAGGGCGGCAATTGCGCCCTGTGCGGCAAGCCCATGCCGTCGACACGGTTCACGGTCGGCCATGCCACGGTCTGGAAGAAACAGCGCCCGACATTCGACCATATCCACGCCCTCGCGCGCGGCGGGCCGGACAATGAGACCAATCTCCAGCTCGCCCATGCCGTCTGCAACAAGCGCAAGGGGCGGGGCTAGAGCGGCGTGCCGAAAAGTGGGCGCCGGTTTTCGGGAACACGCCGCGACCAATAAGAACTTGGAGCATCCTGCGCGCAGGATGCTCTAGGCCTCTGCCGCCTTGGCGGCGCCGTCGCGTTCCATCAGGAAGCGCGGACCGGGGCCCAGTCGTGCCGCCCGGTCGCCGGGATTATAGAGCGCGCAATTCGACAGCGACAGGCAGCCGCACCCGATACACACGTCCAGCCGGTCCCGCATCAGTTCCAGTGTCTCGATCTGTGCGTCCAGCCGTTCGCGGAACAGGGCGCTGATCTTCGACCAGTCGCTCTTGGTCGGTGTCCGCTCCTGCGGCAGGCCTGACAGCAGGTCGCCAATCTCCGTGATCGAGAAGCCAAGCTGCTGCGCAATCATCACGAAGGACAGGCGCCGCACATCCGAGCGCAGGAAGCGGCGCTGCCCACCGGCATTGCGCATCGACCGGATCAGGCCCTTGTCCTCGTAGAACCGTATCGCCGACACTGACACGCCCGTGCGCGATGCCAGCTGTCCGATGGGGATGAGATCTGTTGTTTCCATCGCTGCCGCATAGCAAAGAAAAAGCTTGACCTCAAGTAAGGTTGAGGAATTATCAAGGAGGTCCATCAGCAACAGGGCGGGCAGTTTCCGCCCCTGGAAAAGGACCAGTCCCATGACCACAGCAACCCTTGAACACGTCAATATCACCGTCAGCGATGTCGATCGCACATCCCGCATGCTGGAGCGCATCTTCGGCTGGCATGTCCGTTGGAAGGGACCATCGATCAATAATGGGCAGACCGCCCACGTTGGCACCGACACGGCCTATATCGCCCTCTACTCGCCCGGCGAAACGGATGAACCGGACCAGGTGTCCTACAACGTGCAAGGCGGCCTCAACCATGTCGGCGTGATTGTCGACGATCTTGCCGCCGCCGAGCGCCGCATCCTCGATGCCGGCTTCGTCACCCATTCCCACCAGACCTATGACCCGGGCAGCCGCTTCTATTTCCACGACTATGACAATGTCGAATACGAAGTCCTGTCCTATGCCTGAACGCGAAAGGCCCGGCCTCTTGATGGGGCCGGGCCTTTCACCTGAACGGAATTATCGGTGCTCAGCCGGGTTTGTCGTCCGGGCCGTCGGCGATGTCCTCGATCACCTCATTGGCTGTTTCGGCGGTTTCATTGGCGGCCCGGGCCGCATTGTCGGGCAGGTCGGTCAGCACGGAATCCATCCGCGCGCCGGCGCCCTCGAACGAGCCTTCCTGGATATAGAAAATGCCAAGCGCCACGAGGAAGACGATGCTGACGAGTGCCAGGATGGAAGTGATGATGTCTTTGCGCATGTTCGGCCCCTTGAGCGTGTGTAATTAACCTTACGCAGCGGGGCCGGGCTTGTTCCCCAATCAGTTGAACGGCGGGATCAGGGCCGCGCAGCGCTGTCTGGCATCTCGCCGGCATAGCGCGCCCTTGGCCGGATCAGCGAGCCGGTCTCGATCTGCTCCATGGCATGGCCCAGCCAGCCGATGGATCGTCCGATGGCAAACACGCTGAAGGCGGCGTCCACCGGCAAGTCATAGCGCTGTGCCATGGCAGCGATGGCGAAATCCACGTTCGGATACTCACCGCTTTCAT
The DNA here is from genome assembly GCF_037969335.1 of Hyphomonas sp. Classification (GTDB taxonomy): domain Bacteria; phylum Pseudomonadota; class Alphaproteobacteria; order Caulobacterales; family Hyphomonadaceae; genus Hyphomonas. Next base: position 8,494 of record NZ_JBBKXE010000104.1, on the reverse strand, counting down.
GGGCGACAGCCGACAGGATAACGGCAAGATTTTCCGGCACGTCGAAGCGGGCGAGGAGTTCAGTCGCGCGCGGGTCGCCGCCCGGATACAGCGGATGGCCGAAGCCGGGCAGGGCGCGTCCCTCGTCGAGGCGGGCCCTGACGGCGACGTCGGCCCCCAGCAGCTGCGCCTCACTCAGGAATGCCAGTACGCCGCCCACGGCTGCGCCGTGCAGTGGCCCGGACAGGGTCGACAGGCCTGCCAGCGCGCAGGCTGACAGGGATGCGCCCGTCGAGGCGGCCACTCGCGCCGAAAAGGTCGAGGCATTGAGTTCATGGTCGAGCATCAGGACCAGTGCCCGGCGAACCAGGTCGGCGCCGTCCGGATCAAGCCCCCAGGCCGCTCCCAGGCGCTGATGGATCGGGCCATCGCCAGCGCCGCCCGTCGCGGCATCGACCAGCGTTTCCAGCACCGTGGCCGCATCCGCCGCCAGCATGGCCCGTGATCGCCCGCGTGCGTGCGGGTCAGTCCCGGCCCGCGCAGCCAGCGCGGTGAACAGGCGGGCTTTCAACGGGTCCTCGTTCACCGGCAGCAAGTGAGGGCGCGGCGCATAATCTGCTGCCCAGAAATGCGCAGCCGCCGCTTCCAGCGTGGCTGTCTGCGACAGGTCGATCGCATCCACCCCGCGATAGCAGAGCCGCCCCTCGGCGATCACTGTCAGCTTTGAAGTCAGCACCGGCTCGCCCCAGGCGATCGAGGCGCGGGCAATCTCGGCGGCGCGTTTCGGCCCGGACCGGCGCGATGCCAGCCGCTCGATATCCTCGGCGCTGTAGAGCGAACGGCGCGGGTCTTCCGGATCCGGCCGCGCTTCCAGTCGGCCCCGGCTGACATAGGCATACAGCGTCTGTGGCCGCACGCCGAGCTGGCGAATGGCCTCTGCCGAACTGATCCACGCCATGTCACGTCCTTACATTGATTATATTGATCAAGATTGACGATACACCCTCCGGCGCCGATCTCCAGACCAGAAATTCAAGGAGGAATGAGAATGAGTCAGGGTCTGGATGATGTAATCGCCGCCGAAACGCGCCTGTCCTCAGTTGATGGAGCGCACGGCATACTGGTCATCAAAGGCTTTTCGCTCGACCAGATTGCCGGGCAGAAATCGTTTGAGGACGTCGCCTGGCTGCTGTTTGGCGGCCTGTTCGACGACCTCCCCGACGCGCACACGTTCGCGGCCCAGCTTGGCCGTGCCCGCAGCGAAATGTTCGACCTCGTGCAATATATCGATGACGGCATCCTGACCTTGCCGCCCATGGACGGTATGCGCGCCATCATGGCCCGGATCGCGGATGGGGAAGACCTCGCCACGGCGACGCGCCTGCTGGCCGCGCCAGCGGTCCTGCTTCCGGCCTTCCTGCGCTTGCGGAACGGACAGCCCCCCCTCGCACCGGAGCCGCGCCGCGGACATGCCGCGGACATGCTGCACATGCTGGACGGACAGGTCGCGGCCCCCGAAACGGTCAGCGCGCTCGACACATACCTCGTGACGGTCGCCGACCATGGCCTGAATGCCTCGACCTTCGCCGCCCGCGTCGTCGCCTCGACCTGGTCCGGCCTCACATCCTCTGTCCTGGCAGGGCTCGCGGCGCTGAAAGGCCCGCTTCACGGCGGCGCGCCGGGGCCGATCATCGCCATGCTGGACGGGATCGGAACGCCTGAACACGCCGAGGCCTGGATCGAAGCGGCCCTTGCGCGCGGCGACCGGCTGATGGGCTTCGGCCACCGTATCTACAAGGTCCGTGACCCGCGCGCCGACGCACTGAAAGCCGCCGTCCGGCGCATGGCAAAAGGCTCGAACCTGCTGCCCGGACGCCTGAAACTGGCTGAAGCGGTCGAACAGGCAGCGCTCGAAATCCTGCACCGGCACAAGCCCGACCGGCCATTGGATGTGAATGTGGAATTCTATACCGCGCTGCTGCTGGAAGCGCTCGGCTTCCCGCCGGATGCGTTCACGGCGGTGTTCGCCACAGGCCGCACGGCGGGCTGGCTGGCGCATGCCCGCGAGCAGCGCCTCACCGGACGCCTCATCCGCCCGCAATCTGCCTATGTGGGACCAGCGCCCGCCGAAGCGGCCTGAAAGATCAGGCCCGCTGCGGCGTCAGGGCGCCGTGGCAATGCTTGTACTTCTTGCCGGAGCCGCACGGACAGGGCGAGTTGCGCGGCGTGTTCGACCAGTCGTCCTCGGCCTGGAACAGGGCCGGGCCGGGGCCGGTATTGCCGACCGGGTCGCCCGGCGACATCTCGTTGACGCCGGTATCCGGATCCAGGTGCAGTTCGCGCCGTGGTGGCGGCGGGGCCGGGCGCTGGGCTTCGGGCGCCTGCACACGGATATGCATCAGCGACCGTGTGACCGTCGTGCGCAGTTCGTTCAGCAGGCTGTAGAAAAGGTTGAAGGCTTCTTCCTTGAACTCGTTCAGCGGGTCGCGCTGGCCATAGGAGCGCAGGTGGATCACAGAGCGCAGCTGGTCGATCTGCTGCAGGTGTTCACGCCAGCGCAGGTCCAGGACCTGCAGCAGGACCTGTTTCTCGATACGGTGCATCTGTGCTTCGCCCACCTGGTTTGACAGGTTTTCATAGGCCTTGGCGACATGGTCGCGAATGCGGTCGGCGATTTCCTGGTTGGCGACGCCTTCCTCGGCGGCCCATTCGGCAATCGGCAGGTCAAGCGCGAGATCGGTCTGCAGGGCTTCCGTCAGCCCGGCAATGTCCCACTGTTCCGCATAGGCCTTTTCCGGCATCGTGCGCATCACTAGTGCTTCGATGACATGATCGCGCATTTCAGCAATCGTCTCGGACACATCATCGGCGCGCATGAATTCCATGCGCTGCTCGAAGATCGCCTTGCGCTGGTCATTGATAACGTCGTCATATTTCAGGACGTTCTTGCGGATCTCGAAATTGCGCTCCTCGATCTTGCGCTGCGAGGTCTCCATCGCCTTGTTCATCCAGGGATGGGTGATGCCCTCGTCTTCCTTGATGCCGAGGCGGCGCATCACGGCGTCCATGCGCTCGGCGGCAAAGATCCGCATCAGGTCGTCTTCGATGGAGATATAGAACTTGGACCGGCCCGGGTCGCCCTGACGGCCGGTACGTCCGCGCAGCTGGTTGTCGATGCGGCGGCTTTCGTGGCGCTCGGTGCCGAGCACGTAGAGCCCGCCCGCATCCAGCGCGCGCTTCTTCTTCACTTCGATATCAGCCTTGATCTGCGAGGTGAGCATCGACAGCTCGCTCTCGGTCAGCTCGCGGCCGAGTTCTTTTTCCTTGGCGGCCTTTTCCTGTTCGACACGCATGTCGAAATTGCCGCCGAGCTGGATGTCCGTACCGCGTCCGGCCATGTTGGTGGCAACCGTGATCGCGCCCGGCACGCCGGCATTGGCGACGATGAAGGCTTCCTGCTCGTGATGGCGCGCGTTCAGCACCTTGTGCGGGATCTTGGCTGCCGTCAGCAGGCTGGACAGGATTTCCGATTTCTCGATCGAGGCAGTGCCCAGGAGGATCGGCTGGCCCTTGGCCTGGCACTCCTTCACCTCCTTGACGATCTCCTTGTATTTCGCTGCAGCGGTCCGGTAGACGACATCGTCGTCATCGATCCGCTTGATCTCCTTGTTGGTCGGCAGGTCGACCACTTCCAGCTTGTAGATATCGTGGAATTCGGACGCCTCAGTCAGCGCCGTACCGGTCATACCGGCCAGCTTCTTGTAGAGACGGAAATAGTTCTGGAACGTGATCGAGGCCAGTGTCTGGTTCTCGGGCTTGATATCGACCCGTTCCTTGGCTTCGATGGCCTGGTGCAGGCCTTCCGACAGGCGGCGGCCTTCCATCATGCGGCCGGTGAACTCGTCGACCAGCATGACCTGGTCGTCCTTGACCAGATAATCCTTGTCCTTGTTGTACAGCTTGTGCGCACGCAGGGCCTGGTTGGCATGGTGCACGAACGAAATATTGGTCGGCTCCCACATCGAGCCTTCGAGCAGGCCGGCTTCCACCAGCCAGTTCTCGATCTTCTCGGTGCCGGTTTCGGTGTAGGTGACCGAGCGCTGCTTCTCGTCGAGTTCGAAATCCTCGGGCTCAAGGCGCGGCATCAGGTTGTCGAGCGCAATATAAAGTTCGGAGCGGTCGTCTGTCGGGCCGGAAATGATCAGCGGCGTGCGGGCTTCATCAATCAGGATCGAGTCGACTTCATCGACGATCGCATAATGGTGTCCGCGCTGGGCCATCTGCTCCAGCGAATATTTCATGTTGTCGCGCAGGTAGTCGAACCCGAATTCGTTATTCGTGCCGTAGGTGATGTCGGCGGCGTAAGCGGCCTTGCGTTCGTCGTCGGTCACGCCGTGCACGATGATGCCGGTCGTCATGCCGAGGAAGCCGTAAATGCCGCTCATCCATTCAGCGTCGCGCCGGGCCAGGTAGTCGTTGACCGTGATGACGTGCACGCCCTTGCCTTCGAGCGCGTTGAGGTAGACCGCGAGCGTTGCCACCAGTGTCTTGCCTTCACCGGTGCGCATCTCGGCAATTGCGCCGGAATGCAGGATCATGCCGCCCATCATCTGCACGTCGAAATGGCGCATGCCGAGAGACCGGCGCGAGGCTTCGCGTACGACCGCAAAGGCTTCTTCCAGCAGGCTGTCGAGGGTGGCGCCATCGGCAAGCCGTTTGCGGAATTCCACGGTCTTGGCTTTCAGCGCCTGGTCGGACAGCGCTTCCATCATCGGCTCAAGGGCGTTGATCCGGTTGACGCGGGCGCGGAGGGGCTTCAGCTTGCGGTCATTGGCAGAACCAAAAATCTTGCGGGCTACGGAAAGCATATCAGGCGGCACCAATCGATCTGGGCGAACAAAACACTTAATCCTGTCAGCGACGTATGGCAGGACATTTGCGGGGTCTTCCGCAGCGCTTACACTGGCCAGAAGGTCTCGACCAGTGTGAGGGTCAGACTTAAGAACGCGGCCAAGGGGTGTCAATGCGACGCCCTCAGCGAATACTGGAGATAACGGTGCTGTTTTTCAAGGCAAATACGACCGCCCTCGCGCGTCTGGCCTGCGGCGCGGCGCTACTTGTGCTGTGTGCCTGCGGCAATGGCGACGAAGCCGAGGTTCCGGTCCAGGTCGACGGCGCGGCTGCGGCGTCCGTCAATGGCGAGAAAATCTATGTCAGCGACGTGGAACTCGAGGCCGTCGCGCGGGGCCTGATCCCTGCCGGTCAGGCGCTCGATCACAAGAGCCAGGAATACAAGACCGTGCTCGACCAGCTGGTCGACCAGAAACTGATGGCGCAGGAAGCCGTTCGGCGCGGAATCGACCAGGACTCGGCCGCCAGACGCCGCCTCCACATGGCGCGCGAACGCATTCTCGGCAATCTGCTGGTCGAGGACCTGGTCGCCCGTGAGGTCACCGACGCCCGGATCGACCGGATGTATGCCGAACAGGTCAGCCTGCAGCAGTCGAATGACGAAGTCTCGATTGCGCACATCCTGTTCGCCTCGGAGGAAGAAGCCCGGGCGGTCTATGACGAGATCCAGGACGGCGCGAGCTTCGAAAGCATGGCACGCGCGCATTCCAAGGATTCCGCCACGCGCATGGAAAATGGCAGCCTCGGCTATGTCTCGCCGAACGACCAGATGGACCCGTTCCCGGTGATGATCGCCAATACGCCGGAGGGTGAAATCTCCGAACCCTTCCTCAGCGCCGACGGCTGGCACATTCTCAAGGTCAAGGACCGCCGCACCCGTGCGCCCAAGACGCGCGACGAGATGCGGCCTGAAATCGTCACCTTCCTGACATTGAACCAGATCAGCAAGATCCTGCGCGAATTGCGCACGCAGGCCGTCATCCAGGAAGGTGGTCCGGGCGCGGCCAGTCCGCCCGCCACACCGCTTTCGCTGGGTGAGGATGCCGCCCCGCCCGAAGACACTGCCTCCGATGCCCCTGAAGGAAATGAATTGTGAAATTGAAGCCGTCCCCGTTTGCCCCCGCAAGCTTTCCGGTCCTGCCAGTGGTCAAGGGCGTGCGCGCCGCAACCGGCTCGCGCGGCTTCTATGCCCGGCGCGGAATCACCCGCGATGATGTATTCCTGTTCGCGTTTGACGAAGGCACCACCTGCGCTGGCGTCTACACAGTGTCGCGGACGGCATCGGCCGATGTGCTCTGGTGCCGCGAGGCGCTGGGCGAAGGGGGCGGCGCAGCCCGGGCCCTGATCGCCAATTCCGGCAACTCCAATGCGTTCACCGGGCCAAAAGGCGTGGAGAAGAACGAGGCCACCCTGAAGGCGCTGACCAGCACCCTCGGCATTGACCGCAATACCTGTTTCATCGCCGCGACCGGCGTGATCGGTGAGCCGCTGGCAGACCCGAACTATGTCGGCTCCTTCGTGCCGGACCTGGCAAGCCGTCTGACGACACCGGACTGGCAGGCCTGCGCCCGGGCCTTCATGACTACTGACACCTATCCCAAGGCGTCCGGTCGCACGGTCGACCTCGCCGGCGTGCCCACAGCCTTTGCGGGCATTGCCAAGGGCTCCGGCATGATCGCGCCGAACATGGCGACCATGTTGTCCTACGTCTTCACCGACGCCGCGATTGATGCAGACCTGCTGCAGGACCTGCTCGAAGACATTGCCGACGAGACCTTCAATTCAATCACCGTGGATGGCGATACGTCGACATCCGACACGCTGATGGTCTTCGCGACCGGAGCGTCCGGCGAACCCGCCATCGAAACACGTGAGGATGAGCGCTTCCCTGCCTTCGCGGCCGCCCTCCACGCCACCTGCCTCGACCTCGCCCTGCAGGTCGTCAAGGACGGCGAAGGGGCCAGCAAGTTCGTCACCGTCCGTGTCGAAGGCGCCGAATCGCAACTCTCTGCCAAGATCGTGGCCTGCGAGATTGCCAATTCCCCGCTGATCAAGACGGCGATGGCCGCAGGAGATGCCAATTGGGGCCGGGTCGTGATGGCGGTCGGCAAGTCGCTCGAACCGATCGTGATGGAAAAGCTCGCCATCTGGTTCGATGATGTGCAGGTCGCAAAAGGCGGTGCCCGCGCGCCGGACTATGACGAAGCGGCGGCGAGCGCCGTGTTCGCCAAGCCGGAATTCACCATCCGGGTCGACCTCGGCGTTGACGCGTTCTCGGCGACCGTCTGGACCTGCGACCTGACGCACGGTTATGTCGACATCAACGGCGCCTACCGGACATGACGCGTCCGCTCGTGCTGGTCGTTGCGGCGGCGCTCTACAATGACAAGGGCGAAATCCTTCTGGCTCAGCGCCCGGAAGGCAAATCCATGGCGGGCCTCTGGGAATTTCCCGGCGGCAAGGTCGAACCGGGCGAAACGCCGGAACAGGCGCTCGTGCGCGAACTGCACGAGGAATTGTCGATCATGGTTGAGGAGTCCCATCTCGAACCGCTCACATTTGCCAGTCACGATTATCCGAATTTTCACCTACTTATGCCATTGTTCAGGTGCTGTGTTTGGACAGGCGACGTGAATCCCAGGGAAGGGCAATCCTTCAAATGGGTCGCGCCTTCTGCCCTGCATGATTATCCGGCACCAGCGGCAGATATTCCTCTGTTCGATGTGCTGTCGGGAACGAGGCCTGGGAGGGTCTGAGATGGGACTGAGGACTTTGCTTGTTCGTTTCGTTGCTGACCAGCGCGGGGCCACGGCGCTGGAATATGGCTTGATTCTCGGTGTGATGGCCCTGGCCATCATCGGCGGAATCGGGGCTGTCGGTGCTGCTACGTCGGGTTCATTCGAGGACTCGTCTGCGGCTCTGGAAACGGCGAAGGGCTCCTGATCCAGCCTGCTGCCTTTTAGTTTTTCCCGCTCTGCCTTCGGACAGCGTCCGCAAGGCTGAGCGTCGCGCTACCCGGTTTCAGCGGTTTCGGCTGGCTTGGCGCCGGCGCCCAGCCTGACAGGAAGACGATCTCGAACGTCGCCCGTACGCGGCCGTCCGGATCACTGAACCGTTCGGCATACATCTCAGCCATCCGCATCAGCACGCGCCGGGGCAGGGGTTGGCCCATGCCCTTTGTGAACGCCGCCCGCTCGCCCATGCCCTTGAGATCTGCCAGCAGGCCGAACACGCTATCATAGCGCACCGTTACACTGTCCCGGTCGACCACCGGCAGGGCAAAGCCCGCCCGTTGCATCAGGGCGGCCATGTCCGACAGGGCCGGTAGCGGTGACAGGCGCGGCGCCAGTCCGCCCACAAGCTCGCTCTCGGCCTCGGTCAGGCATGTCCGCAGCTCGGCCAGCGTCCCGGCGCCAAACAATGCTCCCAGGAACAGGCCGTCCGGCTCCAGCACGCGGCGCACCTGAACAAGGGCGCCCGGCAGGTCGTTGACCCAGTGAAGTGACAATGCCGATACGACCAGGTCGAAACTGGCGGGGTCATAGGGCAGGGCCTCCTCGTCGGCGACCTCGGCGTCCAGGCCGCGCGCCCGGGCCTGCGCCAC
>NZ_JBBKXE010000103.1:0-6470 GCF_037969335.1 Hyphomonas sp. | reverse complement strand
AGGAACCAGCTCATGGCCGCAACTGAACCGCGCCCGAGAATCACGATGCAGGATATTGACGGCGTCATGCTGCGCACGGCCTTCTGGGCTGCCCGGCAGGATGAGGGCAAGCGCCCGCTCCTGTTCTTCAACGGAATCGGCGCGAACCTCGAGCTGACCCACGCCCTTGGCGACATGTTTCCTGATCGCGACATCATCACCTTTGATGTGCCGGGTGTCGGCAAGAGCCCGGTCACCCAATGGCCCTACCGGCCATGGATGCTGGCCCGTTGGGCGCGCAAGCTGCTCGACCAGTTCGGCATCGATGAAGTCGATGTGATGGGTGTGTCATGGGGCGGGGCGCTCGCCCAGCAGTTCGCCTTCCAGTATCGTAACCGCGTCGGCAAACTCATCCTCTGCGCCACGACAGCCGGCATGACCATGGTCCCCGGCAAACCCAAGTCGCTCTCCAAGATGGTGGACGCCCGTCGCTACACCGATCCGAACTATATGCGGGACAATTTCGCGACGCTCTATGGCGATGAGGCAGACGCGCAGGCTGGCGAGCACATCACCCGCCTGATGCCACCTGATCCGAAAGGCTATGTCTTCCAGCTCCTCGCCTTCATCGGCTGGTCAAGCTTGCCATTCATCCGCTTCCTGCGCATGCCTGCGCTGGTGATGATGGGTGACAATGACTCGATCGTGCCCGTCGCCAATGGCCACATCCTGAAAGTGGCCCTGCCGAATTCGCGACTGCACATTGTCGAGGGCGGTGGCCACCTGTTCCTGGTGACACGGGCAGACGAAACGGCCAGCGTTATCCGTGGCTTCCTCGAAGAGCCCCACGAATTTGAAGGTAAGGCAGCCGCCTAGATCGCCATCAGGTCATCGGCCTGCTTCTGTACCGCTGCATAGTCGATCTTGCCCGTCCCGAGAACGGCAATTTCCGGAACATGGAACACCCGTCGCGGTACGGACAATTCGGGAACGCCGTGGTTCTTGGCCCAGGCGAGGATGTCAGCCCGATTGCAGTCCTCTGCATCACTCAGCAAGATGATCTGTTCGCCTTTGCGCGGATCGGGCATGGCGACGGCTGCATGCAGGTTCTCCGGCCAGACGGCGCTTGCGCAATTCTCCACCACAGCCAATGACACCATCTCGCCACCAATTTTCGCGAACCGCTTTACGCGGCCCATGATCCGGATGAAGCCCTCGTCGTCGATTGCAACAATGTCGCCCGTATCGTGCCAGCCGCCTTCCGGCCGCTCCAGCACGCCCGGCCGGGATGGTCGCAGGTAGCCGAGCATGATGTTCGGGCCGCGTATCTGGAGCCGGCCGCCATCAACAATGCCATCAACCGGGATCAACATCGATTCCATGTCGGCCATCAGCTGGCCCACCGTGCCCGGCTTGTTATGCTCCCATTGATTGGCCGCCACGACGGGCGAGGCTTCCGTGGCCCCATAACCTTCCAGGATTTCGATTTCGAACTTCCGGCGAACCAATGCGCGCGTCTCGTCTTTCACGCGTTCGGCGCCGCATACGGCCAGCCGCACGGAACTCATGTCGCCATCGGCGCCAGTCCGCGCGTATTGGGAGATGAACGTATCTGTCGCGAGAAGGATTGTGGATCCATTGCTCCGTATACGCTTCACGATCTCGCGCGGTTGCAGGGGTGTCGGGTGAAACATCACCTGGATGCCCGCCACAATCGGAAGGATCGCACCAACGGTGAGGCCGAAGCAGTGAAACGTCGGCAGGGGATTGAAGACCTTGTCGGTTTCGGCGCTCAGGCCGATATGCGCGCGAACTTGCTCGACATTCGCCATGACATTTTCGTGGCTCAGGACGACGCCCTTGGGCTCGCCTTCGGTGCCGGACGTGAACAGGACAACAGCGGGTGATTTGTAGCGCGGCTTCGAACGGAAAAGTCGGGGCATGATGGGCCCCAACGCCGCCGCAACCTTGTTGCCCAGCGTCAGCGACTCCCGGACATCTTCCAGGTAAACGATCTCGGCAACTTTGCTCAACTCCGCAATCAGGGCCTCGAGGCCGCCGAGTTCGACAAATTTGTGCGCCGTGATGATACGTTTAACGCCTGCTGCCATCATGGCTGCCTTGAGATTCGCAGAGCCTGCCGTGAAGTTCAGCATGGCTGGTGTGCGGCCATACGCACTGAGCGCATAAAACGCGATGACCGCACCGGCACCGGTCGGCAGCATGACGCCGACAGCTTCGCCGCGTGATGTGCCTTTTTTCAGGGCCGCGCCAAGACCGAAGGCGGCACGAATGATGTCCTTGTAGGACAGTTCTCGCTCGTCACCGTCGACAACGATCACTTTATCGCCGCCAAACTCCTGCTTGGCGCGCAGGAGGGCAGAAAACAGGTCGATATGAGTGCGGGCAGGTTTGTACGGAATCGGGGAAGGGATGGTCACGTTGTTCATCAGTGGCCCTTTGACTTCGTGAGGAGTGACCTCACTTTTGTAACATTTTGTCACGTAAGGGCCTTTGTGCAACTGATAATGCAAGTTTGCATATGCAGTCTGCGCGGCATTTCCCTTGATGAATCGCTTGCTCGCGTCCATCTTCGGCCCATGGCAAACCTCATCGATCTCACCCCGTCCGGGCGCAAGCACCGGCATCCGGAAAAGCAGGCTCGCCCTGATACGCCCATCCTGCGCAAGCCGGACTGGATCCGCGTCAAGGCACCGAACTCGGCCGGCTATGCCGCGACGCGCGAAATCGTGAAATCCAACGGCCTGATTACCGTTTGCCAGGAGGCAAGCTGCCCCAATATTGGCGAGTGCTGGGAAAAGAAACACGCCACAATGATGATTCTGGGTGATGTTTGCACCCGCGCGTGTTCGTTCTGCAATGTGTCGACCGGCAAGCCTATGGCAGGTGTGGATGCCGACGAACCGCGCCGTGTCGGCGATGCCGTCGCAGAAATGGGTCTCCAGCACGTCGTCATCACCTCGGTTGACCGGGACGATCTCGAAGATGGCGGAGCGATGCACTTTGTCCACGTTATCAAAGCCATCCGCACGGCCTCTCCCGGCACGACGATCGAGATTCTGACGCCGGACTTCCTGCGCAAGGATGGCTGGGAAAACCGGGTCATTGATGCACAGCCTGACGTGTTCAACCACAATCTCGAAACCGTGCCGCGCCTCTATCTGAAGATTCGCCCCGGTGCCCGCTACTTCCACTCGCTTCGCCTGCTCCAGAAAGTGAAGGATCGCGATCCATCGCAATTTACGAAGTCGGGACTGATGGTGGGCCTTGGTGAAACCAAGGAAGAGGTCATGCAGGTCATGGACGACATGCGGTCTGCCGGCGTCGATTTTCTCACCATTGGCCAATACCTTCAGCCGACGCGTAAGCACGCGGCGATAGACCGCTTCGTCACGCCCGAGGAATTCAAGGCGCTTGAGGAAATCGCGCGCGCCAAGGGTTTCCTGATGGTGTCGGCCACGCCGCTCACGCGCTCCAGCTATCACGCCGGCGAAGATTTCGCCCGCATGCGCGCCGCCCGTGAAGCCAAGCTCGCGGGCCTGCCAGCTTAAAATGCCCCGGTTCTCCAAATCGGTCCGCGTGCCTTACTCAACGACGCAGGCATTCGATCTCGTATCGGACGTTGCCCGCTATCCGGAATTCATCAAGTGGATCACGGCCCTGCGCGTGTCCGACCATCGCGTCGATGAAACCGGGGTCCGACATTGCCGGGGCGACGCTGTTGTCGGGTTCAAGGGATTCGTCGAGCGTTTCTCCACCACTGTCACAGCAGATGTCAGCGAAGGCGCCGTCATTGCCAGCCTGATCAAGGGGCCGTTCAGGCATTTGAAGGCGGAATGGGCGATCATGCCATTGGAGCGGGGCGGCTGTGATATCGCGCTCCAGATCAATTATGAATTCCGCAATGTGCTCATTGCGATGCTGGCGGCCGCCAACCACGACATCGCCGTCGACCGCATCATGAGCGCGTTTCTCTCGGAAGCGCACAAGCGCTACGGCAGTTCGCCTAGCGCATCTGTACCTGGATAAGGTTCAGCGCCGTCTCGACGGATTCCATCCGGACCTGGGATCGGCCAATGTCCCCAAGCTGCAACATTTCATGCACCACGGCGCGGTTCTCGCGGGCACACGCAATATGCACGGTGCCAACCGGCTTCATGCGCGTCCCGCCGCCGGGCCCAGCGACGCCGGTAATGGCGACGGCGATGTTCGCTCGGCTGGCTTCAAGCGCGCCTTCTGCCATCATCCGTGCGACGGGCTCAGACACGGCGCCATAATCGGCAATGACGTCGCCGGCGATGCCGAGCATCTCTTCCTTCGCGCGGTTCGTATAAGTGACGAAGCCCCGCTCGAACACGGTCGACGACCCGGGGATATCTGTGAGCAGGGCAGCGAGAAGCCCCCCTGTGCAGCTCTCGGCTGTACATATCTTCAGGCGCGCCCGTTCGGCATCGTCGAGGATCAGCATGGCGAGATTTCTGAGGCGTTCTGGAAACATGGTCTCAGACTAGCGCGCAGAAACCGACGGCACCAGCACTGCGATGGCCTCGGCGGCAATTCCCTCGCGTCGTCCGGTGAAGCCAAGGCCTTCGGTCGTCGTCGCTTTGACGCTGACGGCTGACAGCGGAAGGCCCAGCAGTTCGGCCGTGCGGACCCGCATGGCCTCGCGATGGGATTTCACCTTGGGTGCCTCGCAGATCACCGTGATGTCGCAACTCGACACGGCATAACCTTCCGATTCGGCCAAACGGACCGATTCCTTCAGGAAGATCGCGCTGTCGGCATTCTTCCAGCGCGCATCCGAGGGTGGGAAATGATCTCCGATGTCGCCGAGTGCGACCGCACCGAGGATCGCGTCCGTCAGCGCGTGCCAGGCGGCATCCGCATCAGAATGGCCCTTCAACTTGGCGTCGTGCGGAATTGCCACGCCACACAGCGTGACATGATCACCTGGCTCGAAGGCATGGACATCAAATCCCTTGCCGATGCGAGGCATGGAGGAAGCAGGGCTCAACAGTTTCGCGACCATGTCGAAATCCTCGGGGAAGGTAATCTTGTGAAGGCGCTCGTCGCCGGGAATGAGGTCGACCCGCGCGCCGCTGGCTTCCATCGCCGCAAGGTCGTCCACAAGATCAGCGCCTGCCGCGTCCAGCGCGGCACGTATGGCACCCAACCGGAACGCCTGGGGCGTCTGGACCCTGAACAGGCCATCACGGGACACGGTCACCAATTTGCCGTCACGCGACGTCTTCAGCGCATCGGAAACGGGCAGGGCAGGGGCGACGGCGTCTGCCTTCGCCAGTGCCTCCAGGAGAGACGAAATCATCGCCTGGCTGAGGCCGGGCCTGGCCGCATCATGGATCAGCACGGGCGTGTCCGGCGACAGGTCGAGAGCGGCCAGTCCATTGCGCACGGATTGGGTTCGCGACGGACCGCCCGGCACCCGTACCACCCCCTCACCACACCCTTCGGTTTCCCGGCCCACGGACGCGACAACCACGATCTGACCCACGTTTGGGTGCGCGCGGAAGGCCTCGATCGACCAGTCGAGTACCGACCGGCCCAGAAGGGTCTCGAATTGCTTGGGCCCGGCGCGCCCGGAGCGCGTCCCTTTGCCTCCCGCAACAATGATTGCAGCTGCCAATGTCATGTCCGGCTTTCTAGGCGAGGCCGGCAATTCTGGCCATAGGCCATTGAAAGGGTGCTTTTTTGCATAACTGCGCGTCTTTTGTGCACTTGCGAAGAACTCAAAAGTCGGAACAATAGAAATATGACTGATTTTAAGGCACCCCAGGTCTGGCTGGCCCCCATGTCGGGAGCGACTGACGCCCCGATGCGCCGGCAAGCCGTACGCTTCGGCGCGCCCGCTGTTGTGTCGGAAATGGTCGCAAGCGAAACGCTCGCGTCCGAGCGACCAGACATGGTGCGCCGCACCTGCCGCCACGAAGGCGCAGGCTATTGGATCGTCCAGCTCGCCGCGCGCCGTCCTGCAGACATGTATACAGGCGCAGCATTGATGCGAGATGCCGGCGTGGACGTCATCGATATCAATATGGGCTGCCCCTCCAAACAGGTCACGGGCGGCCAGTCGGGGTCAGCCCTGATGCAGGATATCCCGCTGGCAACCCGCATTATCGAATCAGCACTCGAAGGCGCCGATGGCACACCCGTCACGCTCAAGATGCGACTGGGGTGGGACGATTACAATCTGAACGCGCCCGAACTCGCCCGAATAGCCGAGGCCCTGGGCGTCCGCATGATCACCGTGCATGGCCGGACCCGCTGCCAGTTTTACAAAGGCGCGGCGAATTGGGCCGCTGTTCGCGACACCGTCGACGCCGTGTCGCTTCCTGTGATCGTCAATGGAGACATTGGCTCGCTTGCCGATGCCAAAACTGCGCTCGCCGAGTCTGGCGCCCATGGCGTCATGATTGGCCGAGCCGCCATGGGCCAGCCCTGGCTCGCAGGCG
>NZ_JBBKXE010000102.1:0-3915 GCF_037969335.1 Hyphomonas sp. | reverse complement strand
ATCATGTCGGGATTGGCGAGCAACAGGCCGAGCCCGTTGACGTCGCCATCAGCCCATTCATCGACCAGCGCGTCCAGCGTGGCGGCGCCCTCGTCGATGGATTCCGCCGAACTGATCAGGAAATCGACCTGGACATCATCCGGCAGGCCCGCGAGCCGGCCGAGCTGGTCGTCCACGGATTCGAGATAGGCGAATGATTTTCCGGCCCCCCTGGCTTCAGCGATGAGCACCTGTTCAACGCCGGAATTCGGGTCGAATCCGTCTTTCGTCATCTGCATGACAGACAGGTTCACGGCAGCAAACCAGGGTCGCATGTTCTGCACGGCGCCAAGCGGCAGGCCGACATAGTCGAGCGCAGCCTGAAGCTCGAGTGTCTCGGCATCGCTGAGCAGGTTGGTCAGCTGGCCGCCATCCTGGAACAGGCCCTCATTGCGGACGAATTTCATCATTTCGGCGCCCGCTTCGGGACTGGACACATCGGCCTCGAACACGAGCGTATCGGCAGCATTTATGGCCGCGTCGATCTCGTCGCTGCGCCAGTCGAGTTCCGGGCGCAACAGGTGGACCGTGCCCATGATGTAAAGCGTCGTATCGGCGTCGCTGAGCACCCAGATGGCCGGTTCGCCCAAGCCGCGCGATGCCTTGGCCGCCGCCAGTGCCGCCTCTGCTGCCGTGTCCTGTTCGGCCTTGGCGGCGTCGGCCTGCGCTGCGATCGCAGCCGGATCCGGCGTCTTTTCCTTGCAGGCGACGAGGCCGGCCAGCGCGAAGCCGAGGATCAGGGAAAGGGCCAGGCCGCGTGTGCGCATCGGGTACATCCTTTTGTCGTGAGGGTCCTAGCTAGCGCAAATTCCCGCAGGCGCAAGCAACGGGGCGGCTTTGACCCGTTGCGCCCCTGCCCGGCTTGGCTTAAAGACGGCTCCTCTTTCGCACCCATAGCTCAGCTGGATAGAGCGCTGCCCTCCGAAGGCAGAGGTCACAGGTTCAAATCCTGTTGGGTGCACCATTGCTTTAGGCGCAATCAGTTGCGCGGCGGGGGCGCATTGGCTTTAGTGTCTGAAAAGGATGCCGCAGCCATGATCAAATCCATCTCCCTCGCCTTCATGGCCATCGGCCTCGCGACAACCGTTTCGGCCCAAGGCACATCCGGCATCGACGACAGCAAGCTGGTCAACAGCGTGACGCTTTCCGACATGGAGGCCATCGCGACCTCGCTGGATCATGCCGTTCTGGAGAGCGACGCAGAGGACGTTCTCATCATTGCCCAGGACGGTGACGGCCAGACATATGTCCTGGATGGAACCGCCTGCGACGAAGCCGGCGCGTGCCAGGGCCTGAACATGTTCATGTCGTATGACATGACCGACGGTATCAGCCTCGAATCCCTGAACACGGCGAGTCTCTCTTATGCGGCCGTGAGCGTCTGGCAAAGCCGCCAATCCGTTGGCGTGTCCCGGTATGTCATTCTCGATGGCGGCATGACGATCGCCAACATCAAGGTGAATATCGAAACGCTCACGGCGGTGGCCGGAAAAGTCATGATGATGGCCGACAGGTCGCATGACGATTTCGGCGACGATAGCGGCGAATACGCCCATGATGGCACATGCGACGACGTCCGCTTCACCGGCGAAGGCCGCTCGATCCTGTTGACGGACAGCCACATCGGCAAGGATGCGAGCGATTGCAGGGCCGCCTATAAAGCCGGAACGATCACGGTCAAATAGGCCCTCCTCGCACCTGCAAATCCCCGGAATCCTCATGGGCGCGCATGCGGTCCAACATGCTTTATTAGTCTGTTGCTGGCACGCTGGAATGCGGCCCGGTCTTTGCAATTGGCCCACAGGAGCAACAGGACGCACGATTAATCATGAACCTCTTTTTCCGGTTCCTCAGGATTTTCCTTCCGGCTTACTTTTCGGGTGAGCGCACGGCGCCGCTTGACGTTCATGTCATCAAATCGGCCGTCTGGATCGGCGATCATGACCCGATGGGGCACATGACCAATTCCCGCTATGCCTCGTTCACCGACCTCGGCATGCTGAACTACATCGCCCGCACGGGCTTCCTGAAAGTCTTCCGCAAGCATGGCTGGACGCCGATCATCCAGAGCGAGGCGATCAGCTTCCACCGCATGATGCGCTTCCCTCAGAAGTTCGAACTGCACACACGGCCCGTCGGCTGGGAGGGCAGCTATATCCTGTTCGAACACACATTCCTGTCGAAGGGCCGCACCGTGGCCGAGAGCCGGATGGTGGCCCGCCTGGTTGGCCGCAAGAAAGAGCGTGTGACCATCGACATGGTGTTCGAAGGCTATGGCCTGCACATGGACAGCCCGGACATATCCCCGGCCTTCCGCGCCATGCTGGACGACCTGAAAACGCGCCCCTAGAGGCGGAAACTGTTGGGCAACAGCTCTTCCACACGCATGCTTTCAATCGTGTCGCCCGTATCGGAAGCGCAATAGACAATTGTGTCCGGGCCCGCGAGCTCGGCGATACGCTGGCGGCAGCCACCGCACGGCGTGATCAGGCGCTCGCCGCCCGCCACAATCATGATCGCGCGGGCTTGCCTGCCACCGGACACCACCATGGCGCCAAGCGCCACGGCCTCGGCGCAGGTCCCAAGCGGATAGGCCGCATTCTCCATGTTGCAGCCAACCGAAACGCTGCCACGTTCATCCAGAACGGCGGCCCCGACCTGGAAATGCGAATACGGCGCGTGCGCATTGAGACGGGCCTTTCGGGCCGCCGCGACAAGGGCCGGGACATTGATTTCTGGCACGTCCGTCATGAAAATCCCCACGCTTTCCGAGCGTTGAACACAGCTCGCCACCTGATCTCACTTGCCCGGGCGGGCCCGATGGTTAGCATGCGCTGCAACACACCGACAAGGGAAGCCAGCAACGCATGACGCGACTGCCGATCATCATAGACTGCGATCCGGGCGTTGATGACGCCGTCATGCTGATGATGGCGCTGGCAAGCCCAGCGCTGGGCCTACGCGCCATCACCACCGTAGCAGGCAATGTGCCCCTGCACCTGACCAGCCGCAATGCGCGCATGATGTGCCAGATCATGGACCGGGCGGACGTGCCGGTCTTTGCCGGGTGTCCGCGTCCTATCCTGCGCAAACCGGTCACAGCCGAGCATTTCCACGGCGACAGCGGCATCGCCGGGCTCGACCCGTTCGAACCGGACGTGCCGCTCGCGGCCGGCCATGCCGTCACACACCTGATCGACACGCTGCGGTCTGCCAGTCCCGCTGAATACACGATCGTCGTCACCGGCCCGCTGACCAATATCGCGGCCGCCATTGTCATGGCGCCTGACATTGCCCGCGGCATCGACAAGCTGGTGATCATGGGCGGCGCTGACAGCGAAGGCGGCAACATCACCCCGTTTGCCGAGTTCAACATCTTCGCCGACCCGCATGCGGGCGCTGTCGTGTTCGATAGCGGCATCCCGGCCACCATCCTCAATCTCGACGTGACCCACCAGGTACGCGCCGAGCCCGACCGCCTGACGGCGCTCCGCGCGCTGCCCGGCCCGCGTGCCGCGATCATGGTACAGCTGCTGGAGGCCGCCAATGTGCTGGAAGCGCGCTGGAAGGAAGGGCGCATGACGCCGATGCATGATCCCGCCACCATCGCCTACCTGCTGGCGCCGCACCTGTTCGAAGGCCGCAAGGCGAACGTCAGCGTCGACACCGAATCCGGTACGCGCTTTGGCCAGACCCGCCTGTCCGCCCTCGAAGAAGGCCCCCACACATGGGTCACGAAGGCCGACCCGGACGGCTTTTTCGCGCTGATCGAAGACCTGGTGGGCAGCACATGATCACCGTCACCGGCTCGATCAATCTCGACATTGTCGCCACCGGCCCCGCCCTGCCCCGGCCCGGCGAAACTGTCACCAATGC
>NZ_JBBKXE010000101.1:0-16821 GCF_037969335.1 Hyphomonas sp. | reverse complement strand
TCCGCATCCCGCGCCCGGCTCGTCCCCTCGATTTGCCACCCCGCCGGCACGAGGCGCGCCGCCAGGCGACGGGCGGAATAGCCCATGCCAAAGACAAAAAGCAGAGATGGCGGAACTGTCATTTGCACTGGGGCCCTGTCTGATGACTATAGGCACCACTACAGGTCCGGGAGCCCTTTATCCATGTCTATCCTCGCATTCGCAGCGGTATCGATTGCCTTCTTTCAAACTGCCAGCGCCGATTTTGCCGCCCGCGAGGCGACGCGCCTCGACACCTGTATCGCCCGCATCGATGAGAACCCCGAAGAAGCCTATGAAGACGCCCTCGCCTGGAGCTTCGAAGGCAACCGCCCGGGGTCCCGGCAATGCGTTGCACTGTCGCTGATCGCTCTCGGCCAGGAGGCTGAAGGTGCAGCGCGGCTTGAAGAACTGGCCAATGCGACCGACGGCGGCACGCTCGAACAGCGTGCGCTTTATCTCACTCAGGCCGGCAATGCCTGGCTCGTGGCCGGCGCCCCGGAAGCGGCGATCGTGACCATCTCGAATGCCCTGAAAATCATCCCCAATGATCCCGACCTCCTGGTCGACCGCGCCAGCGCCCACATCATGCTGGAACAATGGACCCAGGCCGTATCCGACCTGGATGCCGCCCTCGAATCCGCACCCGGTTTCGGCACCGCGCACCACCTTCGCGCTGAAGCGCGGCTCAATACCGGCGACCTCGACATGGCCCTCGCCGATGTCAAAGCCGCCATGCAGGCCGAGCCGGACAATATCGACACGCTGGTCCTGCGCGGCCGCGTCCGCGAAGCCATCCGCCTGTCCGAAGTCCGGATCGTCCCGCCTCAGGCCGAATAGCGCGCCGCCAGCATTGCCCAGACAGCCCGGAAGCCCGTCGGCGCCCCGCCTTCAGGCCGGCCATACTTGCCCTTGCGCCAGGCCCAGACATCAAAGTGCGCCCAGCTCTTCGCGGTGACGAACTGCTTCAGGAACAGCGCCGCCGTGATCGATCCGGCCTGTCGTCCGCCGGAATTGACGAGATCGGCAATCGGACTTTTCAGGTCTGACAGGTACGGGTCCCAGAGTGGCATGCGCCACACCGGGTCACCACTGGCTTTTGACCCGGCCAGCACGTCCGCTGCCAGGGCGTCGTCATCGGTATAGATCGGTGCCAGATCCTGCCCCAGCGCAACGCGCGCCGCCCCGGTCAGCGTCGCAAAATCGATCAGCAGGTCGGGCTCGCCTTCGCAGGCCCGCGCCAGCGCGTCCGCAAGAATGAGGCGCCCCTCCGCATCGGTATTGTCGATCTCGACCGTCAGGCCCTTGCGGCTTGCCAGAATGTCGCCCGGCCGGAACGCATTGCCGGCAATCGCATTCTCGACAGCAGGCACGTAGAGCTTGAGGTGCACTTTCAGGCCGCTGCCCATGATCAGTTCCGACAGGGCGATGACATGCGCCGAACCGCCCATGTCCTTCTTCATGATCCGCATCCCGTCGCCGCCCTTGATGTTCAGGCCGCCGGAATCGAACGTCACGCCCTTGCCGACCAGCGCCAGCTTGGGATGACTCGGATCGCCCCATTCCAGCTCCAGGAAGCGCGGCGCAAACGTGGCCGCACTGCCGACAGCATGCACCAGCGGATAATTCGCCTTCAGCAGGTCGTCCCCCACTGTCGCAGTCAGCTTGGCACCATGGAGCTTGGCCAGCGCCGCGACTTCTCCCTGCAGCGCTTCGGGTCCCATGTCGCTCGCCGGCGTATTCACCAGGTCACGCAGGTGCGCGACGGCGTCCGCCTCACGCGACACTGCATCGGACTCCTCACCCACCGGGATCACAAGCCGGGGCGGCTTTGCCTTTTCGCTCAGGTACCGGTCGAAACGATAGGCGCCATCTGCCCAACCGGCGGCGATCTTCGCAAAATCGAGCCCACCGTCTGATGCGATGCTATAATCGCCCTCCGGCAGCTTCGCGGAAATGGCGGCAACGCCCAGTGCGTCGCGTCCATCACCCAGCCCTGCCAGCACATGGCTAAGCTGTCCGTCCGTACCCGCCTGCACCACGACCTGTCCGGCTTTGCCCGTAAACCCCTGCCCCTTGGCCAGTGCGCGCGCCCCCGGGAACGGATCGTCTTTCAGGCTTTCGAAACCCGAAACCGTGAACAGGTGGATCGCGGCCGGATTGGCCCCTTTGGCGGTAAAGCTCTTGTGCATGTCGTGTGGCGCTCCGGGCAATTTGTTAATCAGACGGTCAGTCCTGTTAACCGAACCTTGACCTCAATCAGGCCAGAATCGGACCTGAATGCACCTGATACATACTTGGAGCCAGCCCATGTCCAGAGCCAAAACGTCACTGGCGGTCCTCGCGCTCGTCCTTGCGGCAGCGGCGACCGGCTGCGCCAGCACGGCAACGAAAGACGAAAAGGCAGCAAATGCCGAATTGCAGCGGGCGATGGAAGAAGCCATGAAGCCTGCCAGCCCGGAAGAAGTCGCTGCGGCCAATCGTTCTGACCCGCTGACCAAGGCCAATTTCTGGTCGAAGGAACATGCCAAGGATCCGGAGAACCTCGAAACAGCGATCACGTTCGGAAATGCCTTGCGCGACATTGGTAGCGACGATCGCGCCATCGACGTCCTGTCGCAAGTCCTGGTTGTCCACCCGGACAGCGCCGAACTCCTGATGGTGCTTGGACGCGCCCTGTCGACCAAGCAGGACTATCGCGCCGCCGCGCGGGCATTCAACCAGGCCGGCACGCTGGAACCCGAACGGGCAGCCGCCTGGGGCGGGCTCGGCACGGCACTCGACCAACTCGACCAGCATGCAGACGCGCAGCAAGCCTATCAACGGGCGCTCAGCATTGAGCCCAACCGCACCTCGACGCTGGCCAATTACGGTCTCTCGCTCGCCCTTTCCGGCGACCTGCTCGGCGCAGAAGAGAAGTTGAGGCTCGCCGATGCCCAACCCGACACCACAACGCGGATCAAGGAAAACCTTGCCCTCGTCCTTGGCCTGCAAGGCAAGTATGACGAGATGAAAGCCGCGAGCGGCAGCAATGCCCCCAGAAGCATCGTTGATCAAAATGTCGAACTGCTCCGCGAAATGGTGCAGCCCACCCGCACCTGGGAGGCCCTCGCCGAGCGGGCTGAAATGGGCAAGCTTCCCGCGTCGCCAGCATCTTCGAACAGGCTCGGACCGGACGCTGAGCGCGCAGCCGCCGCCACGTCCACGCCGGTAACGGACGACTCCGCAACCGTGACAACGCCCGAAAATGACGCGGGCCTGCGGCTGCGAAAATCCTACTGACACTCTACCAAAGGACGGGATGCACGCCTTGCCTGCGCAGGCGTGACACACGGTGTCATGCGTCAAGGACCGCCACGAACGCCCTGCTTCAAAACAGGAAATGCCCGCCAGCTATTCAGCAGGCGGGCATTTTGAAACGTGTGGTCAGGCCGCGCTAGACGAAGTCGCTTTGGCGCGTCTCGATATTCAACTCGGTTACGTCCGGCGCCGCGTCATTGTCACCCTTCATCGACTTGTACTGTATGTAGGCCGGGCCGAGCACGACGAGAAACAAGACGGGCAGGAAGAACAGGATCATCGGCACGGTCAGTTTGGCCGGCAGCGCTGCAGCTTTTTTCTCGGCGGCCGACATCCGCATTTCGCGGTTTTCCTTGGCCATCACGCGGAGCGCGTCGCCCAGCGGCGTACCATAGCGTTCGGCCTGCGACAGAGCCATGCAGACAGCCTTCACGCCTTCATGCCCTGTCCGACCGGCGAGGTTGTCATAGGCCATCCGGCGGTCGGGAAGATAAGAGAGTTCTGCGACCGTCAGTCCGAATTCCTCTGCCAGTTCCGGCGAGGCAGAGCCAATCTCCTGGCTCACCTTGTTGAAGCCGAGTTCGATCGACATGCCGGCCTCGACGCAGATCAGCAGCATGTCGAGTGAATCCGGAAAGCCGAGCATGATCGACTTCTGGCGTTTGGCTGCGAGGTTCGAGACATACATGTTCGGCGCATAGAAGCCGGCCGCCATGCCGAAGGCGAGCGAGCCATATTTCATCACCGGGCTGAAGCCATGGTCATTGATAAAGAAGATATAGACGAAGGTCAGGAGCAGGCCGGCAAAGGGCAACGCCATCCGGGCGAAATAGAAGGCCGAGATCGGCCCGGGTCCGCGCAGGCCGGCCTGGTTCATGAGCTTGACGACATTGGGATCTTCCAGTGCCTTGGCCAGATTGAGCTTGGACGAGACAGAGCCCATCATGCTCTTGTCTTCACGCCGGAGCCCTTTGGTCTCGAGCGCCGCGCGGCTCTGCTTGCGCAGCTTTTCGCGCTGGTTCGACACGGCCTTGAGGCGCGTTTCGAGCTTGTCACCCTTCAGGTAAGGCAGGAAGACCGTGACGAAGGTCGCAAACACGGCCGCCGCAACGAGATAGGCCGCCAGCGTATCCGGACGAGTCAGTGACAGAATGAAATCATACATAATCCGTCACCCTACATGTCGAAGTTGATCATTTTTTTCATCGTCAGGATACCCATCGTCATCATGGTCGCAGCGATCGTCAGGATGACGTGGCCCGTCTCGGTGATGAATAGCTGCATGATGTAACTAGGCGTGGTCATGTACACCATCAGGCCCACCGCAAACGGAAGCGCGCCGATGATCATGCCGGACGCCTTGGCTTCGGACGACAGCGCATTCACCTTCTCACGCATCATCTTGCGCGAACGGATAACGGTCGACAGGTTGCCCAGCGCCTCGGACAGGTTACCGCCTGCCTTGGCCTGGATCAGCAGCACAATGACGAAGAAGTTGATCTCCTGCAGTGGCAGGCGCTTGTAGAAGGCGTTCAGCGAGCGCTCGAGGCCTGCGCCCATAGCCAGATTGTCAGCCAGCGAGCTGAATTCGGCGCCCAGTGGATCAGGGCTTTCCTTGGCAATGATACGAATACATTCGTTGAGCGGCAGCCCGGTTCTTACGCCCCGCACGATGATATCAAGTGCGTCGGCGAACTGGTTGATCATCTTCTTGTGACGGCGCTTGGTCAGCACGCTCAGGAACAGGCGCGGAAGCCACAAGGTGCCTGCGAAGAACGCGCCGCCAATCATGACCGGCTTGCTCTTCAGCGACATGCCGAAAACCACCAGTCCGTCAGCACCAGACAGGTAGATCAGGACGGCGCAAAGCGTGCCCATGATCAATGAACCGATCCAGAAGGCCGAGACCGGAAAGTCCAGGCCAGCCTGTGCGAGCTTCGAACCGATGTCACGCGGTGTGATCGACTTGCGGCGCTCCTTGTCCTGCTTCCGCAGGTTGTCGAGCATTTCCTGTGTCTTGGCGCGGCGCTTTGAATTTTCATCGTGAACCTTGCCACCGCGTACCTTGCCACCTGTGGCGCCCGCGCCGATCGCCCTGGCACGCTTGCGTGCCGCGTCTGCGTCACCGCTTGTGAACGCCAGTCCGATGCCGGCGAGCGCGACAAATGCAAGCCCGGCAACGGCATAGATCATCATGTTGTTATCCATGGATCAGCTCCCGAGCGCGTCGAGCGCGGCAGCGAGTTCACGCTCAAGATTGTAGTAGGAGGCACGTTCCCAGAAGCGCGGACGCCCAATACCGGTGCCGCGATGCGAGCCGATGATCTTGCCGTCTGCGTCTTCGCCATCCATCTCGAACTTCAGGACGTCCTGCAGCACGATCGTGTCCCCTTCCATGCCCATCACCTCGGTGATGCACATGATGCGGCGCGAACCGTCACGCAGGCGCGAAGCCTGCACAACGACGTCGATCGAGCCAACGATCATTTCGCGGATCGTCTTGGCCGGCAGCGAGAAGCCGCCCATTGTGATCATGGATTCCACACGGCTGAGTGCTTCGCGCGGGCTGTTGGCGTGCAGCGTGCCCATCGAGCCATCGTGGCCTGTGTTCATGGCCTGCAGGAGGTCGAATGCTTCAGGGCCACGCACCTCGCCCACGATGATGCGTTCTGGACGCATACGCAGGCAGTTCTTGACGAGTTCACGCATCGTGACTTCGCCCGAGCCTTCGATGTTCGGTGGCCGCGTTTCCAGGCGCACGACGTGCGGCTGCTGCAACTGGAGTTCGGCGGAGTCTTCGCAGGTGATGACGCGTTCGCCCGGCTCGATGAACGCCGTCAGGCAGTTGAGCAGGGTTGTCTTGCCTGAACCGGTACCGCCGGAGATCAGGACGTTGCAGCGCGAGTGGCCGATAATGCGCAGGACTTCAGCGCCCGCTTCGCTGATCGATCCGAAATTGACCAGATCCTGAAGCTGCAGCTTGTCCTTCTTGAACTTACGAATGGTGAGCGTCGGGCCATCAATCGCAAGCGGCGGCGCAATGACGTTGACACGTGACCCGTCGAGCAGACGCGCGTCACAGATCGGTGAGCTTTCGTCGACGCGGCGGCCAACCTGGCTCACGATGCGCTGGCAGATATTCATCAGCTGGGCATTGTCGCGGAACCGGATATTGGTACGCTCGATCTTGCCGTTGACTTCGATATAGGTCGTGTCGGCACCATTGACCATGATATCGGCAATGTCATCGCGCGCGAGCAATGGCTCCAGCGGACCGTACCCGAGAACATCGTTACAGATGTCATCAAGCAGTTGTTCCTGCTCCGAGATCGACATCACCACATTCTTGATGCTGATAATTTCAACGACGATATCGCGAATTTCCTCGCGGGCGCTCTCGGCATCGAGCTGGGCGAGTTGCGACAGGTCAATCGTGTCAATCAGCGCGTTGAAAATCGTCGTCTTGGTGGCGTAATACTGTTCCGACTGCTGGTTCACCTTGCGAACCGGCTCGGGCTTGGGCTCAGGCTTCTTGGCCTTGACCGGCTGCGATGCGAGCGGTTTCGGAGCCCCCTTCACCGGCACCGGGTCGGGCGCCTTCGGCTTCATGGACTGGGGACGCGGCTGCGCCACAGGAGCCGCCGGCTTTGGCGCCGCCGGCGCTGAAACTGCTGGAGATCCTGAACGTTTGCCGAAGGCCATTTACGGGCCCTTTCCCTTGATTTCTATTTGCCGAGGAGCTTTTTGAAAAGCGACTTCGTGGGCTGGGCAACTGCCCTACCCGTCAATACGGATGCCAGGTGATCGATTGCCATCGACGCGCGCGATGTCGCGTCCGTCTCCGAGATCATCTGGCCATTATTTGCTGCCGTGCCGAAAAGTTCCGGCTCGAATGGCAGGATGATTTCTGGCTCAACGCCGATCGCTGCCGCGAAATCCTTCACCGGTATTTCAGGCCGCTTCGGGACGCCGCTCATGTTCAGCACGAGACGCGGTGGATTATCATTGGGGCGCTGGCCCTTGAGCTGGTCGATGAAGTTCTTGCCATTGCGCAGCGACGCCAGGTCCGGCTGGCAGACAATGATGACCTCATCGGAGGCGACAAGCGTGCGCTGCACCCAGCGGCTCCACGTGTGCGGAAGGTCCAGCACCATATATGGCACATTGCGCCGCACGCTTTCGATGACCGTGGTAAAGGCCTCGTCAGGAATATCCATGATCTGGTTGATCGTTGCGGGTGCCGTGAACAGCGACAGACGATCGGTTGCTTTTGCCAGGAGCCGCTCGATGACGGCATCGTCAGCCCTTTCAGGGGCCAGAAGCGCGTCAGCGATGGTCTGTGTTGTCTCCTGGTTGAAGTCGAGCGCAGTCGTTCCGAATGACAGGTCGAGATCGACGAGAGTCGTGTTGACGCGCGCATTTTCCGCCAGCGCCCAAGCCAGGTTGTGGGCTATCGTCGATGACCCTACTCCGCCTTTCGCACCAATCACCGCGATCTGCTTGCCAACGAAAGGCCGGTCAGGATCGACGAAGAGATTGGATATCGAACGGATGATCTGGATCGGATCGAACGGCGGCACGAGATATTCGCTGACGCCGCGCGCGACCAGTTGGCGATAGAGTTTAATGTCATTGACGGCACCGACAACCATGACCTGCACGTTTTCATCGCAGTGCTCGGCCAGTCCATCGATTTCAACCAGCACCTGCTGCGCCGCCGCAGACGACTCGACCATCAAGAGGTTCGGGGTCGGGTTTTGCTGCATATAGGCGGTCGCAGCGGCAATGCCGCCGGGAATCGATTCCAGCGTGGCGCGACCCATGCGGCGATCACGCGAGCACACGTCCATCAGGTCGCGCGTTTCCTCACGCTCGTAGAACACCTTGATCGAGATGGCCGGCAGCGGCACATCCCCGCCGTTCCGGTCCGGCATCGAGAAGACCGGCTGGTCCGTCACTACCTGTTTCTGCTCAGGCACGGCCACCGGTTCGACATCGTCATCCATCATTGCGCCAAATGCATCATTGGCCGGCGCAGCGAGTCCGTCGACAGAGGTTTCTTCTGCAAAGACATCTTCGAAGTCAGAATCGAAATCGTCTTCAAAGAGCGCTTTTTCGTTCGACATTATACTCTCGTCCTTCTATTCGGCAGCCGACTATTCCTTGACTGCGTCAGATATTGTTCCCGATTCGTCCGATGAACGTGCGGACGAGGTGGTGGCGCCTTCGCGGAATTTCTGCAGGATAACCTGACGGCGCATGCCATCACCCTGTTCGAGTTCACGCTGGCCCAGAAGGTCAGCGGGGTCTGCGATCATGGCAGCAAGATTTGTACGCGTCGCGCAGCCGAGGCTGGGCATCTCATTGTTCGAGCGAATGTCCGACACATCGTATTCGGCCATCGACTTGCAGTCCGGCTTGATCGCATCATAGACTTGGAAGGCAAGGATCATCGGTTCGGATTTGTCCGACCCCGCACCATGGCTGCTTCCCGCAATCTCGTCATATTCGACGCCATTCTGCCAGGCGATTTCGCGCGCAGCCACAACCGCCGAAACGGCCAGTTGCGAATTGTCGCTGGTTTCGGGCAGAGACATGATCAGCGGGCCGTGCCCCTTCGAACGATAGGTGCGGACAAAGGCTTCGATCCTGGCGCGGTCCTTCAGCGAGAGTTCGCTGGAAACCGGGCTGATATCCACTTCGAGGAATTCGGTACGCTTTGATACGCCAATCGCGTTGCGGTCGAGCGCCGTCCCCTCGAGATAGGCCTGAGGCACGGCCGTCGGTGCGTGACTCGCGCAACCGGCAAGACCGGTCAGGCAAAAGCCAGCGGCGATCAGGGCGTGTGTTGGTTTAAGCATCGGGTTCATCCTGACATCCCTCACTCTTCAATAAAGCCCACGGGGGAGCGATAATTCTTGGCATCAACAGGCGCGCCGTCCTTGCCGTATTGCTCGTTCAGCTTGCCAAAGAAGATCGACTTGGCGTCCGAGGCGTTGGCATATCCGTCGGCGGGTGTCCGCAGCTGGTTCTTCTGGGTCGGATCGACCAGGTAAGGGGTCACGATGACCACCAGTTCTGACTCGTCCTGAAGGAAATCACGTGATTGGAACAGGGCCCCGAGGATTGGCAGCTTCTTCAGCCCGGGTATCTGGTCCAGCGTCTGGCGTGTCTTGGACTGGATCAGGCCGGCCATCATCATCGAACCGCCCGATGGCAGTTCGATCACGGACTCTGCCCGGCGAACCGACAAGGCCGGAATCGTGATGCCGGCGATCGTGATCAGGTTGCCGTCCGAATCGATGCCGGTCTGCGAAGCGCCCTGGTAGGCGCCCTGGTTAGTGAGTTCCGATACTTCGGTGGACACTTTGAGCGAAATCCGGCCCTCGGACAGGACGACAGGCGTGAAGCCCAAGCCGACACCATAGGGTTTGAATTCGATCGACACGCGGCCGCTATTGTCCTGCCCCACGGGCACGGGGAATTCGCCCCCTGCAAGGAACTTGGCGCTTTCGCCGGACATCGCGACAATATTCGGCTCGGCGAGCGTCTTGACGACCCCGATGCGCTCAAGGGCGTCGATCGTGGCGCCCACGCTAGATTGCAGGTCAGACCCGACATAGTTGGAATAGGTCAGGGAGCCACCGAGACCACCCAGCGCCTGCCCCTGGATAGGAAAGCTGTTACTGGCGCTCAGCGAGCCCTGGAACGTCTGCGGAAGGCCGGGCACGAGGCCGGTCGTGCCGGACGATTCCGGAATGCCGTCACCATTCGCGTCGGAAAACAATTGCTTTTCGACCAGCTTGGCCATGTCACCGAATGCGGGTGTGCCGGACAGGTTGATGCCGAGTTGTTTGATCGCGGTGCGTTGCATCTCGACAATGCGCACTTCCAGCATGACCTGGTCCTTGGCAGCGATCTCGACCATGTTGACAATCTGCGTATCGTCACCCGCACCAAGGAATGCTGCGACGAGGCGCTGCACTTGGTCGGACTGTGACATGTCGTCGACCATCCCGGTGATCAGCACATTGCCATTCAGTCCTTCGACATTGACGCGCGCATCCGGAACGTGCCGCTCGATCAGCTTGTGAAGGCTGGTCATGTCGGTTTCGACATTGATTTCCAGGTTGAGCAGCTGGTTGCCGGCACGGTCGAATACGAAGGCGTTCGTCTGCCCATAGGCGACACCGCGGAATATGATCCGTTTGGCCGTCTGTACCACGGCATCGGCGATGGCCGGGTTTGTGATCACGACATCTGCCGCAGATGCATCGAGATCGATAATCATGGACTTGTTCAGTCCCAGCGTGACCTGCTGCGAAACGCCTGTTTCACCTGGTCGGGTAATCGTCGTCCCCATATCATTGGGCGTCGCATGCGCGAAAAGCGGCATGGCCGCCGCGAACGCTGTCATCAGGCATTTGCGGAGCGGGCGGGACATGTTCATCTTCAGCTTCCCCCGAGCCCGGCCGACGTGGCCTGACCATTGCGGTAAATCATGATGCCACCGGCGCCAGATCCGCCATTGCCGCCCAGCATATCGATGCGTGATTCGCGGCCCATGCTGTCTCCGGCGTCCGACCACGGGCGCAGTGACAGTGAAAGCGTTCCCATGCGCTGTGACAGCGCCACCAGTTCGGCTTCCTGCGCCGACACTTCCAGCGTCGCTGTATTGCCGATCTGGGAAGACCCGCCGTTTTCATCTGGCTTGAATACCTGGTCGATCGCCAGCACGCGCACATTCTTGATGATGGTCGTCGTTGCCGGACGCTCTGTGACCATCTGATCGGTCTGCACCTGAACTTCATGTGTGAGGATCACGTCGACCTTGTCATTCGGCAGGATAAATCCGCCCGATGCGGACTCTGTCGAAATCTCGACCGAGATCGCGCGCATCCCCGGCGCCAGCAAGGCGGCCATAAGGCTCGAATCACTTGTCAGGACGAGTTTGGCTGGCAACACCGGCTCACGGTTGAATATTGGAATACGAACAATTGCGCCTGCCATCTGCTGTATGGCGTCCGGATTGTCGGCCTCGGTGAGATAGCCCTCGACAATGTTGAGTTCCGGCCAGGGGGCCCATTCGAAATCGCTTGTCGCCAGGCGATCACCGATCGCCAGGTCGCGCCGGGCAACCAGTACTTTAACCTCGGAAACCTGCTTGGTCTGGATCTCGGTCTGCAACTCGGTAACGGTCTGCGTCACAGTCGTCGGCATCGACATGTTGCGAACCAGGAATGCAGCGGCCATGGCGGCCAGGGCCGCTCCAAACAGAATGATAAGACGCATCGGCGACATTGGGCGCCACTCCCTTGTGATGACTAAACGCGATAGGCGACTGCAATCAGGCTGAAACCCCATCCATATCGGATACTTCCATGATCTGGACTAAGGCTTGGTTAACTGAAAAGACTGATTTGCTTTAACAAGTTGGCAAGGAATGGAGACGCTGGCGCCGCCACGAGGGCGCCAGCCGCAATCGCGACTCCATAAGGAACGCCTGCATTTTCTTCGAAGGGTGCACGGATGAACCCAGGCAATACCGCCGCCGGTACGAGCTGACGGACAGACAGTATAAGCAGGGCAAAAGCGCCACCCGCGAGTGCCATGACAAAAATAAAGGTAATACCGGCATCCGGCCCCAGCCACAGCATCACGGCGGGAATCATCTTGGCATCCCCTCCCCCGAATATGTTGAAGGCAAAAAGGCCAAAGGCCACCATAAAGGCGAGTGCGGCGACCATCAGGTGGCCCCCGATGATTTCCATTGGGACGCCGGAGATCGCGGCAGCCGGCACAAACAGGCCCGCCAGTGTCAGGTTCAGCCAGTTCGGAATTGTCAGGCGGTTTACATCATGCATCGCGGCAAACACGCAGAGGGCCAG
Source organism: Hyphomonas sp. (assembly GCF_037969335.1). Taxonomy (GTDB): domain Bacteria; phylum Pseudomonadota; class Alphaproteobacteria; order Caulobacterales; family Hyphomonadaceae; genus Hyphomonas. The sequence goes on along the minus strand of NZ_JBBKXE010000101.1, from coordinate 4,615 downwards.
AAACACACCTCCCAGGATGTTCAAAATCATTCGCCCGCTCCTTCATTCTTCGACTCGACCGCACCGTGACGGAAAAGACTGAAGGAAGTTTTTAATTTTGCGCTGTCCCGCAGGCCCCGGCCCACAAGTCCGGACACAAAAGAAAAGGCCGCCAGGTTTCCCTGGCGGCCCTTCTGCGAACCGAATAAATTCGGTCGACTATTTAGTTGGCGTTATCAAGAGCCGTCGAAACAGTCGTGAACGTGGTGTTGGCGCTGTTACCGAGGGCGGTAACGCCACCGATGATAGCGACAGCGATCAGAGCAGCGATCAGGCCGTATTCGATAGCCGTGGCACCGGACTCGTCTTTAAGAAAACGTGCAAACATTGGAAACTCCCATCATGCGTTAAATAAGTCCCGAACATTTTTTTCTTCCCGGGACAACACTGAAACTACAGGACTATTCTCAATATCACGTTACAGAATACAGATAATCCGTGAAGGTAAATCAGGGTTTTGTTTACCCTCGCCCGAAGCCCAAATCGTCGAATCCCGCCCCTATAGTATAACGACTGATTTGCGTGATCTCCGTACAATTAGGAAACGGGCAACCTTCTTCAGCGAAGATTTACCTCAAGCTGAACCTGGAGCCCGAGAAATGAACATACTGGCCAAGTCCTGCGCCTTCGCACTGGCAGGATCTCTGTTCGTTGCATCCGCTGCCGCCGGGCAACTGTCCGTCGAAGCCAACAAGACCGTCCCCGTTCGTATTCAGGGGGCTGCGGCGAGCATCGTGCTCGGCAACAAGAATGTCGCCGACGTCGCCGTTCACAACGAGCACCTCATTTTTATCACCGGCAAGTCGTTCGGCACGACCAACCTCATGATTTTCAACAAGGCAGGCGACGAGATTTTCTCGACGGAAGTGGTTGTCACGGTCAATTCGTCAAACCTGGTGACTGTGAATCGTTCCGGCCAGAATTTCACCTATGACTGTGCCCCGGAATGTCGCTCGGTCATGAGCATGGGCGATCAGGTCGACTATTTCGATACCATAATCACGCAGCAAAAATCTGCTCAAGACCTGAACAGTGGCAACTAGGCCCGGATCCTTTCCGTACACTGCAACGACCGCTTCTTCGGAGGCGGTCGTTTGCGTTTCCCGGGCTGTCGCGGTCCACTTTTGGTGCCCGATTGATGAAATTTCATGCTTCCGGTAAATCGGCGGCAAACCCAAGTCTGTTATCTGTAACGCTGAGACAATCGTCTGTTTGGGGTTTGAAAATGGTCAGCTTCCGCTTCGGCATCCTTGCTTCGCGCTTGAACGCGGCCTGGAATACGTATGCCAGCGACCGGCGCGGGGCCGCTGCGGTCGAATTCGCTATGGTCGCTATTCCATTCTTTCTGCTGATCTTCGGCCTGCTCGAAGTCTGCTTGATATTCCTCGTTTCGACCGTGCTTGAACACGCCGTTGCCGACGCGTCCCGGCAAATCCGCACGGGTCAGGCCCAGGAAAGCGGCTTTAACGAGATGAATTTCCGGACGTCGGTCTGCGGCAGCTTTTTCGGCCTGCTCGATTGTGACGAAAAACTGCACATCGACGTCAAGTCACTTGATGAATTCGGCGCCGCGAGCTTCGAGCAACCGATCGATATTGACGGCGATTTCGACGATGCCGGCTTTGCTTACGAGCCCGGCGGCCCAAACGATATCGTGGCAGTGCGGGTTTTCTACGAATGGCGCCTGATGACACCTTTCATTACTGCGCCGCTGTCCAACATGGCCGGTTCAAAATACCTGGTGCAGGCGAATGCCGTGTTCCGCAACGAACCCTTTGGAGACTAGCTCATGTCCCGCAAGTCCCTTCTTTCCCGGATCAATCCCCGCTTGAAATGGCGTGGCATCCAGGGCCTGCACTATAATGAACAAGGCGTGTCAGCGGTGGAGTTTGCGATCATCGCGCCCGTGATGGTCCTGATCTATTTCGGCTGTATCGAGCTCAGCTTCCTGATGCGCATGGATCGCCGCGTCACATCCACCAGCGCCAGCCTCGGCGACCTGACCGCCCGTCTGGCCACCGTGACGGATGCCGATATGGGCGAGATGTTCGCGGCAGCAAAAGTCATGATGCAGCCCTATGATGCGACGGAAGCCAACCTTCGGATCACCAGCATCGTCGACAATGGAGACGGCGTTCCGCGCGTTGCCTGGTCAGATGCCTACAACATCTCCGCTTATGCCCAGGGCGCCGCGATGACGGTTCCGGCCGGCATTATCCCCTCCCCCGGATCGGTGATCATGGCGGAAGTCGAATACACCTTTACAAGCCCGTTCGGCTACGTGCTGAAGACCGACAAGACCGTCGACGACAAATTCTACCTTCGTCCACGCCGCGTCAACGAGATCAGCCGCACGCATGACGCCGACGATGACGGCAAGTCATTCGGGCCGACAAGCTAGCCAGCCCGCCTGCCCAGCTTATTTCCAGAACTACGTGTCAAAGCCCCGCTTTGGCGCGTGAACTTTCCATAGGATAATCAAGCCAATCAAGAACATGAAGCCGATGCCGCCCATCCCGATGCGCTGGTTGCCTGTCAACCAGGTCAGCAGGCTGACAAGGCCCGGCCCCATCCACACGGTCACCGTCCCGGCAATCGCGTAGAGACCGAAGAATTCACCGATCCTGTCATGCGGCGCGATATGCACCAGCATGTAGCGGCTGGACGAAATCGACGCCACGACGGCAATCGCCACCGGAATCACGAACAGGAAATAGGTCACATCCGACAAGGTGTCGAAGAACGGGCTGCTCCAGATCGGAGTCCCGCTCGGGATCAGACCGAATAGCAGGGCTTCCGGCGTGATCGACAGCTGCACCAGCAGCAGGACGGTCAGCACGGAAATTTCCCAGACCAGTGCGAGTTTCGGTCCAAGGACACGATCAAGAAATCCGCCGACAAATCCGCCCACTGCGCCGAACAGGACGCCCGTGATCCCGTAGAACAGGATTTCGACACCGCTCCAGCCAAGGAAGGTTTTTGCGAACACGGCACCCAGCGTCAGCAGCGCCGCCATGGCATCTGCATAGATCGTGCGAGCGATCAGGAACCGCATTGTATGGGGGTGGTCCCGGAACAACTGCACGAGGTAATCCCGGAACACGATTGCGCGCTGCAGAAACGATTGCGGGTTGCCGTCATGACGGTCCTCACCTTTGAACACGTCTCCGGCTGCCTGCTTCCAGCTCAATCCCTTGCTCAGGCCATCCGGCATGAACACGAAGAACGGGATCAGCAGTACCGCCATCCAGACCGCCACGAACGGACCCGCAAAGCGCTGTGGTTCGTTCGTAGCGAGATCCAGGGCGATCAACTGCTCATCCGCCGCGAACGGCAAGCCCGATCCAGGCAGCAGCAGGCCAAACAGGAAGAAAATCAGGATCCCGACACTCAGGATATTGCCCATCGACAGGCCAAGGCCCGAAATGATCGGCAGCGCGTTAGGGCGTCCCGCCGTCGGCAGCATCGCATTGTGCAGCACTTCCGAGTATCCGTAGCAACAATAAGCGATCGCCAGCACAAACATGGTGGCCCACATGGTCAAAGGACCCTCGGGCCGCGCCCACCAAAGGGCGAAAGAGCACACCACCATGACCGCCATGAACACCGCGATCAGCGGTTTTCGCCGTCCCGCCTTGTCGGCAACGACGCCGAGGAACGGCGCCGTCAGCGCCGTGACGATGCCCGCCATCGTGATCGTCAGGCCCGACAGGGTGAGGCCCAACTCGCCGCCCCCGACCATGACTTCGGCGAAATACGGGGCAAAGATGTAGATGACGATGAGATTATAGTACGGGTTGCGGGCGCCTTCGAAGATGGCCCAGGCCAATCCCTTGATGCCAAAGGGGCCTCCGCTCACAGCTGGCTGTTTTGCAGCACTCTCAGTGAACGGCGCGGCGGCCAGTGATTCAGTCATTTGGCGACAATCTCCCAGTTCGGTCTGCGGCATCATTGTTCGCCGTCTTTTACCAACCGTGCGATATTCCACGCGGCGAGGGAAGCGATTTGGCCACTTCCCACCCGTTCGCGTAGGGTAAACTCTGCTGTGGCCACAGCACAAGCTGCGGCGCCCCTGCCCCCCTAGAGTTTGCCGGCCAGCTCGCCGGCATATTTGGTGATGTCGCCTGCCCCGAGACAGACAACCATGCCGCCCGGCTTGGCCATGCCCCGGATGGCTTCGGGCAAATCATCCAGCGATCCGAGCACATGCGCGCCCCGGTGGCCGTGCCGCTTGATGCTGGCAACCAGCGTCTCGTGCGTGATGCCCTCAATCGGGGCCTCACCGGCTTCGTAGACCGGCGCGACAAACACTTCGTCGGCCGCATCGAAGCAGCGCGAGAAGTCTTCGAACAGGTCTCGCAGGCGCGTGTAGCGGTGCGGCTGGCAGACGGCGATCAGCTGGCCCTGGCCAAGCATCGAACGGGCGGCCTTCAACACGGCGGTGATCTCGACCGGGTGGTGGCCGTAGTCGTCGATAATCCGCACCACACCCTTACCACCCCCTTCGGGCGCCCATTCCCCCACCGTCGTGAACCGTCGCTTCACCCCGCCGAACCCCGCCAGCGATGCCCTGACC
>NZ_JBBKXE010000100.1:0-3712 GCF_037969335.1 Hyphomonas sp. | reverse complement strand
GGATAGGTCCAGGTTTCCAGCGCGCCGCCGAACCAGCGTGCCGCGCCATGCGCGATCAGGCTGTCATGCAGGCGGTCGAATTTCTCATGGCGGCCTTCGAGGCGGGCGATGTGGACCGGCAGGCCGTGCCAGGCGGCATCCGACAGCATGTTGGAACTGTCTTCGGTGACGATGGCGACGTCGGAAAAGGCAAGCCAGGCGAGATAAGGGTTCTGGCCATCCTCGGGACCGGCCCAGAAGCGGGCGCCGACCTGGTCGGCAAGGGTGCGCAGGCGGGTGACCACGGGCAGGGGCGTGCGCCGCGACGTGGTGATGCGCAGGCGCCAGCCTTCGGCGGCCAACTGGCGCAGCTGGCCTTCGAGGCGCTCGGCGGCGGCGGTTGTAAATGTGTGAGTCTTTGAATCGCCGCCGATGATGACAATCGCGCTCTTGGCGCGCTCGTCGGCAAGGTCGGCAAAGGCCTGTCCGGCATCCTCGATCTGGTCGGGGGCGAAATAGGAGGGTGAGCCGATCGTCTCGATCACATTGGGGCCGGTCACGGCATCATGTGTCGGCGCGACGAGCATGTCGAAATGGGTCGACTCGATGTGCGGATCGAGGATCTGCACGGTCACTGTCTTGCCGCCGGAGAGGTTGCGGACAGCGCTGGTGAACGGGGCCGAGCGGCGCCCCGCCGCGATCCAGACCGTCGGCCAAGGGCCTTCCAGCACGCCGCGCTGGGCGGCAGGGAGAGCATGCTTGAGCAGCGGCCATCTGTCGGCGGGCAGCCATGTCCAGGGCGCGCGGGGGCTGAGCGTCACCGGATCGCGGCGATGGGCCTCGCCGTCAATATGGGCGATCTTCATCCAGCGACGGGTTTCGCCGAGGGCCTGCAGGATTGCACGCACCTGCGCGGCGTTGCCTGCGCGGCCATCCGATACCGCCCAGACGGAAGGTCCGAGCAGGCCCGGCCCGCCCATTTATTTGTACTCGACCTTCGTGATCTCGTAGGCCCGTGCGCCGGCAGGGGCGGCGACTTCAGCCTCGTCGCCTTCTTCCTTGCCGATCATGGCACGGGCGATCGGAGAGGTGACGGATATCTTGCCGAGTTTCACCGACGCTTCGTCTTCGCCCACGATCTTGTAGGTCTGGGCGTCTTCGGTTTCGACGTCGACGATGGTCACGGTCGCGCCGAAGCGGATCTTGGTGCCCGAGAACTTGCTGACATCAATGACGTCAGCGCGTGCGAGCTTGTCGTCGATCTCGCTGATACGGCCTTCGATGAAGCTCTGCTTCTCCTTGGCGGCATGGTATTCAGCGTTTTCAGACAGGTCGCCATGCTGGCGCGCCTCTGCGATCGCCGCGATGATGTTCGGGCGCTCGACAGATTTCAGCGTCTTCAGTTCTGTCTGAAGCGCAACATGGCCTTCAGCGGTCATGGGAATGCGTTCCATTTGAGATCCCTTATTCTGTAATTGGCGCGAAATGCTTGTCGCAAAAATTCAGGCCGTCAAGTGGCCCGCTGTCAGGCCGATTGCAAGGCGCGAACGGAGATTTCCCGTGTTTTCAAGCTCGCAATGGCCTGAACGGAGGCAATCGAGGCTGAAAGTGTTGTGAAATAGGGAATCTTGCGGTTCACGGCCGTGCGCCGGATCGAGGCGCTGTCGGAGAGGGAGGCTGCACCTTCGGTTGTATTGAATACCAATTGCACGTCACCGTTGATCATGGCGTCGACAATATGCGGCTGGCCTTCCAGCACCTTGTTGATGCGCGACACGGGCAGGCCTTCGCCTTCGAGGAAGGTCGCGGTGCCGCTGGTGGCGATCAGCGTGAAGCCCATGCTGACCAGGTTGCGGGCCGCTTCGGCGACACCCTTCTTGTCGGAATTGCGCACCGAGATGAAGACCTTGCCGCTCTCGGGCAGGCGGACGCCGACGCCGAGCTGGGATTTGAGGAAGGCCATGCCGAAATCATCGTCCCAGCCCATGACTTCGCCGGTCGAACGCATTTCCGGGCCAAGCTGCGGGTCGACACCCGGGAACCGGGCGAACGGGAAGACGGCTTCCTTGACGGCGACGCGGCGCGGATTGGCATTGGTGAGGTCGAAACTGGTCAGCATTTCGCCGGCCATGACCTTGGCGGCGATGGCGGCAATCGGCGCGCCGACGGCCTTGGCGACGAAGGGCACGGTTCGGCTGGCGCGGGGATTGGCTTCGAGGACGTAGATCTCGTCGTCCTTGACCGCGAACTGGATGTTGATCAGGCCGCGCACCTTGAGGGCCTTGGCCAGCGCGATGGTCTGCTTGGCGAGTCGGGCCTGCAGGTCGGGCGACAGGGTGTAGGGCGGCAGGGTGCAGGCGCTGTCGCCCGAATGGACGCCGGCTTCCTCGATATGTTCCATGATGCCGGCAACGTGGACATTGGTGCCGTCGCAGATGGCGTCGACATCGACCTCGATGGCGTCCGACAGGTAGCGGTCGATGAAGAGCGAGGCGTCGCCGGAGACTTTCAGGGCCTCGGCGGCAAACAGGCGGAGGTCGGCGTCGTCGCGGGCGATCTCCATGGCGCGGCCACCGAGCACGAAGGACGGGCGCAGCATGACCGGGTAGCCGATCTCGTTTGCCTTCACTTCGGCTTCTTCGACGCTGCGTGCGACGCGTGACGGCGCCTGCTGGATGCCGAGCCTGTCGAGCAGGGCGGCAAACTGTTCGCGGTCTTCTGCGAGGTCGATCATGTCCGGGCTGGTGCCGAGGATCGGGATGTTCTCGTTGTGGAGCGTGGCGGCGAGCTTGAGCGGGGTCTGGCCGCCGAACTGGACGATGACGCCCTTCAGCGTGCCGGCGCTCTGCTCCTTGTGGATGATCTCGAGCACATGCTCGTCGGTCAGCGGCTCGAAATAGAGACGGTCCGACGTATCGTAATCGGTCGAGACGGTTTCCGGGTTGCAGTTGACCATGATCGACTCGATGCCGAGGTCTTCCATCGCGTAGGCGGCGTGGCAGCAGCAATAGTCGAATTCGATGCCCTGGCCGATCCGGTTGGGGCCGCCGCCGAGGATGATGGCTTTCTCGCGGTTGCTGGGCAGGGCTTCGCAATCCGGCGCTTCGGTGCCGAACGAGGCATGTTCATAGGTCGAGTAGAGGTAAGGCGTCTTGGCGGCGAACTCGGCGGCGCAGGTGTCGATACGCTTGTAGACGGGGCGCACGTCGAGCGCGTGGCGATAGGTGCGCACCCCGGATTCCGTCTGGCCGACCAGCTGGCCGAGGCGCTTGTCGGAAAAGCCCATGGCTTTGAGTTCGATGAGGGCGTTGGCATCGTCGGGCAGGCCCTTGGCGCGAACCTTTGCCTCGACCTCGGTGATTTCCTGAATCTGGCTGAGGAACCAGGGATCGATGGACGTGATGGCGTTGACCTCGGCGACACTCATGCCTTCGCGCAGGGCCTGGGCGACGACCTGGAGCCGGTCGGGCGTGGGCAGGGAGAGGGCCTGACGCAGGGCTGCGTCGGTTTCGAAGGTGAGGTCGTCGAGACCGCAAAGGCCTGTCTCGAGCGAGCAGAGCGCCTTCTGGAGGCTTTCCTGGAAGTTGCGACCGATGGCCATGGCTTCGCCGACGGATTTCATCGCCGTGGTGAGCACGGGATCGGCGCCCTTGTACTTCTCGAAGGCGAAGCGCGGGATCTTGGTGACCACGTAATCAATCGTGGGTTCGAACGAGGCCGGGGTGACGCCGGT
>NZ_JBBKXE010000099.1:0-8144 GCF_037969335.1 Hyphomonas sp. | reverse complement strand
GTGTGGCAAGGGGGTCGCAAAGGGGTGGGACGTCCAGGGGCGAACCGGGATTAGGCAGGTATCTCGCGCGTCATGCAATGGAAACTGCCGCCACCGCGCAGAATGTTCAATGCTGGCAGGCCAATGATTTTCCGGCCGGGAAACAGCGGGCGGAGTTCGGCAATCGCGACGAGGCTGAAACGCTCGTCGTAAGTCGGCACGAGAACCGCACCATTTGTGATGGTGAAGTTCATATGGCTGGCCGGGACCGGTTTGCCATCCCCGAAATGGACAAGACCGGGCGAGGAGATCGTCGTCACCATCAGGCCAGCCCCGCGCAGGCCGTCTTCGATGGCGAGCAGGATTTCGGCATTCGGGTCGTCGGGGCCCGTCGGGTGCTGGCACAGGACATGGCCGGGCGCGATGAAGCGCGCGATATTATCGACATGACCGTCAGTATGGTCGTTGAGCAGGCCGTCACCCAGCCAGATCACGTCATTGACGCCGAAAGCCTTTACGAGGGCTGCTTCGGCGTCGGCTTCTGTCCAGTCGCCATTGCGGTTCGGATTGAGCAGGCATTGCCGTGTCGTCAGCAGCCGCCCTTCCCCATCAACATCAATCGCGCCGCCTTCCAGAACGATATCATGGGCGCGCACGCGGATGCGCTCGATTCCGGCGACGGCAGCCGCCGTCTCGGTATCGCCCGGCATCAGGTATTTGCCGCCCCAGCCATTGAAGCGGAACGTCTCGGCCTGATGGCCGCCCTCTCCCTCGGTGATGATCGGCCCGGTATCGCGCAGCCAGATGTCGCCGGTCGGCACCTCGACGATCTCCGCCACATCGCCCACCGCTGCCCTTGCCGATTGCGCTGCCTCGTCAGAGCCTGCTGCCAGTTTGACCGTCACGAATCCAGCCGCCGCGCGAACAAAGCCTGCAATATCGCTACGGGCACCGTCGAAATCGCCGCCCCACTCGTCGGCAAGCCGGGGCCAGCCGCACCAGAGCGCGGATTGCGGGGCCCATTCGGGCGGGAGGAAACGGGCAGCGTCAGTCATCGTCGCAGGGCCTTGCCACAGGTTTCAAACAAGGAAAAGGGCGGCCCGCATCGCGAACCGCCCTTCCCCAATCTGTATTCTGGATCGCGGACGATCTAGAACTCGTATTTCACACCGATCTGAACCTGCCAGAGCGACTGGTTGAGGATCTCGTTATTCGTCGACGTGCTGAAGCCAGTATCATCAGCGGTGCCCGGTGTACCGTCACGGCCAACACCGTAAGCGTACTGGCCGTCGATGATCACCGCATCGGCAACCTGGCGCTCGTACTCATAACGGGTCCGCTGGATACGACCTGCATTGCTGTCGATCAGGTTACCGAGGTTCTCGATGTCGAGGAACAGGAAGGTACGATGGTTTTTCATCGCACCTGGCAGTTCCTGCTGCAGGCGAAGATCAACGATGGTCGACCAGCGGGAATTGTCACCGTTACGCGGCGCAACCTTGCCTTTGTAATCGTTGAGTTCCGATGTCGCGATGTACGTGAAGAAGTCCTGCTGCATGGCGACGTCGCCACCGAACGACTGAGCCGAGAAGAGCGGATCGTTGAAGCCGGTTGGCACGTAGAACGTCGCACCCGCATCATCGGCGCTGCTTTCATTGATGCCGAACACATCGTCACTACCCGTCGTATTGAACGTGTAGCTGTAAGGCTGGCCCGAGCGACGGGTCGCAAACAGCGAGGCCTTGGTGGCGTAGTCGCGGAAGAATTCCTTCTCCCAGTTCAAGCGCATTTTGAACTGGTGCTCGACTTCGAAGTTCGACGTACCGGTCCGTGGGTTCTGGTAGCTCCACCGCGACGTGTCGGAATAGTTCGACGTGGCGGTCGATGATGTACCCATGCCGATGTCGTTGACGTCTGCATGCGTATAGCTGGTGAACAGGTCGAAATCACCAACCGGCGTTTCCCAGTCATTGCTGGCCGAAACGGCCCACAAGAGCGAGTTGCCCTTGTCGACGCTGCCAACGAGGATGGCTTGTGGCGCACCGCTGCAATCATAGACCGGACGACCGTCAGGTGCTGCAGCAATCGCATCGCCGCAGGTTGCGTCATACCAGTAAGGCGCATTCTCGAGCTTGTTGTAGAGAACGTCCGCAGTGACGAGCCAGTTGCCCGGTACGTTCACAGCTACACCGAGATTGGCTTTCCAGGTCGAAGGAATCTCGAACGAATTGTCGAGTGCATTGACCGGACCGTCTGGAGTCTGGGTTGCGAGCTGGTCCTGGAGGTAACCGGGAACGTAGTTACCTGTTGTCGCATCAGGCGTATTCGGCACGAGGATCGATCCGAAATCCGACACAGTTCCGTTGATCACACCGTCATTGGAATAGCTGTTGGACACCCAGACGCTTGGCGCGCCGCCCGAGAACTTGCCGAGACCACCGCGAACGGTGATGTCATCACTGGCATCCCACTTGAACGAGAAGCGCGGCAGCATGACATTCAGGCCGTCAAGATCGTTGGTGTTGGAGAAGCCGTAGCGATTGATGAAGTTCTGGTTTTCACGAATCTCGCCTTCCGATTCGTAGTAATCGTAGCGAAGGCCGAACAGCAGGCTGAGATCGTCGCGGATATCCCACGTGTCCTGAACGTAAACGGAGTTGTAATTGTAACCCCAGATGGCGCGAAGGTCATTCTCGTCATTGGTGATGGCGTTGTCATAGGTAACGCCGGTAGCAATCCGGTTGCGAAGATCGTCGATCGACGCAAAAGCGTACGTGCCTTCGGAGTTCTGGGCGAAGAGGTTGTCAACATCGACTTCTTCCCGCTCAAAGCCGGCCTTCAGCGTGTGATCGCCGAGTAGGTATTCAGCTTTCAGCTTGTACTGCATGAACTCCTGGTCGAGTTCGTTGCCATGACGGAAGCGGTCCGGGCCGAAGGCGATGACCGTACCTGTCGACGTTTCGACCGATCCGAGGAAGAACTCAGCGCCATTCAGGCTGTCTGCGCCTGTGGCCTGGGTCGTCTTGGCAATCTTGACCTCGGTCGAGAAGTTTGGCGTCCAGTCGGAATAGAGGTGACCGATGAAAGTCTCGACTGATTCCGAGTTGTTGTACCAGGAAGACGGGTAAGCGAGATCGGCACCCTGAACGAAGTTGTTGCCGTTCTGCTCGGTGATGCTTGCGCCTTCAGTCGAGATGTAGGTGAATTTCGCACGGTGATCGTTGGAGATGTTCCAATCGATGCTGGCGAGGATCTTCTCGTCTTCAACCGGTGGCACGCCGCCGGCGAAATCGCCCGTGTCGAAGCCGTAAACAGTTGAAACGATATCGCTGATTTCAGTAATGTCGGCTGGTGTCACATCTTCGATATTGACGGCGCCTGAGCCGGTTGGGCCACGGTTGAGCGCAGCAGCTTCTTCATACTTGTCGTAGGAGACGAAGAAGAACAGCTTGTCCTTGATGATCGGGCCGCCGAACGTGCCGCCATAGGTCTTTTCTTCGAACGAGCGATCCACTTTCCGGTCGCCGATCTTGCTGCCGGCCATCGAGTCGTCAGTCTTGTAGTAGAAAGCCGAACCGTGGAATTCATTGGTGCCTGACTTGGTGACGGCGTTGATCGTGCCACCGGTGAAGCCGTTATATTCCGTGTCGAATGGTGCGGTTTCAACCGACAGGGATTGGATCGCGTCAAACGAGATCGGCGAACGCTGCGTCGGGTAACCGTTGGCATTGAGGCCGAAGCGGTCATTCAGCGCGACGCCGTCGATGGTCAGCGAGTTGAAGCGGTTGTTGGCGCCGGCAATCGTGAGTTCCTTGGCGCCGCCCGACTGGACGTTGACGCTTGCGAATGGGTCGAGTTCAGCAGCATCAGTGATGTCGCGGTCGATCGTGACGACTTCGTTGAGGGCCTCAAGGCCGAGCGAGGTCGTGAGCCCCTGGCTGGAGAAGCCTGCCTGAAGCTGGCTGCCAGTGACGACGACAGTGTCCAGCGTACGCGCGCCGGAAACCGTGAGGTCCAGCGGGTAGGTCTGGTCGAGTGCGATAAAGATGTCCGTGACGGTGACAGGCGTGAAGTCGGCGCCGGTCACTTCAACGGTGTAAGGTCCGCCGACGCGCAGACCGCGCGAGGAGAATGTACCGTTCGGGCCGGTTACGGCCGCTGAGACGGTGCCGGACGGTGTGTGCGTGATAACGACTGTCGCGCCGGAAACGGCGCCGCCGTCAGCATCGGAGACCTGTCCGCGAATGCTGGATGTTGTGACCTGCGCGGAGGCGATGCCTGCGACGCTGAGCGCGATGGCGGAAACCGCCATGCCGCGACCGAAAGTATTCCAATTCATCATGATATTCCCCTGATGCAAATGAGCCCCCGACCTGAAAATCTGAGCAAGGTCGGCTTGCGGTCGCTTACTCCCGCTGAATGACGGATTAGTGACAAGTTTTTAACAGTTCAACGTGGCACCTTCCGAATCCTGCCATTCGATTTGCTGCGGTGCAAAAAAGCCACGGTTTGACCCTTGAGGGGGCAGGCTTTGCCTGAAATGGGGGCTGTATTCGACGGACAGTGCGCTGCATAAGCATAGAACGTATCAAGGTGAGACGACATGGCAGGTCTGAAACACGAATCGGAATCGACGTATCTCCGCGCGACGCTGCTTGGCCTCGGCCTGCTCCTTGTGTTGCGAATCGGGTTTCTCGTCGCGTCGCCGCTGAACCTCTATGCCGACGAGGCGCAATACTGGCGCTGGGGCGAGACTCTCGATTGGGGCTATTATTCCAAGCCGCCGATGATCGCCTGGGTGATCCATGCAGTGACGAGCGTGTTCGGCAATGGGGAATGGGCCGTACGGCTGGCCGCACCCTTCCTGCACACGATCGGCGCGGTCTTCCTGTTCCTGCTCGGCCGCGCGATGTACGATGCGCGCACCGGCATGTTCGCCGCGTTCGGCTATGCGCTGATGCCGGCCGTGATCCTGTCATCCGCCGTGATCTCGACCGACGGCGTGCTGATGCCGTTCTGGTGCGCCGGTCTGTATGCGTTCTGGCGCCTGCGCAGCGGTGAAGGCCGCTGGGCAAGTGCCGTGGGTCTTGGTGTGGCCGTCGGCGCGGGCTTCCTGTCGAAATACGCGATGCTGTATTTCCTGATCGGGGTCGGGCTGACACTGGTGCTCGACAAGGATACCCGCAAGGCGCTGGTCTCGTGGCGCGGGCTGGCTGCCTTGCTGGTCGCAGCCGCCATCTTTGCCCCGCACATGGCCTGGAACGCCGCCAATGATTTCAAGACGGTCAGCCACACGGTCGATAATGCCAATCTCGACGGCGATCTCTTCCATCCCGCACACGCGGTCGACTTCCTGGTCGACCAGATGGGCGTGTTCGGCCCGATCAGCCTGATTTCGCTCGTCTTCGGCCTGTTCGTGATGCGGCGCTCCGATGCGGGCCTGATGGGACGCGACCGCTGGCTGCTCTGCTTTGTGGTGCCTGTCCTTGTCATCATCCTGGTTCAGGCCGTGCTGTCGCGCGCCAATGCGAACTGGGCGGTGACGGCCTGGCCAGCGGCGAGCGTGCTCGTCGCCGCCTGGCTGATCCGGGCCCAGCCCAATCGCAGCCTGTGGTTCTGGATTGCCGGGCTGACCTTCGTGGCCCTGCTGCTGGCGCCGGACCTCGGCCTGTGGCTGCGCGTGCTGATCGGCGCCGCCATTGCCGGAAGCATGATCGTCTATGGCCACTTTCAGGCCTATCGCCCGGCTGGCCTGCTTTGGACCAGTCTCACCGCCCACGCCGTGCTGGCCGCCTTCTTTGTCACGGTTGCGCTGCTGCCGGCCCACATGTCGACCGAACTCGGTTTCGACAATGCGCAGAAGCGTACACGCGGCTGGGACATTGCGGCGGCAGACGTGTTCCAGAAGGCGGCAGAGCTGGGCGCGACGTCCGTGCTCGTTGACGAACGCGAAGTCTGGCACGGCCTCGACTATTATGCCCGCGACCGGTCCGTGCCCCTGCTCTCATGGCGACGCTATGGCGTGCCGAAGAGCTTTTCGGAATCTGTGCCGCTGGCACCACCGCTGGACGAAAAGGTGCTCGTCGTCTCGCTGCACGCTGAAATGCGCCCGATGCTGCGCAGCGACTTCAACACGTTCGACTCGACAGGAGAGATTGTGATCCCGCTGGGCACACGCGGGAATGGCTGCCCGATCACACGGCGCTTCCATCTGTATCTGGCGTCAGGCTTCGCGCCGGACCTGCACGATGATGCGTGGGAAAAGCGGCACGCGGGACAATCGGAATTCCCGTCGCCCCCCTGCCCCGCACCACAGGATCAGTGAGTAGCGGCGCTGTCGCCCCAGAGGCTCTTGATCCGCGCATCGCGGCCGCAGGACGCCCGATAGTAGCGGTATTTGAGCGCGTTCTTCTTGTAATAGTCCTGATGGTAGCCTTCGGCAGGCCAGAAGGTTTCGGCACCGATCACCTGTGTCACGACTGGCGCAGGCAACACACCTGAGGCCTCCACCGCAGCAATATCGGCTTCGGCGATCGCGCGCTCGGTCGGGTTCGCCACGAAGATTGCGGTGCGATAGCTCTCGCCCTTGTCGCAGAACTGGCCGTCGGCATCGGTCGGATCGACATTGTGCAGGAAGTAGGTGACGAGATAGTCATACGACACGACGTCAGGATCATAGGTGATCTTCACCGCCTCGTAGTGCCCCGTGTCCTCGTGGCTGACCTGTTTATAGGTCGGGTTGGCAATCCGGCCGCCCGTATAGCCCGAAACGGTATCGATCACGCCATCGACCTTGTCGAAATCGGACTCGACGCACCAGAAGCACCCACCGGCAAACACGGCTGAGGACAAGCGCTTGGGCACTTCATTGGTCGGCGTGTCCTGCTCGCCTGCACTCGAGATGAACGCGAGGCCAACGGCCGCAATACCGGCGGCAATGGCAATAAGGGGGGCAGAACGGGCACGCATGGTAAACTCACTCACTGATCGACGGCGGCTTGGCGCTCCGTCTACAGCCACATATGGGACAGTCGCTGCTGCCGAAAAGGCAGCAATCGCATACCTAACAGATTTGTGTTGATCGCGTGTTGTTGCGGCGTGTCGAAATTACGGCAATGCCATGTTCTCAGGCAGGCCCGGTGAGGACACGCACACGCACGCGGCTGGCCCGGCCTGCAGCATCCACTGCAGTCACCGTGTAAAATCCCTCGCGGGTGGGCGACCAGACCGGCGCGCCGGCATCATCGATCGCGCAGGGCGCGCCGTCGACATACCAGGACAGGTGCCCCTCGCCCCGCCCGGCCAGCACGAAACCGCGCGCAGGGGCGCCATCGACCTTGCCGGCCCAGAGTTCGGCCTCGCTCGGCGGGAACAGGATTTGCGGCGGGGCCGCCGCTGCAAAGTCATGCATCGCGCCCTGGGACTGCAGCCGCCGCTCGGATGTCAGTCGCCCGCGCGCCTCGCCGGTATCGCGCAAATGGTGCGCGGCCCGGTCGGCAATCTCGAACAGGATCGGCAACGCAGCGTCGCCGCCGGTCACGCCCGGGCGCGGCCCGCCATCGGCCCGGCCAACCCAGACAATGATCGCGAGGTCGCCGGCCACACCCGCCGCCCAGGCATCACGATAGCCATAGGACGTGCCGGTCTTGAATGCGATCTGTGGCGCGTTCTCGGTCAGCCGGCCCGGGACGCGGCCTGCGGGCGTCGGACCGTTTTGCAGGATGCGAAGAATTTCATCGGCGCTGGCCTCGCCGACCAGGCGGCGGCCGGGACGTTCATAGGTCGCATCTTCCTCATCGGCGCGCCAGACCAGCGGCTTGGCCACGCCCTTGTCGCCGAGCGCAGCATACAGCACGGCCAGTTCGCGTGCGGTCAGGCCTGCGCCGCCGAGCGCGATGGCGAGGCCTGCTTCATGGCTGGCCGAGCCCGCGATGCGGGGACTTGCCCCGGCAAGCGCCAGTTGCGCGACGAAGCGCTCCGGCCCGACCTTGTCCAGCATCATCACCGCCGGCACGTTCAGCGAGTGCTGCAGCGCGTCGGACACCCGCACATCGCCGCGCGGCCCGCTGGCCAGTGCCTTGGCCGTGCCATGCCAGGCCCGGTCCGGGAAATCCCGGCGACGCCCCGGCACGCCGGAGGCGGTAACGTCCGCCACATCGTCCTTG
>NZ_JBBKXE010000098.1:0-6846 GCF_037969335.1 Hyphomonas sp. | reverse complement strand
GAATCGCCTGAGCCGTTTTGCTTGGTCATGCCGTCCTCAATGCCGGGTAAGGTTTAACGGGGCCTTTAAGCGCCCTCACCCGGTTTCTTAATATGACAATAAGGGTCATGGCCCACCCTGCAAGAGGCGGGCCGCAATTGATGGGGAGCGTCGCCGCCTATTTTTCGTCCTCGGTGTCGCGGCGCTCAAACACCTTGTCGACAATGCCGAACTCGACAGCCTCTTCCGCCGTCAGGAACGTATCCCGGTCGAGTTTACGCTCGATCACGTCATATTCCTGACCGGTATGCTTGACGTAGATATTGTTGAGACGCCGTTTCAGGTCGATAATATCCTGCGCGTGGCGCTCGATATCTGTAGCAACGCCTGAGTATCCGCCCGATGGCTGGTGCAGCATCACACGGGCATTGGGCAGGCACGTGCGCATGTCATGCTCGCCCGCAGCCAGCAGAAGCGAGCCCATGCTGGCCGCCTGGCCGAAGCAGACGGTCGAAATCGGGCAGCGAATATATTGCATCGTATCGTAGATCGCGAGGCCCGACGTAACGTAGCCACCGGGGCTGTTAATATACATCGCGATGTCTTTTTTCGGGTTCTCGGACTCAAGAAACAGCAGCTGCGACGTAATCAGTGCGGCCATGCTGTCGTCAATTCCGCCCGTGACGAAAATGATTCGCTCTTTCAGAAGGCGCGAAAAGATATCAAACGCCCGCTCCCCCCGGCTGGTCTGTTCCACCACCATGGGAACAAGGTTGAGGGCAGTCTGGTACGAACTCGTCATGAAATCAGGCCTCAGGGCTGGCTGTCAGGAATCTCTATTCCGCCAGAACTGGCAGAATGACCTATATTTGTCCACGCGTGACTGACCGCAAGGGGGTTTGGGCTGTGGAATGCGCGCTTCAGCGCCACGGCCATTCCAACCCGCCACTTGGCAAGGGCGATGACGGGTCCCTCATGAACGCGAGATAGTCAGCTTGTACGGATTCGGCCTGCAGGTCTCGCAAGAGCATATGATAGCCGTTCGGATAGTACACGGTTCGAACGCCGTCCGGCAGGCTTTTCGTTGTCCGTTTCACGCCCGCAGGCGGTATAACGAAGTCGTTTGCGCCATATGACAGCAAGGTCGGCAAGCCGGCCGGCAGTCGCCCGGCCCGCATGTGGGCTGTCTCCATCAGGCTGACGACGCCATACACCTGGTCGATCCGGTTGAAGGGCATCATCAGCGGGTCAGACCATGTCCGCTGCAGCATTTCGACATTGTCTGATGGCTCGATCTTCACCAGTCGGCGAGGCGGCTTCACGATCCAGCCCGGGCGCGTGTGTGTTGAGGCCCATAGGCTCGCCTTGTAAACAGGGTTCATCGCGCCCCATCCTCGCAGGCCGGGCCCGGACGCGATCAGCCTGTCGGCTGCCGGGGGCCGGTCCGATCCAAACGCGCTCATGGCGACAGACCCACCCATCGATATGCCCACCACGGTTATCACTGCCCTGGGATGCCTTGCCCGCGCGATCCTCACGGCCGTGCGCAGGTCCTCGCGCATCAATTCCTCTTCGGGCCATATTCCGCGGCCCGGCGACCGGCCAAACCCGCGCTGGTCATAGGCATAAGTCGTCACGCCATTCTCTGCCCAGTAAGGCGCTGCCATATGGAAGGCGTTCGCATAATCGTTCATGCCGTGGACGCCGACAACAACAAGTTCGGGAGTCTCGACACCCTGGGCTGGCCAGACCGTGAGGCCCAGTCTCGCGCCGTCGTCAGCGACGAACACATGATTTTCGGGATCGAAGCGCGGCGTGTCCGGTGCTGACATCAGGAAGGCCCCCTGGGTTAAGGGATGGGTGCAACTGGCAACCGCGAAAGCCGCGATCAGGAGCGTCAGGAGTCCAAGGCATCCCGCACGGCGCGCCGTAGTTCCGGCAGCACGTCGGCATCGAACCAGGGATTTCGCTTTAGCCATGCAGTGTTTCTCCAACTGGGGTGCGGTATAGTGATCATACGCTCACTCGTAAAGGCCTTCCAGTTCCGGACCGTTTCCGTCAGCGACGTCCCGGCCCGTTTGCCGAGATGCCATTTTTGCGCATAGCCTCCGACAAGAATGCTCACCTTGAGGTCCGGCAATTGCGCAAGCAGGCCTGCCCGCCACGTTTCCGCACAGCGCTTCATCGGCGGCAGGTCGCCGCCCTTTTCATCATTGCCCGGAAAGCAGAACCCCATCGGTACGATGGCGACGCGCGACGAATCGTAAAACTCGGCCTCGGTCACTCCCATCCAATCGCGCAAGCGAACACCCGACGGATCGTTGAACGGTGTGCCCGTCACGTCCGCCAGGTTTCCCGGGGCTTGTCCGGCTACCAGTATTCTCGCGCTGCCACTCACCTGCAGCACAGGGTTCGGCGCACGGCGCATCTCATGCTCACACAGTCGGCACGCCCGGATCTGATCAAGATATGATTTGAGATTGTCCGTCATGTGGCCATATTTGAGCATGGATGCAGCGCAGGAAAGGCTTTGGTCCCATGGCTAACGAAATTGTCAGGAAGATAGAGCCGCGTGCACGCGATCTTGGTGGTGGTTTCCGGGTCCGGCGTGTGCTGCCACACCACGCGCACAAGATGGTCGGGCCTTTCATCTTCTTCGACCATTTCGGTCCGGTGGCGTACGCGCCGGGCGACGGGTTTGACGTGCGTCCGCACCCTCATATCGGCCTCGCCACAGTCACCTACCTGTTCGACGGCGCGATCCGCCATCAGGACAGCCTGGGTACCGACCTTGTCATCCGCCCGGGCGCCGTGAACTGGATGACCGCCGGCCACGGCATCGTCCATTCCGAACGCACACCGATACCCGAGCGCGACGCCGGCCAGAGCATGCACGGCCTGCAGACCTGGGTCGCCCTGCCAGCCAGCCACGAGGCAATGGCGCCGTCTTTCGTCCATCACGCCGCCGAAACGCTGCCCGTGTTCAAGGAGAACGGTGCTGACATCCGGGTCCTTGCGGGAGAAGCCTGGGGCCACCACTCGCCAGTCGAATTCCCGTGGCCGATTCTCTATGTCGCGATCGAAACGCCAGATGGCGCCAGCCTGACACTGCCTGCAAATCTCGCGGAGGAGCGTGCGCTCTATCTGGTGTCAGGCGGCGTCCGCGTCGATGGCGCGCTTGTCGAAGAAGGCGTCATGCTCGTCCTCACGCCGGGCAATGACATTCTGGTGGAGTTCCTGCCGGGCACGAAAGCCGTGGTTTGCGGCGGCGCACCGATGGATGGGCCCCGAAAAATTGACTGGAATTTTGTTGCATCCGATGCGGGCCAGATCGAGCAGGCGAAGCAGGACTGGATCGAATCCACGCAATCACACGGAACAGACCGATTTCCACTGGTTCCGGGTGACGAGGCGGAATGGATCCCCCTGCCCTGAAATCGCCGCATTTGATTGAGACGCCCGCGTCAGGCGAATTCCGGGAAGGGCGTTCGTCATACACAAGACAATAAAGTCTCAGAGAGGGTGAATCCATGAACATCAAACTTATCGCCGGTGCCGTTGCATCAATGGCTATGCTTGCCGCGTGCGCAACACCAACCGTTGCCGAATCCGAAACCGCTGCCAGCCTCGACGCCGCTGCGGCAGACGTTTCCGCAGACGTGGCTGCTGACGCAGCTGACGTCGCCGAAGAAGCTGCCCCTGCCGCTGCAGTGGCTGAAGAGGCTGCTGTTGAAGCCGCTGTCGCGGCTGAAGTCGCTGAAGTCACCGAAGACGCAACCGTCGCTGCAGAAGCTGCTGACGTTGCAGAAGACGCCGCTGAAGCTGCTGCCGATGCTGCAGCAGTCGCAACCGATGTCGCTGCTGATGCAGCGGAAGAAGTGGCTGAAGAAGCAGCCGAAGAAGCTGAAGCTGCTGCCGAACAAGCTGCTGAATAGCATCTGATAAACGACAAGACGATTGAAGGCGGGTTACAGCGATGGAGCCCGCCTTTTTGCTGGGCGTCGTAAATCGGCTGAGTCTTGAAGCCAAACGCTCGCCATGCCAGACCCTGTTCCAAATCCTACAAGACGCCCATTGGAGGGGCAGACATCCATGAAACATCTCGCACTCGCTGTGTCGTTCATTGCGCTCGCCGCATGCGGCGGCCCGAAGCAGGAAGCACCTGTTGAAGCGCCTGTCGCCGAAACACCCCCCGCTGAGACACTGCTCATTCCGCTGCCTACCGACACAACAGCCGATATCAATGCGGGCGATCTGGCCGTACGTATAAAAACGCTGGCCGACGACACGTTCGAAGGTCGGGGACCCGGCACGCCGATTGGCGAATCAGCTGCCGCCTGGATCGGCGCCGAAATGGCGCGCATCGGCCTCCAGCCCGGTGGCGACGATGGCACCTATTTCCAGAAGGTCGCAATGGTCAACCAGACCATCGACCCGACGCAATCCTTCCTCACTTTCACGGCTCCGGACGGCACGGAAATGCCGACCGTCCTGAAGGAAGATTCGGTCATCTGGACCAAACACCAGGATTCCACGACAATTTCGTTCGCCCCGTCCGATGTCGTCTTCGTCGGCTACGGCGTTGTCGCGCCGGAATATGACTGGAACGATTATGCCGGCCAGGACGTCACCGGCAAGACAGTGGTCATCCTCGTGAACGACCCCGGTTTTGCCACCGGCAATCCGGACCTCTTCAAGGGCAAGTCCATGACCTATTACGGTCGCTGGACGTACAAGTTCGAAGAGGCTGCCCGCCAGGGTGCCGCCGCCGCAATCATCGTGCATGAAACAGAACCAGCCTCTTATGGCTGGGACGTCGTGAAAAACTCCTGGTCCGGCGCACAGTCGGATCTCGTTCGCGCCGATGGCGGCGCCGACCGCGCCCTGATGGAAGGCTGGGTCAGCCGTGCCATGGCCGAAAAGCTCGTCACCTCCGCCGGCAAGGATTTTGAGGCGCTGAAAACCGCCGCAAAAACGCCCGGCTTCCAACCGGTCCCGCTGACCGGCGTCAAGGCGACCGGAGAAATCGTGCAAATGATCGAAAATCTCGACAGCCGTAACGTGATCGGTGTCCTTCCGGGCGCGACCACACCAGATGAGTATGTGCTCTACACGGCGCACTGGGATCACCTCGGCAAGAAAACCGGCCAGAAAACCGGCGCCCCGGGCGAAGACTTCTACGACGACCAGATCTTCAATGGTGCTGTCGACAACGCAACGGGCGCTTCGGCTCTGCTCGAGATGGCAGAGGCTTTCGCTGCCGCGCCGCATGATCGTTCGCTGTTGTTCGTCTCGGTGACGCTTGAGGAGTCCGGCTTGCTCGGCTCCGAATATTTCGCCGAGCACCCGACAGTGCCGCTCAACCAGATCGTCGCTGGCGTGAACATGGACGGCGCACTGCCCCTAGGCCGCACGCACAACATGGTTGTGATTGGTTATGGCGCATCCGAGCTTGAGGACCGCCTCGCGGCGATCCTGAAAGCAAATGACCGCGTCATTACGCCGGACGGCAAGCCTGAAGCCGGATACTTCTACCGGTCGGACCATATCTCGCTCGCCAAGCGCGGCGTACCGATGCTCTATGCCGACGGTGGTGAAGACAAGCTTGAAGGCGGCGTTGCTGCTGGCAAGGCCGCAGCGGCGGCCTATACGGCCGAGCGCTACCACAAGCCGATGGACGAGTATTCCGACGATTGGGACCTCTCCGGCTTCACCGAAGACATCCAGGCGCTCTATGCCGTCGGTGAAGGCATCGCCGACTCTGCCGACTGGCCAACCTGGTATCCGGGCAACGAGTTCGAGGCCGCCCGCAAGGAATCGCTCGCGTCCGAATAGACGCGACCGACCAAACGTCTTAGTCCCGGATGGCCCTGACGGTCGTTCGGGACTATTTCATTCTGACGCCAGAAAGACCCCTCCATGCTTTCCTACCAACATGGCTATCACGCAGGAAACCGCGCCGACGTGCTCAAGCACGCCGTCCTTCACACATTGCTCGGACACATCGCGACGGCCGGAAAGCCGGTCCTCTATGTCGAAACGCATTCCGGACGCGGACACTATGACCTGACCGGCGAACAGGCCCGCAAGGGTGGCGAAGCGGAAACCGGCATCCTGGCGTTGCACCGTGGCAAGCCGCCCCGCGCCCTGAAGCCCTGGGTGTCGCATGTCGAAGCCTGCGGCATGACAAACTATCCGGGCTCGCCCGACCTCGCGCTTCAGCTGTTGCCGCCAACAGCCCGCATGGTGTTCTTTGAAAAGCATCCCGCAGAATACGCCGCATTGGAAAAAGCCGTCGGCCATGACCCCCGCGTCCAGGTCAAGCATTCCGATGGCTATTCGGGCGCGCTGAAACTGTCGCCCCGGGGCGGCGAGCAGATGGTCTGCTTTGTCGACCCGAGCTATGAGACCAGCCGCGACATCGACGCGCTTGCCCTCTGGACGCCCCGTGCGCTGAAGCGCTGGCCGCAAGGGATCCTGATCCTCTGGCTGCCGCTCTTCCGGGACGGCCGCGAAGCAGAGTTTGGTGAATACCTGTCCGGCCTGGACGACTGCATCATCGCCGGCGCCAGATGGCCGGTCGACGTCAATGACGAAAGCGCGCTCGAAGGCTCCGCCGTCGTCGCCTTCCGAGCCCCCGCGGCCGCCAGTGACCCGAGCCACGCCATCGCCGCCGCGATCCAGTCCTGGTGGTCGTCGCCGGCAGCCAACGCATGACCCGCGTCCTCCTGATCGGAGGAGGACACACGCACGTCGTGGCGCTGAGGCATCTTGCCCGGCACAAACCTGCCGGACTGGACATTCATCTCGTCAGCCCGGACCCCACGACATCGTATAGCGGATTGTTGCCTGGCCACATCGCCGGAC
>NZ_JBBKXE010000097.1:0-12165 GCF_037969335.1 Hyphomonas sp. | reverse complement strand
CGACGAGGGCGCGGCCATGCTGGACGCGCTGGTCGATGAATGGGCCGATGGCGACGTCAACGGGCTGGGCCTGTTGCTCGCCAATCCCGACATGATGGGCTCGGAAGAGGTCTATGATGCCCTCCTGAAGGAGCGCAATGAAACCTGGGCGCCGCAGATCGCGGCGATGCTGGAGACGCCCGGGACCCGCCTGATCGCCGTCGGGGCGGGCCACCTGGCCGGCGATGACAGTGTCATTGCAATGCTTCGGGCCGATGGCTTCGAGGTGACGGGGCCTTAGGCCGGGCCGCCATCTTTGACCGCGACGGCAGGCCGATCCAGATCCGCAGGAACGGTATCCGGCGCCCGATATCGTAGAACAGCCAGCAGCCTGCGACCGTGATGGCGATGAGCAGCGTGGCCTCGACCGCGACCGGCAGGCCCGCCTGGCCGAGATAGTGCGCAGCGACCACGATAATCGTCTGGTGGATCAGGTAGACCGGGAAGATCGCCTCGGTCAGCACCCGCCGCACAGGCCCGTCGGAGAGGCGCAGGTTGCGGTGGGCAAACCCGATCAGGGCGACGATGGCTGTCCATGCCTGCAATTCGCGCACGCCCCGGAATGTGTTGCGTATCCATTCCGGTGGCGTGCCGCCCCCCGACCAGGCATTGTAATAGGTCATCAGGGCGCCCCAGGCGATGAACATGGCGCCGAGCGCCAGCCAGCGCCAGCGTACGCAGGCGTCGAAGAAGGGCTGGTGCTTGGCGATCGCGAAACCGAACAGGAACGTCCCGAAATAGAGAACGTGCATATAGCCGTCTTCGCGGAAATCATGACTTTCGCCAAAGATCGGGAAAAGAGTCACGCGCGTGATGAACAGGAAGAGCCACGGCGCCAGGAACAGGCCGGGCCCCCTGATCAGCACTGACAGGGCTTTCGGTGCGCGCCGGATGAGCGGCAGCAGCGGCAATAGCACGATCGAATAGATGATCAGGTAGGCGACGAACCACATGTGGTTATAGGTCGGCGTCTTGAGGCATCCATCGCCGTCGCACCAGTGCCCGGAGGCGGTGACATATTTGACGTAGAAATTATCGAGCCAGGGTCCGGGGTCTTGTCCAAGCGCGGTCGCCGCTTCGAGAATCTCGTAATAGCTCTGTGGCGGCACGATCACGAACACGGCCAGCAAGAGCGGTGGCCAGAGGCGGCCCATACGCGCCTTGGTAAGTTGCCATGTGCTCATCTTGTCGGCCATGAACCGGGTTGCGGCCCCCGATATCAGGAACAGGAGCGTCAACCGCCACGGGTTCGACAGGAACATGAGTGGCTCGATCAACGCGCTGGCATGGCTTGATTTCACGTGCCAGTCCCATGTCACGTAATACATGCCGACATGGTAGAGGATGAGCAGGGCAAAGGCGCCGATGCGGAGCCAGTCGAGATCGTAGCGGCGTTGGGTCATGGGGCATGTCTCCTTGGCGTTCAGCCCTTCCTTTCGCGAACGTGGATGGCGCGCTATCGTGGCGACACGAGCGGCGTCAGGCCGGGACGAGTGGAGACGGAGTGGTGACGAGCGGTGGACATGGCGTGACGAGCGGTGGCGCGCGGTTTTTGACCGGTCCGTGGTTCACCATCGCGATTCTCGGCCTGGTCAACGGGCTGGTGAACATCACATCGATCATATTGGAGGCAAAGCGCGACGGGGATCCGGTATCCTTCGTCGATCCATTGGTTCTGGAAGGCTCGAGCTATCTGCTCTGGCTGGCCCTGGCGCCGTTGATCGGACTGGCGGTCCAGCGGCTGCCGCCGAATTCCGGCAATTTGCCCCGGTCCATTCTTGGCCACCTGGCCCTGACCGTGCCTGTGTCGCTGGCCCATGTTGCGGGCATGGTGATCATCCGGTTGGCCTGCTTCACGTTGCTCGGCGGTGAATACCGCTTCTTTGGTGACGGGATATTGCTGCCTTTGGTCTATGAATGGCGCAAGGATGTGATCAGCTACGGCGTGCTTGCGGCAACATACTGGCTGTATCCGTTGATCATGGCGCGGCGGGCGAAACCGGTGGGAGACCGGATCGAGATCCGGGACGGTGCGACGGCGATCTTCCTGCCGCCCGGTGACATTCTGGCTGACGAGGCCGCCGGGAATTACGTCCAGTTTCTCACGAAAGACCGGGTCCATATGGTGCGGGGCACACTTGCAACCTGGGAGGTGCGGCTGAAATCCCATGGCTTTGCCCGGGTACATCGCTCCCGTCTCGTCAACCGGGCCCGTATCGGCGCGTTCAGACCGAAAGCGTCCGGCGATGTCGAGATCACGTTGGATGACGGGCGGGTTGTCATGGGCAGTCGTCGTTATCGCGACGCGCTCGCGGCTGCGCCTGAACCCTCGACCTGAATCAGGCCAGCGTGGCCGAGCGCCTCAGCGCGAGCAACGCCTGATCCATCACGCCCTCGCTTGAAGCGCAGACGATCTGGCCGCCAAGCTTTGGCGCGTTGCCGCGCCAGTCGGTGGCGAGACCGCCGGCCCCGCGCACGACGGGGATCAGGGCGGCGACGTCCCACGCTTTCAGGCCGGTTTCGGCGACAAGATCGATCGTGCCGGCGGCCAGTCGCGCATAGGCATAGGCATCGAGGCCATAGCGCGCGATCCGGGCCGTGGCGCGCAGGTGCGCCCATGCGCCCTGTTCGGCCGGGTTCAGGATGAAGGGATCGGTTGTGGCAATGGTTGCCCGGCGCAGGTCCTGGCACTCGGAGACGCGGATCGGCGTGCGCGTGCCGCGGCGCTGCAATTCGGCGCCGCCGGGCCAGCCGACATAGCGTTCGCCGAGGACAGGCTGGTCGATAATGCCGATGATCGGCACGTCGTCCGGGCCGACGAGTGAAATCAGCGTCGTCCAGACAGGCAGGCCGGCGACAAAGGCGCGGGTCCCGTCGATCGGGTCGATCAGCCAGCGATAGCCACTGCTGGAGGGGGTTTCAGGATATTCCTCGCCTGTCACGCCATGCTGCGGGCATTCAGCGGCCAGGATGGCGCGGATCGCCCGTTCGGCGGCGCGGTCGCCCTCGGTGACGGGATCGAATTCGGCCCGTGCGGGAATGGCCGGTCTCGCAGTGGGTGTCGGACGGGCGGGGGACAGGTTCACAGGCGGGTTTGCCACCTTGTTGTCCACATCTGTCAGGGCACGAAAATGCGGCCGGATGGCTATCCAGGCCGCATCTGCGAGCCGCCCGGCGAGGGCAAGCTCATCTTCGAGGGATATTCCGCCTAGCATCCGGCAGGGCTAGCCCTGCCTTGGGCCGGGCGTCAAGCGGCGCCGTGGCTCGACTGATCGCCTTCGAGGGCCTTGGCCAGTTCCAGCAGGCGTTTGCGTGGACGCTCGCCAAGCCGGTAATAGGCGCGGACAAGCTCCAGCGTCTCTTTCTGCGAGAGGATGTCGCCTTCCATATGCTCGGCATCATTGGCGGCGTCGGGCGCATCTGCGGCAGGGATACCGTCGAAGAAATACTGGACCGATACGGTCAGGGCCCGCGACAGCTCGTACAGACGCGAGGATGTGATGCGGTTTGCGCCACATTCATATTTCTGGATTTGCTGGAACCGGACGCCAACCTGGCCAGCCAGGTCCTGCTGGGTCATGCCGAGCAGCCGGCGGCGGCGGCGAAGGCGTTTGCCCACGTGCAGATCTGTTTCGTCAGCCATTTCTTACTCCAAACTAAGACGGGACGGTTCCAGTCCCAAAACAGGAAATTCGAGCAAGTCCTACGCAAATGGTGTGCCGGAGGGCATTTCTGTGCCCAAAATATGGGCAATTGAGGTTAATCGCACAGGTGCGACATTCCTGCGCTTGCCTATTTGTGCACCGCAGCATAATTCTGTCCTTGCACTTCGGTGCAGACGCCTCTGGCGTTTCCTCCCTTTGACTTTGGCCGCACCTTCGGGTGCGGCCCTTTTTTTTGGAAAAGGGGTCAGGATCCGCTGACGAGCCGCGCAATATCGAGAATTTGCGCCGTCACATCGGTAATCACGGCTCTCATTTCAGCAAATCGGTCCGAGCGAGTGACCGCGTGCTCATCCATGTACAGGCCGCGATTGATCTCGATCTGCAGGGCATGGACATTGCGTTTCGGTCGCCCGTAG
Source organism: Hyphomonas sp. (assembly GCF_037969335.1). Lineage (GTDB taxonomy): Bacteria > Pseudomonadota > Alphaproteobacteria > Caulobacterales > Hyphomonadaceae > Hyphomonas. The sequence continues at coordinate 8,045 of NZ_JBBKXE010000097.1, read as the reverse complement.
CGGCGGGTCGTGTAGCCGCCGGCATAGGGCGCATTGCGGGCAACGCTGAGGCCCTGGGCGCGAAACGCGCGTTCGACCTGGCCGGTAAGCCGTGGATCACAGCTCGATCCGAACCGGTCGCCCAGTACAATGTCGGCAAGCTGGCGTCGCCCCGGCTGGACCGACGGCATCGAATGGCAATCAATCAACAGCACTGTGCCATGCGCGTCGCGCAGCGCGCCCAGTTCGAGGCCGAGCCGGTCATGATAGGCGTCATGCACCAGACGGAGGCGTTCTTCGCCCTCGGCGCGGGTCAGCCGCCGGGCATAGATCGCGTCGCCGCGGGCCGCGACGCGAGGCAGGGCGCCCAGGCCGGCATCGACCCGGGCTGTCGGCAGGCCGCTCACGCGGGGCAGGCCATCACTGAACATGCTGGCGTCGAGTTCGCGCGGGTCGCGGTTGAGGTCGGCGACTGACCGGCCATAGCGGGCCGCCATCAAGGTGGCGCCAAGGGCCGGGGCATCGGCAAACAGCTCTTCGACGAAGGCATCTTCGGTGCGGCGCAGGTCGATCAGCGGCACGCAGAGTGCCGATTGCATGCGTTCCGGGTATTCATTGCCCGAATGCGGCGAGGCAAACAGGACCGGCGCTGCGGGCCCGGCGGGTCCGTCCAGCGTGTAGGGCGTGTCATATGCAACAGGCGCTGCAGGCTCCGTTTCGGGAGATCTTGTCAGGGGAAGTATGCCGGTCATTGGCCCCATGGTTTGCCAGTTCGCCCGAAGGTCAAGCTTTTTCAGGGCTGAAGCAAAAAAGAGACAGGGAATTGCTTTGCCATTCACGCATGATTTACCCGATCCGTTGTTTATGTCTTAAATCAGACACTGGCATCCAAGGGGGCGAGCATGACCAAGATCCTTCTCGCAGAAGACGACGACTCAATGCGCACGTTCCTGGCTGCCGCGCTGCGCCGGGCCGGCCATGAAATCCAGGACTATGCGGACGGCGAAACGGCGCTTCATGCGCTTGAGCGCGAAGTGTTCGACCTGCTGCTGACCGACATTGTCATGCCCGGGCTAGACGGGATCGAACTGGCCCGTCGCGGCGCCGAACTCGACCCGGCGATGAAGATTGTTTTCATTACAGGTTTTGCGGCCGTGGCGCTTTCATCCGGCGCGCCGACGCCTGCTGGGGCGAAAGTCCTGTCCAAGCCGTTCCACCTGCGTGAGATCGTCGACGAAGTCGACAAGGTGATGGCGGCCTAAACCATCTTGACGCGGCGGGCTGGATTGGCCATTACCGCCGCTTCCCGATGGATCGGGCGGTTAGCTCAGTGGTAGAGCACTACGTTGACATCGTAGGGGTCACAAGTTCGAACCTTGTACCGCCCACCATTTCAAGCGGGTGCGCCTGTGGCGCACAATTTGATCGAGGATCAAATTGAGGCTTGAAATGACCGAAGCGCCAGCGAGGGCCCAGGTTTCAACCGATCACGTTGAAATCAGGCCAGTTTCGCGTTGAAGAAGTCCAGCGTCCGGCCCCAGGCCAATTGCGCGGCGGTCGCGTCGTAGCGCGGTGTCGTGTCATTGTGGAAGCCGTGGTTCACGCCGTCATAGATGTAGGCCTCGTACTCAGCGCCATTGGCCTTGAGGGCGGCTTCATAGGCGGGCCAGCCCGCATTCACGCGCGTGTCCAGCCCGGCCAGGTGGATCTGCAGCGGCACTTCCAGCTTTGCGGCATCCTCTTCCGTCGGCCATCCGCCATAATAGGGCACGGCGCCCGATAGCCAGGGCTGGTTAACCGCCATCAAATTGGTGATGCTGCCGCCAAAGCAGAAACCGACGCAGGCGACCTTGCCATTGCAGTCCGGATGGTCGCGCAGGGTGTCGGCAGCGGCCATGAAATCCTGCAACATCTCATCCCGGTCGCGCGTTGCCTGCAGGGCGCGGCCATCATCGTCATTCCCGGGATATCCGCCCAGCGGATACAGCGCGTCAGGCGCCAGCGCGATATAGCCTGCCAGCGCGGTGCGGCGGGCGACATCCTTGATATACGGATTGAGGCCCCGGTTCTCGTGCACGACAATCACGCCCGGCCGTTTGGCCGGTCCTTTTTCCAGCCGGACGAGATCGCCCGCCATCTCGCCTGCACCATCAGGTGACTCATAGAGCAGGGTTTCAATGTTGAGGCTCGGATCGTCAGGGCTTGTCTGCAGACTGGTTTCGTAATCGGGCATCACGCAGGCGGCCAGCATGGCGACACTCATGCCACCGACGGCATATTTGCCGAGGCCGGCGACGAAGTCCCGCCGCGACATCGCGCCATGGCAATAGGCATCGTAGAGGTCCAGCACGCCCTGGGGCAGGGGGGCGGAATTCGGCAGGTCGGTCATCGCGCAATGCTTCCATTGTCTCAAGACAGGCATGATAGCGCGAAAGACCGGCGAATAGAACCTGCCGATGCCCGGCAACCGGATCAGTGCGTCATGGCGGCGAGCCGGGAATCGATGATCTCGATGGCGTCCGCGACAATCCGGTCGACCAGTTCCTTCACGGTCGGGATATCGTCGATCAGGCCCTGCACCATGCCCGCCGACCAGATGCCGCCATCCGCGTCACCTTCGGCCATGGCCTTGCGCCCGCGCGCGCCCGCGACAAGGTGGACGACATCCTCGAACTTGGCGCCGCCCTTGCCCTCGATTTCGACGACCTCGTCGCTGACGGCGTTCTTCATCACACGGGCCGTGTTGTGCAGCGTGCGGAAGATGAGGTTTGTCATGCGCTCGTCATTCTCGACCATCTGGCGCTTGAAGCTCTCATGGATCGGCGCTTCCTGGGTGACGCAGAAACGCGTGCCCATATTGATGCCGTCGGCGCCGAGTGCCAGCGCGGCTGCCAGGCCGCGTCCGTCGGCAAACCCGCCTGAAGCCAGCATCGGGATCTTCACCTTGTTGGCCGCGGCAGGGATCAGGATCAGGCCCGGGATGTCATCCTCGCCGGGATGACCGGCGCATTCGAAACCGTCGATGGAGATGGCATCCGCGCCCATCCGCTCGGCTGAAAGGGCATGACGCACGGCGGTGCATTTGTGGATCACCTTGATGCCGTGCTGCTTGAAATGGTCGATATGCTCTTTCGGCTTGTAGCCCGCCGTTTCGACAATCTTGATGCCGCCCTCAATGATGGCCTGACGGTATTCGGCATAGGGCGGCGGCGTGATGGCAGGAAGGATGGTCAGGTTCACGCCGAACGGCTTGTCGGTCATGTCCTTTGTGCGCTGGATTTCCTTGGCGAGGGCTTCCGGCGTGGGCTGTGTCAGCGCCGTCAGGAAGCCGAGCGCGCCGGCTTCGGCGACCGGTGCGACCATCTCGGCATAGCCGACCCATTGCATGCCGCCCTGGACGATTGGGTAATCGACGCCGAACATCTCGGTGAATCTGGTCTTTAGCTGCATCTCGTGTTTCCTCTGATTTGTCATTGTCTTGAATTCGGGTGTTCGGGGCGCCGTCAGGTCGCGATCGAGGCGACCGCTGGGCGCGGTACATCTTTCAACAGGCGGGCCTGCGCGTCGGCATGCTTCCACAGGAAGGTGGACGGCAGGCCGAGGCGCACGGCGGCTTGGGCCGGCGGGCTGCCGGGAAGCGGGATTTTCTCGGCCAGCGCGCCCATGAAGCCGACGGCCCGCTCGCCGCGCGGGCTGAGATCATATTCCGGGCCGAGTTCGAGGCGCGTGCGCACATCGGTGGGCAGGATCGCGACGGCCGCATGCACGATCGCGCTCTGCAGGCCCTTGGGCACGCCTCTGGCGGCCCGGCCCGACTTCATGATGTCCAGGAATTCTGTGTTGATCGGATGCGGCTCAAAACGCGGCAGCAGCGTGTCCAGCATGGCCTGAAAGTCTGCCTCGCAGGTCAGCGGGTGCTGCACGCCATAGAGGCGCGCGACCGCATCGCCTTCTGCGTAGAAGCGCGTCTTGTCGGCATCGGAGACCGGTTTGACGAAACGGTCATAGGCGGTGAGGAAGCCCCATCCGGCGGTGGCGCTGACCCAGTCGAGCAGGTCCACGTCGAGCGCGCGATAGGCTTCGCCTGATGGTGTCGTTCCGCTGACCTTTGCGTGCATATTGGTGACGCCCTGGATCACGCGGCGCGCCGCGCTTTGCGGGCCATAGACGCCGACCATGGCGGCGATGCCGGTCCTGCGGGAGCGGCCGACCGGGTCTGTCTTGAATGTCGAATGGTCCCAGACACCCGACCTGATGCGCGCATCGGCAAATTCCAGCAGGACAGCGGCAATGCCGCCGACGCCGAGCGCGATCGGGTTCTTGAAGACACGCCACGAGACCGAATCCGGACCGGCAAAGGCGGGCTCGCCTGCCGGATGCAGGAAATCGATCTTCCAGCCGAGATAGGATTTCATGCCGAGCATCGTACGGGGTCCTTCCGGGGCCTGCACCTGACCAAACTAACAGGGTGGGCGCGCACGACCAAGCAGCGACGCAAGGGAAACGCGGTCTCATATCCGTTTGGTAGCGGGCCATTCCGCCGCTAAGCTGTTATCTGGCACGCGCGGCGGAGGTTGGATCATGGCAGATCAGGTGAATGCAAGCCCGGCCGATGGCGTCGGCGCCCTCGCCGAGCGGCTCGCCGCCCTGCGCGCCAACGGCGACAGCCGGATCATCGGCCTGACGGGATCGGTTGCCGCCGGAAAGACAACGCTCGCGCGCCAATTGTCGAAAAGGCTCGTACCTGATCTCTCGGTCGAAACCGTATCGACCGACGGCTTCCTGTTCCCCAACGCCATACTGGAACCGCAGGGCTTGCTGATGCGCAAGGGCTTTCCGGAAACCTATGACCGCGACGGCTTCATCAATGCGCTTGTCCACGTCCGGCAGGGCCAGGCGGACTTCCCCGCTCACAGCCATCAAATCTACGATATCGACCCGGCCCTGACGCGCACCATCCACTTGCCGGACGTGCTGATCCTGGAAGGCCTCGGCTTCGAGTCACCGTCGCGACCTGACCGCACCGGGGGTGAGCCGGACGTGCTCGTCTATCTCGACGCGGCGGAGGCCGATCTCGAGGCCTGGTATGTTGAACGCTTTGTCGGTTTCTGGAACGCCGCCCGGACGGATACGGCCTCCTTCTATGCCCAATGGCTGCACATGAGCGAGCCGGAGCTGAGGGCTTTTGCCAAGACGGTCTGGGATGGCGTGAACCTGCCGAACCTGCGCGACCACATCCATCCGCTGCGCGATCATGCCGATATCGTGGTCCGGAAAGACAGTGCCCACACGGTCGAGATCGTCGCCGACCGCATGTCCTGACGCACCGGCGAAGACGGCTTCACCAATGGGGCGGCGGCGACTCGTTTCCCGGCTCGGCATTCATCGACTGCGCCATGTTTGCATATTGAGCGGTCAGGACGGCGACTTGGCGCGTCAGGCGGTCAATCTCCTTCCATTGCGCGATCACGGTCTTGTTCAGGTCTTCGATCACTTCGTCCTGATGGACGATGCGGGTTTCAAGCGTGTCGATGCGGGCTGTGTCGGTCATGACCGGTTCTTAACCTGCCGATAGCCGGGCCTGCAAACACATTGATGGCGGCAAAGACGCTGGACGCAGGCCCGTCGTCCGCTTTAGAGGGGGTGCATGACCGACTACCGCTTCTCCGTGGCCCCGATGATGGACTGGACCGACGCGCATTGCCGCGCCTTCCATCGCTGCCTGACGAAGTCGGCCCTGCTCTATACCGAAATGGTCACCGCCGACGCGATCATCCATGGCGATCAGGAACGCCTGTTATGGGAAGCGCCCGGCATTGCGCCAACTGCGCTGCAGCTTGGCGGATCGGACCCGGACAAGCTCGCCAAGGCGACGGCCATCGGGGCGTCGTGGGGCTATGGGGAGATCAACCTCAATTGCGGGTGCCCGTCATCGCGTGTCCAGTCGGGATCCTTCGGGGCCTGTCTCATGGCCGAGCCGGACCTTGTCGCCGCATGTGTCGCCGCCATGCGCGGGGCCACGGACGTCCCGATCACCGTCAAATGCCGGATCGCGATCGACGACCTGCCAGCCCGCGAAACCCTGTTCACCTTTATCGACAAGGTCACCGAGGCCGGCTGCACCCAGTTCACCGTCCACGCGCGCAAGGCCTGGCTGAAAGGTCTCAGCCCGAAGGAAAACCGCGAAGTGCCGCCGCTCGACTATGCGCTCGTGGCAGACCTCAAGGCCGAACGCCCGGACCTCTCGATCACGCTGAATGGTGGCATCACCACGATCGATGAATGCCGCGAGCATTTGAAGGTCTTTGATGGCGTCATGCTTGGCCGCGCCGCCTACCAGAACCCGTCTTTGCTCGGCCATGTCGATGCGGAACTCGGCGGGCAGGGCGTCCCGCCTGTCTCCCCGCATGACGCCCTGCGCGCCTACCGGCCCTATATGGCCGAACGGCTGACGGCGGGTACCGGCCTGCACGCCATGACCCGCCACATGCTCGGCCTGTTCAACGGCCAGCCCGGCGCCCGCGCTTGGCGCCGCATCCTGTCGGAACGCGCGCCCAAGCCCGGCGCAGGGCTCGACGTGCTCGACGCCGCCGTCGAGGCGATCACGGAACAGGCAGTTACTATCGCGGAAGTCTGACCGGCCTGTCCCGCTTTCGCCGCACCGCATCCTGTTGCCAACCCGGCAAAAGCGTCCACGTCTCTCCGCCCCCGTCGTATCCGGCCTATACTTGACCCGTCACTGCTGATCTCCCCGCAGTGGCCGGTCCGGGGAGTCGTTGCCCCACGCGGATGGAACGGCGGCCAGCTGTGCACGGCAGGGCGCAAATACCATTCCCTATACTGAACCAAATGCCTTGCCCCGCGGCCCCGCCGCCCATCCGCAAGGACTGGAATACTCCGCACCACCGGAAGGGCCACGCCCTGTCCGGTTTGTGGTGTTACCAACTGTTCATGACAAGCTTGACTTGCATCAACATCGCGGTCCCCGCCCAAGCGTAGCTAGAGATGCGATTACAAGGAGACACGCGCATGCCAAACGCTTCCAAAAACCTGACCAACGAACTGTCACATGACTACGAGGCCGTCGTGAAAGCCTTGGGTCGAATGACGAAGAACATCGGCGAACACGGCGATGAGGCGATCACGAAGTCGGCGCAAGAATTCGTTCATTCAGCATCAAATCTCGCCGAGAAGCTCAAGAAGCAATCGTCGGTTGTGGCCAGAGCTGCCGGCGAAGAAATTAGCGAGCACCCAATCGCCACAGCGGCTCTCGCGGCTGCGGCCGTCGGATTGCTCGGCTATGCCGTGAGCCATAAACACAGCTAGGCCGAACCATAGTCTGTAAATATGAGTTCATTGCCTTCGAGATGACGGAGCTTCGTCTTTGCTTCGTTGACATGTGGTGACCTTTGCCAGCCGCGTCATCGTTGAATGACGCGGCTGGCGCCATGTAGGTAGCCAATCCCCGAATGCAGCCAAACGGATCGCCGCTGGCGTTCTGGATGAAGTTGTTGAAAATCATCTTCGTCCGGCTGAACCGAAATCAAGGTTCGGTCCCGCGTATTTGTTCTTCCTTTGTTCGTTAACCTGTGTTAGCGTTTTTCCCGCTGACGGGGAAAGGCGCTCATGGTTTGCCGCATCACGACATACGCGTTCGAGGGCGTTGAGGTCCAGCCCGTCGATGTGCAGGTGTAGCTGACGGGCGGCCAGCCGAATTTCTATATTGTTGGCCTTGGCGACAAGGCGGTGGCAGAAAGCCGGGAGCGCGTGCGCGCCGCCTTTGCCGCCCTTGGCCTTGCCATGCCGCCCAAGCGCGTGATCGTGAACCTCGCCCCGGCCGACCTGCCCAAGGAGGGCAGCCATTACGACCTCGCCATCGCGCTTTCGATCCTCGCGATCATGGGGGTGATCCCGCCAGACCTGCTGGAAGGCCATGCCGCCATCGGCGAGCTGTCGCTCGACGGCCGGCTTGGCGAAACGCTCGGCGTTCTGCCGGCAGCGATGGCGGCGGAAGCGATGGACCTGAAGCTGATCTGCCCGGCGCCGTGCGGGGCGGAGGCGGCGTG
>NZ_JBBKXE010000096.1:0-23678 GCF_037969335.1 Hyphomonas sp. | reverse complement strand
AAATACCTCGGCAAGGACTATAAGGTTCTGGCCTCGTACGGACACATCCGCGACCTGCCATCGAAGAATGGTTCGGTCGATCCGGACAATGATTTCGAGATGCTCTGGGAGGCTGACGCCAAGTCCGCAAAGCGTATCACCGACATCGTGAATGCCCTCAAAGAGTGCGATACACTCATCCTCGCGACCGACCCGGATCGTGAAGGCGAGGCGATTTCCTGGCACCTGGTCGAGGCCCTGAAGAAGCGCCGCGCGCTCAAGAAGGACGTGCATGTCGAGCGCGTCGTCTTCAACGCGATCACCAAGAATGCCGTCACCACAGCGATGGAACACCCGCGCCAGATCGACCAGGAACTGGTTGACGCCTATCTCGCCCGCCGCGCGCTCGACTATCTTGTCGGCTTCACCCTGTCCCCGGTCCTCTGGCGCAAGCTGCCCGGCAGCCGTTCGGCTGGTCGCGTCCAGTCGGTTGCCCTGCGCATTGTCTGCGACCGCGAGAACGAGATCGAACTCTTCCGCCCGCAGGAATACTGGAACATCGCCACCAGCCTTCGCGCCCCTGACGGCACCGACTTCGAAGCCCGCCTGCACGCTCTCGACGGCGATACGCTGAAGAAATTCACGCTCGGTAACAAGGGCGACGCCGACAAGGCGCTCGAAATCGTCAAGACAGGCGGCTATTCCGTCGCCAGCGTCGAGGCCAAGCCCGTCAAGCGCAACCCGCCACCGCCCTTCATCACATCCACCCTGCAGCAGGAAGCTTCCCGCAAGCTCGGCTTCGGTGCCAAGCGCACCATGCAGGCCGCCCAGAAATTGTATGAAGAAGGCCGCATCACCTATATGCGGACCGACGGCGTCAACATGGCCGAAGAGGCCTATGCCGCTGCCCGCAGCATGATCCAGTCGAATTATGGCGCCCGCTACCTGCCGGAAAACACCCGCCGCTATTCGTCCAAGGCCAAGAATGCGCAGGAGGCCCACGAGGCTGTCCGCCCGACCGACTTCAACCTGAGCCCCGAAGACTATCACGGCGACGGCGACCTGAAGAAACTCTACACGCTGATCTGGCGCCGCGCCGTCGCATCGCAGATGGAAACCGCCCTGTTCGAGCGCACCACGATCGACCTCAAGTCGAAAGACGAGCGCGCCCTCCTGCGTGCCACCGGTCAGGTCCTCGTGTTCGACGGGTTCATCAAGCTCTACACTGTCGGCCACGATGCCGGCGACGATGATGACGAGACCGAAGGCCGCCTGCCCAAGATGGAACAGGGCCAGCACGCCGACCTGTTAAAGGCCGACGCCAACCAGTCCTTCACCGCGCCGCCGCCACGCTATACCGAGGCCAGCCTCGTCAAGCGCCTCGAAGAGCTCGGCATCGGCCGCCCGTCCACTTATGCGTCCACGATGTCGACGCTCGAAGATCGCGGCTATGTCCGCATCGAGGGCAAGGCGCTGGTGCCTGAGGACAAGGGCCGCCTCGTCACCGCCTTCCTCGAGAACTTCTTCGCCCGCTATGTCGAATATGATTTCACCGCCGGTCTCGAGGAAAAGCTCGACGTCATCTCCGACGGCAAGCTCGACTGGAAAGCCTTCCTGCACGAGTTCTGGAAACAGTTCGCTGCCGACATTGACGGCACCAAGGACCTGCGCGTTTCCGCCGTGCTTGATGCCCTCAACGAGACGCTCGGTGCCTATGTCTTCCCGCGTCAGGATGCTGAAGGCAATCCGATTGAAAACCCACGCCTTTGCCCGCTCTGCAAGGAGGGCGAACTCTCCATGAAGCTCGGTCGCTTCGGCGCCTTTGTCGGCTGTTCGCGCCACCCCGAGTGCAAGTTCACCCGCCAGTTCAGCGCTGACGGCGATGCGGCTGCGATCAACCCGGACGGCAACGAGCTCGGCCTGCACCCTGAAACGGGCGAGATGATCTACCTCAAGACCGGCCGCTTCGGCCCCTATGTCGAGATGGCCAATGGTGAGAAGCCCAAACGCGCCTCCCTGACCAAGGCCGAAAAGGAAAAGCCGCAGGACCTGACGCTGGAACGCGCCGTCGAACTCCTCCTGCTGCCCCGCGAAGTCGGAAAGCACCCGGAAGACAATGAGCCGATCTACGCAAACTTTGGCCGCTTTGGACCCTACGTCCAGCACGGCAAGACCTATGCGAACCTGAAAGATCCCGCCGATGTCTTCGCCATTGGCCTCAACCGCGCCGTGGCGCTGATCGAGGACAAGAAGGCAAATCCGGGCCGGGGTCGCGGCGGAGCGACCGCGCTGAAGGAACTTGGCAACCATCCGGACGGCGATCCGGTCCAGGTCTTCGCTGGCAAATACGGGCCTTACGTGAAACACGGCAAGGTCAACGCTACGATCCCGAAAGAGATGAGCCCTGACACGATCACGCTCGAACAGGCGGTCGAACTCGTGAACGCGCGCGCCGCCACAGGTCCGGCCAAGAAGAAGGCACCGGCGAAGAAGAAAGCCCCTGCCAAGAAGAAACCAGCGGCCAAAAAGCCTGCCGCGAAAAAGAAAGAGGACTGATCGGAACCGGACCCGCAAGGGCCCGGCTCAGGCCTTTCCGCGATGAACCCGCCGCTCCGCCCGTTCGCGCCCTACCTGCTGCTCGCCGCATGCATCGCGGGTATATACGCACTTCAGCCTGCGCCCGTCATGGTGCCTGCACCCGAAGTCGTGGAGGCACTTCCTCCGCCAACGCCGACCTTCGCCTTCCCGGTTTCCATGGCGCTTTGCCCGACGCTGAACGTCGCCAATGCGCCGCCCAGCGATGCCAGCCTGCACATCATCGGCTACACAGCCCTGATTGAGGTGAACCCGGCGGTCTTGCTGGCCCGCGCACCAGTCGAGCAGGCCTGCGTCTCGTCCGGCTTTGGAGCGCGAAACGGCCAGAGCCATACCGGTATCGACTATTACAACCTTGAGCCCGTCAGCATCTATGCCGCTGGCGATGGCACCATCCGCGAGGCGGTCACACGCGCCGATTTCGGCAACATGCTGGTCATCGACCATGGCCACGGCGTCTTCACCCGCTATGCCCATCTCGACAATTTCGACGGTATGGAGGTCGGTGCGACGGTCCTCTCGGGCCAGGTCATCGGCGTCATGGGCAACACCGCCGCCACGACAATTCCGCGCCACCTTCACTACGAAATCCTGACCGGAGACTGGGGTGACCTCGCCGGCTCCTTCGCCTTGACGCCGATCGATCCGCTGGCATTCATGGGGCAAAATTAGATATTTCCCTTTTTAGGAGACTTTTTAATCCTGAGATTGTATATGCCCGCTCCATGGACGAATCCGCGCGCCTCGAAGAAATCATTAAGTCTGCCTGTCCAGTGGCGGCCAAACTGTCATCGTTACAACAAAGCCAGCTCGCCGTTCTGGTCCGGATTTTTCTGCGGGATGTTGAATTTCGCGGCGTAGGAGGCTTCCAGCCACCGCCGGAGGCGCACCCTAAGATTGCAGCCCACGCGTGCCTCCTGCTTTTGAACCGGCAGCAGGATCACTTCGACCTGGGCCTGCGTGTGGTCCTTCACCCGCAGGGCATCCACCATTGCCGCGAATTGGCTGATCGCCAGTTCCGGCGGGGCCAGGTGCACGTGGATTGGGCCGAAATCCGCCGCGACGGCGCGGAATCCGTCGCCGCCATGTGCCGCGTCATGCATGAATTCGTCCACCGCCTCGACAGCCCCCATTTACGCGCCAACGCGTCTCCGGCCTTGCTTTCCACCGAGTGCCACGCCACATGGGCCAAAGTGATGGAGGAGGAACGTACGTTTCTCCGCGCAAGAATCGAGTATGGCGTCCCAACGTCGCTGACTCCCTACGCTGCAACAAATCACGCGGAATTCTTCGCCTGCACAACGGAAGCCTTCTTTGCGCGACCGGACATGCTGCGAGACCAATTTCCCCGCGTCTACGCACAGCTGGCCCATTTTTACGGGGGCCGCGCGTAGGCATTTCCTGCAAGCCTTTCCAATAAGAATCCACTATATCCAACCACATGACATTTCCAGACAAGCAAACTGTCCTTGATTTCATTCGGGACAATCCAACCGCCACCACGAAACAAGCCATCGCCAAGGGCCTCCGGGTCAAGGGCGAGGAGCGCAATGTTCTGCGCGCCATCCTCAAGGAACTTGAGGCCGACGGCGCCCTCGAACGCACCGGCAAACGCGCCTGGGCACAGGCCGACCGGCCACCGCCCACCGGCATCGTCGAGTTCACCCGTATCGACAAGAATGGCGACCTGATCGGCAAGTCGATCGGCGACAATGGCCCGTTCGGGCCTGACATCACCTATGCCGGCCCCTCGGGCAAACCGAAGGGCAAGGCCCCGGCCGTCGGCGACCGCGCCCTGTGCAAGATCAACGAGCATGACGGCGAATGGCGCGCCCGGGCCATCACGATCATCGAAAAGCGCCTGTCAGACCGCCTGATCGGCCTTTATTCCACCGGCCCCAATGGCGGCAAGGTTGCGCCGTCCAACCGCAAGGAACGCCGCGAATTCGTGATCCAGGAGGCCGACACGCACGGCGCCAAGGATGGTGACCTCGTGATCGCCGAACCCAAGCCCCAGGGGCGCCGCCACTATGGTCCGGCGCTCGGCGAGATCACCGAGATCATCGGTCATATATCTGACCCGCGCTCGGCCAGCCTGCTCGCGATCCACGCCCATGACATCCCGACCGAGTTCCCGCAGGCCGTGCTCGATCAGGCTGGTGATGCCGTGCCGGCCCCGGCCGAGCGCGAAGACCTGACCCAGATCCCGCTCATCACCATCGACCCGCACGATGCCCGCGACCATGATGACGCCGTCTATGCCGAAAAGCTCGACGATGGCTGGCGCGTGATCGTCGCCATTGCCGATGTCGCTGCCTATGTCACCGAGGGCTCGCCCCTCGACAAGGAAGCCTACAAGCGCGGCAACTCGACCTATTTCCCTGACCGCGTCGTGCCGATGCTGCCATTTGAGCTCTCGGCTGACGAATGCTCGCTCAGGGAAGACGAGCCGCGGTGTACGCTCGCGGTCGAAATGATCTTCGGCACCGATGGCCACAAGCGCTCGCACCGCTTCATTCGTGGCATGATGAAATCTGCCGCCAAGCTGTCCTATGAAGAGGCTCAGGCGGCCATTGACGGCAAGCCCGGCGGCAAGGCGGGCGAACTGCTGGAGACTGTGCTGAAGCCCCTCTGGGGTGCTTACGACGCGCTCTGCAAGGCGCGCGACAAGCGTGCCCCGCTCGACCTCGACCTGCCCGAACGCCGCATCAAGTTCAAAGAGAACGGCGAGATCGACGGCATCTACACCAAGGAACGTCTCGAGGCGCACCGCCTGATCGAAGAGTTCATGATCCAGGCCAATGTCGCGGCCGCCGAAACGCTGGAGCGCCAGAAGAGCCCGCTCATCTATCGCGTCCACGACACGCCGACGGATGCCAAGATCGCGGCCTTTGCCGAATTCCTGCAGACGATCGAACTCAAATGGACAATCGGCGAGCGCCCCCAGACGCACAAGTTCAACAAGCTGATCGGCGAGCTGAAGGACGGCGAATACGACCAGATGGTCACGCAGATGATCCTGCGCACCCAGGCCCAGGCGATCTATAGCGAAGAGAATCTCGGCCATTTCGGGCTCAACCTCGTTCGCTATGCCCACTTCACCTCGCCGATCCGCCGCTATGCTGACCTCATCGTCCACCGCGCGCTGATCTCGTCCCTGAAGCTCGGGCCTGACGGCCTCAGCAAGGAAGCCGCCTCGCAGCTCGAACAGACCGCTCAGCATATCTCCGACACCGAGCGCCGCTCGATGGCCGCTGAGCGCGAAGCCACTGACCGCTACCTCGCAATCTTCCTGAAAGACCGCGTCGGCGTTGAATTCGATGGCCGCATTACCGGCGTCACCGGGTCGGGCCTTTTTGTCCAGTTGGCCGGCATCGGAGCCGACGGCTTCATCCCGATCTCGTCGATCTCAAAGGATTATTGGGTGCTGGATACCGCTGCGATGGCGATCTACGCTCGTGGCAGCGGCGAGACGTACAGCCTCGGCCAGATCGTGCGTGTGAAGCTGCGTGAGGTCACGCCCCTGAAGGGCGGCCTCCTGCTTGAAATGCTGTCTGAACCCATGCCCGCCCCTGAAGGCCGCGCCGAACAGCGCCGCGCCATGGACATTGGCAACGTTCCCCGCCGTAAGGGTGGACCGCCCCGCTCAGGCAAGCCTAAGTTCAACAAGAAAACGCTCCCCAAGCATAAAAGAACAAGCAAGGCTAAGGGACCAAAGAGATGAACAAGCGCCTGCCGGGTTTGAAGTCTGCCTATGACAAGGAGGATGATGGAGACGTTGTCCTCACCAACCAGCCCAGCCCACGCCCGAAGGATGCCGCCACACTGATTCTCGTCCGGCAGGACGGACCGACGCCTCGCGTCCTGCTCGGCAAGCGCTCCGGGGGGCACAGCTTCATGCCGGAAAAATACGTCTTCCCGGGTGGCAAGGTCGATCCGCACGACGCCCGTGCCCCCGTTCTCACGCCCCTCTCGGCCCCGGTCGCGACCCAGCTCGCCATCGGCACCCGCCGCGCGCCCCACGCCTTCGCCCTGACCGCCATCCGCGAGACCTTCGAGGAGACCGGCCTGATCGTCGGCCGGACCGGCGAGGCCACTGGCAAACCACCCACGGGCTGGGGCCGCTACTATGGTGAAGGGGTCATGCCCTGCCTTCAATCCTTCCAGTTCATCGGCCGCGCCATCACGCCGCCCTACCGGCCAAAGCGCTTTGATGCCCGATTCTTCATGGCTGACGCCGAAGATGCCCTGATCGACGAGCGCCCGCCGGTCGACGGCGCCGAACTGTCAGACCTGCAATGGGTGACGATCAAGGACTCAATGGACCTCGACCTGCCTTCGGTGACGCGGTTCATGCTGGGCGAAATCGACGAGCGACTAGCCAGTCCCGAGGCGCGCAAAGGCCCGCCCTTCCTACGCTGGACACGCAATGGCCACACGACAGACCGGCTTTAGCGCAGGAACACTGCTTGACTTCGCCTCCGGGCCCCGTCATTAAGCCGCTTTCCAGTTACAGACGCTAGCATAAGCGAGCCAATCCCATGGCCAAACCAGCCACTATCAAAATCCGCCTCAATTCGACGGCCGACACCGGATTCTTCTATGTCACCAAGAAGAACCCGCGCACGAAGACTGAAAAGCTCGTGCTGAAAAAGTACGACCCCGTCGTTCGCAAGCACGTCGAATTCAAGGAAGGCAAGATCAAGTAAGATCCTGCTTTTCGGCACGTTTTCGCAGAGCCCGTTCGCAAGAGCGGGCTTTTTGCATTTTCGGCCTCACGCGTCCGGATTGCCATCGTGCAGGTTCCGCGCTTTGCGGATGCCCGGGAACAGGACGGACCAGGCCGCCGCGATACCCACCGCCGCATAGCCCCCGGCGACAACGGTAAACACCGCCCCCCATTTGGCGGCCATGAACCCGGCCCGCGCCTCGCCCAGCTCATTTGACGCGCCGAGGAAGATGGAATTCACCGCATTCACCCGTCCGCGCACCTGGTCCGGGGTCCAGAGCTGCAACAGGATTTCGCGAATATAGACCGAGATCATGTCGAACGCGCCGACACCGACCAGCGCCAGGATCGAGAGCCAGGCTACGGTCGAGTGGCCGAACACGACCGTCGACAGGCCAAACAGCGCGACACAGGCAAACAGGATGATCCCGGCATGGTCGCGAATCGGGAACGCCGTGATCACCGCGGTCACGATCAGCGCCCCAATGCCCGGCGCCGCGCGCATCAGGCCAAGCCCCGTCTCGCCGACCTCCAGGATATCGCGTGCATAGACCGGCATCAGCGCCACCGCGCCACCCAACAGCACCGCGAACAGGTCCAGCGAGATTGCCCCCAGAACGATCTTCTGCTTCCAGACATAGGTGAACCCGCCCAGCACCATGCTCAGCGTCTTGGGCTCGATGCTCGTGCTCTGTGGCGGCTTCGGGATCGAGAAGATCAGCGTCGCGGCGACGGCAAAGAGCACCACAGCGGTCGAATAGGCGATCACCGGCGCCACGCCGTACAGCAGGCTGCCCGCCACCGGCCCGATGATCGACGCCATCTGCCAGGCCGACGCCGTCCAGCCCACCGCGTTGGCAAAGTCTTCTCGCGGCACGACATTCACCGCCAGGCTCGCCGAGGCGGGCGACAGGAAGGCGCGGGCCACGCCGAACACGGTCAGAATGCCCAGCACCCACACCGGATGGAATTGCCCCGTCGCCGCCAGGAACAGGATGCCGGCGGCGCACGCCATTTCCGTCAGGATCGCCAGGCCCATCACCAGCCGCCGTCCAAACGTATCGGCCGCCAGGCCCGTCACGAAAACCAGCAGCAGCGCCGGCAGGAATTGCACCAGGCCAATCCAGCCGAGATAGACCGGGTTCTGCGTCTGGTCGTAAATCTGCCAGGCCACGGACACAGACACGATCTGTGCGGCAAAGGCGGTAAAGAAACGGGATGTGAAATAGCGGCTGTAGGACAGGTGCCGGAAAGCGGCGAAACGGTCTGTCATGTCCGGAAACCTGCATCAGCCAATCGAGACGTGCAGGTGGCCCGCGTCGGGACCCGAGTCAATCAGGCGGCCACGCTTTCGACGCGGTTCCGGCCCGCAGACTTGGCGTGGTAGAGCGCCGTATCGGCGCGTTTGGTGAGGTCGGCCATCGTGTCCTGGTCGCCTGTGATAGTCGACACGCCGGCACTCAGCGTGATCGATATATCCCGGCGCCCGGAACTGACATGGAACGGCGCGCTTGCCACCGCGCGGCGAATGCGTTCGGCAGCGGCGCAGGCCAGGTCGCCCGGCGTATCGGGCATGATGACGAGGAATTCCTCGCCGCCCGGACGACAGACCACGTCCATCGGGCGTACATTCTCCCGCAGGCGGTTGGCCAGTTCGACCAGCACTTCATCGCCGACATCATGGCCATAGGTATCGTTGACCGATTTGAAATGGTCGATATCGCACATAACAACCGACACAGGTTTGCCGCCCATGACCGAGCGGTGCATCACCTGCTGCAGCTGGCTCACCATGTAGCGGCGATTGTAGAGTCCCGTCAGCTGGTCGATCACCGACAATTCGAGACCGCGGTCCACGCGCTTGCGCAGCACGTCGATATAGCGCGAACGCCGCGTCTGCGTGCGCACCCGCGCCAGCAGTTCCTGCCGGTCCACGGGTGAAATGATCACGTCACTCGCACCGATATCCAGGCCTTTTCCGGCGAGCAGGCGTTCCGACTGGTCGCAGACAAGGATGATCGAGATCGAGCGTGTGGATTCGGTCATCTTGAAATGCGCGCACAGTTTCAAGGCATCAAACGACTGCGACGAGATCGACAGGATGAGGATATCGACGCCCATATCGGCCAGGTTCGACATGTCGCCCGCTTCCAGCAATGTCGTCGCGACATGTCCGCCATCGCGCAGCATGTTGGCCATCCGCAGCGACGTGCGGGGATTATCGTCGACAATGAATACACGTGATGGGCGGGCGAGTTCTTCGACACTGATCACGTCGACCGCGCCGGCCTTCAGGCCGCTTGCCTGACGCTGGCGCAACTCCGAGGCGACGGCATTGTACCGCAAAAGCGCGCCCATCCGTGACATCAGCGCAAAATCATCAACCGGCTTGGTCAGGAAATCTTCGGCACCGACATCCAGGCCCCGGACCCGGTCGTCGGCATCGCTGAGCGCGGTGACCATCACGACCGGAATAAAGGACGTGCGCGGATCCGCCTTCAGGCGCTTGCACGTCTCGTAGCCGTCCATGCCCGGCATCATCACGTCGAGCAGGATGATCTCGGGCACTTCCACCCGCGCAATGTCCAGCGCCTGCTGGCCGTTCTCGGCATGCATGACGGTATAATACTGTGCCTCCAGCTTCGCCTGCAGCAGGCGGCGGTTGGCTTCGATATCATCAACGACAAGGACGCGCGCGCTCATACCGACTCCTTCGGCATCAGCGATTCGACCGCCTTGATGAAAGTCATGATCTGAATCGGCTTGGAGAGGTAACCTTCGCACCCGGCCTCGCGCACACGCTGCTCGTCCGCACGCATCGCAAAGGCCGTTACGGCCAGCACCGGGATATGCGCCACCTTGTCGTCGTCTTTCAGCCAGCGGGTAATGTCGAGGCCCGACACTTCCGGCAGCTGGATGTCCATGATGATGAGGTCGGGCAACTCGCGCCGTGCGATTTCGACCGCCTTCGCGCCATCGCGGCACTGATAGGTCGCGAAGCCATATGCGTCCAACAGGTCGCAAAAGAGGCGCATGTTGAGTTCATTGTCCTCAACAACCAGCACTTTTCTGGTGCGCTTCTCAGCCATAATTCCCCGTAACTGCTAATGATTCGGACGGTGGGTAACCGATCCTGTCCAGCTATACTGCAAATGCTTAACACCGCTTTACGCAGGGATGCACACTTGATTGCTCAAAAAGGCGGAACATGCCATGAACACGCCTGTCATGTATGCACTTTGCCGCGATTGCCTGCACCTGCAGGCCGGTGCTGCCATTGCCTGTTCCAGCTGCGGACGGGGCCGAATCCTGTCGCATCCCGCACTTACCCGGCTCAACATTGCCCATATGGATTGCGACGCCTTCTTCGCGGCCGTCGAGAAGCGTGATGACCCGAGCCTCCGGGACAAGCCGGTCATCGTTGGCGGCGGCCAGCGCGGCGTCGTGTCGACCTGCTGCTATATCGCCCGCCTCTATGGCGTCCGGTCCGCCATGCCCATGTTCACTGCCCTCAAGCTCTGCCCGGACGCCGTCGTGATCGGATCGAACTTCGCCAAATACCGCGAAGCCGCCACCATGATCCGCGAAAAGATGGACGCGCTCACCCCGCTGGTCCAGCCAGTCTCCATCGACGAGGCCTATATGGACCTCTCCGGCACCGAGACAGCCCACCATGCGCCCCCTGCCGTCAGCCTCGCGCGTCTCGCCCGCGACATCGAGCGCGATGTCGGCATCACCGTCTCGATCGGCCTGTCCTCCAACAAGTTCCTCGCCAAGACCGCCAGCGAACTCGACAAGCCACGCGGCTTCGCCGTCATCGCGCCGGAAGAGGCCGAGGCGCTGCTCGGGCCCAAGCCTATCGACTTCCTGCATGGTGTCGGACCGAAATTCGCCGAGAAACTCGCCCGCGACGGCTTCGATACGGTCAGGGACATCCAGGAGACCGAGCTGAAGGCCCTGATCGGCCGCTACGGCGAGACCGGCATGTGGCTGAAACAACGCGCCCACGGCCTCGACACGCGGCCCGTGCGCAATGACGAGGAGCGCAAGTCAGTGTCCAGCGAGACCACTTTTCGTGTCGATATCTCCGATCCCTCCGCGCTCGAAGACCAGCTCTGGCAGCTCTGCGTCAAGACAGCCGACCGGGCGAAGGCCGCTGGCGTCGTCGGGGTCATCGTCACGCTGAAGCTCAAGACCAGCAATTTCCGCGCCCTGACCCGGCGTATATCTCTCAACGAGCCGACCCAGCTCGCGCAGGAAATCTTCCGTGCCGGTCGTCCGCTCCTCGCCCGCGAGACCAATGGGCGCGAACGCTTCCGCCTCATCGGCATCGGCCTCACCGGCCTTGACGACCACCGGTCAGATACGGTCGACCTGCTCGATCCGAGCATTGCCAAGCGCGCCGCCGCCGAACGCGCATCAGATGCCGCCCGTGCCAAATTCGGCAAGGATGCCGTCGTCACTGGCCGCGCGGCGCGGATTGCCAAGGCCCGCGAAAACGACACCTGACTTGCCCGATCCGGCGACGTGCGGCATGCATTTGGCGAAACCTCAATCGGAACGGGAGTCGATCCACCCATGACTACGCCAGAAGACCGCCTCGACGCACTCGGTATCGAACTGCCCGCGCCCATGAAGCCCGTCGCCACCTATGTGCCCTTCGTCATCACCGGAAACCTGCTCTTCGTCTCCGGCCAGGTCAGCGCCACGCCGAACGGCCGCATCAACGGACGTGTCGGCGAGGACATGGAACTCTCCGCCGCCCAATATGCCGCCCGCCAGTGCGGCATCAACCTGATTGCCCAGTGCAAGGCCGCCCTCGGCGACCTCTCCCGCATCAAGCGCGTCGTGAAGCTCGGCGGCTTCGTCAATGCCGCGCCACACTTCACCGACATCCCCCAGGTCATCAATGGCTGCTCCGATCTCATGGTCGAAGTCTTCGGCGATGCCGGACGCCACGCGCGCTCCGCCGTCGCCTGCCCTGTTCTGCCAATGGGCGTCGCCGTTGAAGTTGACGGTATCTTTGAAATCACGGGATAATTCGCGATGGCCCGGCATTTTGACCTGACTGCCTTCACCTATGCCCATCGCGGCCTCTGGTCGCCCGAGGGCCACCCTGAAAACTCCCTCGCCGCCTTCAAGGCGGCTGCCGAGGCCGGATTGGGCATCGAATACGATGTCCGCCCGTCCATGTCGGGCGAGGTCATGGTCTTCCACGATCCGAAACTGGCCCGCATGACCGGCACGGAGGGCTTGTTCGAGGAACAGGACATGTCTGTCCTCTCGGGCCTGCGCCTTGCGGGCACTGACGAGCCCGTTCCGACTTTGGCTGCCTTGCTCGACATCTGGCCGACGTCGCTGCCATTGCTGACCG
Source organism: Hyphomonas sp. (assembly GCF_037969335.1). Taxonomy (GTDB): domain Bacteria; phylum Pseudomonadota; class Alphaproteobacteria; order Caulobacterales; family Hyphomonadaceae; genus Hyphomonas. The sequence goes on along the minus strand of NZ_JBBKXE010000096.1, from coordinate 11,001 downwards.
AGATGAAGATTGACGGCAACACCGATCCGGAAGCCTTCGCCTGCAAGGTCGGTGACCAGCTGGCAGGCCATATCGGCCCGGCCGCCGCGATGAGCTTTAACGAGGCCGCCGTCGACGCCCTGCCGAACGTCCTCATGCGCGGCCAGTTGATCGAGCCGATCCATCGGACCAGCGAGGCAGAATTCGACGGCAAGCTCGCCCGCGCCATCGACCGCAAGGTCGACTATCTCGCCATCAATGTCGCCGATGCCGAACGCGCCGCCGTCCTGCTCGCCGGCGAGCGGCCATTCGTTGTCTGGACGATACGGTCGATGGCAGACCTGCGCCGCATCCGCCTGCTCCACGGTGCCGCGATTGTCGAACACCTGCCCGTGCCTCTGGCATCCTGATGCCGCGCGCCCTAGATTGACGGGCATGGACGACAGCGCGCTCAAGATCACCATCGTCCCCGGCCTGGCCGAGGTATCGCCCGACGAATGGAACGCCGTCGCCAATCCGCCGGGCGAGCGCTACGACCCGTTCCTCTCCTGGGAATTCCTCGAAGCCATGGAAAGCAGTGGCGCCGCAACGCCGAACACGGGCTGGGTCCCGCGCCACCTCCTGATCCGCGGCGACAATGGCCGCCTGCGCGCCGCCATGCCGCTCTATGCCAAGATGCACTCGCGCGGCGAGTTCGTGTTCGACCAGAGCTGGGCCGACGCCTATGAACGCGCTGGCGGGGCCTATTACCCGAAACTGCTGACCGCCGTTCCCTTCACCCCCGTCACCGGTCGCCGCCGCCTCGTGCCCAAGGGCCCCGACGAAGCCCAGCTCAAGGCCGCCCTCCTGACAGGCGCCATCCAGCTCGCCGAGGAAAACAAGCTCTCCTCACTGCACATCAATTTCGTCGATACGGACGATGCGGAGATCCTCGCCAATACCGGCCTCCTGTCGCGCACCGACCAGCAGTTCCGCTGGGTGAATGACGGTTACGAGAGCTTTGACGATTTCCTGGCTGCGCTGTCCTCCGCCAAGCGCAAGAACCTGCGCAAGGAGCGCGCAAAGGCGCAGGAAGGCCTGACCTTCGTCCACCTCACCGGTGACGCGATCACCGAGGACCATCTCGACTCCTTCTACCATTTCTACATCGACACCGGCAGCCGCAAATGGGGCTCGCCCTATCTCACGCGGCTGAGCTTCTCCCTGCTGCGCGAGCGCATGGCCGACGACCTCCTCTTCGTCTTCGCGATTGAAGACGGCGAACCGATTGCCGGTGCCATGAACCTGATCGGTTCGGACACGCTCTATGGCCGCTATTGGGGCTGCAGCGACCACCGCTCCATGCTCCACTTCGAAACCTGCTATTATCAGGCCATCGATTTCGCGATTGAACGCAGCCTGCAATATGTCGAGGCGGGCGCACAAGGCGGCCACAAGCTCGCGCGCGGCTACGTCCCCGTCCTCACCCGCTCGGCCCACTGGATCGCCCATCCGGGCCTGCGCGACGCCGTCGCCGACTATCTCACCCGCGAGCGCGACGCGGTTGAATCCGACATGGACTATCTCACCGACCGCACACCTTTCAGGAAAGACTCATGACCCTTCACGACACATACGATCCCACAAACATCTTCGCAAAAATCCTGCGCGGGGAAATGCCTGCCGTGAAGGTCTACGAGGATGACGTGGCCCTCGCTTTCATGGACGTCTTCCCGCAGAGCGAAGGCCACACGCTGGTCATCCCGAAAGACGTCACCGCACGCAACCTGCTCGACATGCCGCCGGAAAAACTCGCGCCCTACATGCTGACGGTCCAGAAAGTGGCGAAAGCGGTCGAAGCCGCCCTCACGCCCGATGGCCTCGTCGTCACCCAGTTCAACGGCGCACCCGCCGGGCAGACCGTCTACCACCTTCACTTCCACATCATCCCCCGCACCGAAGGCGAGGCCCTTGGCCGGCATGGCGGCGGCGGCATGGCAGATATGGGCGATCTGGAGAAACTGGCGGAGAAGATCCGCGCCAAGCTGTAAGGGATACAGCAGTTCAACTTATCGCAATTGATTCCCCAAAAGGGGATAGGAAATCGCAAGGATCTGAATAATCTGAATGCCTGCATTTGGAGATTCGGATTCATGTTCAGTCGGCTCGTTACACTTCTGTTCGCGTCACTCGTCGTCTTTGGTACAGCAGAAGCACAAAACAGGTCTTCCCTCGACAGCCCCACATGCATGATGTGGTCGGAGGCGCCCATATATGGTCGCCTTCTGGACGACTATTCGCATCCATTGTTCATCTGGTACTGGTATGCCTATGGCTTCAGCGAAGTGAGGGAGTTTCCGAACTGGGTGAACCAGCAAGACAGGTTTGCCGAATGCTTTGAAGGCAAATCCAAGGGCAAATGCGGTTTCAAGCCGAATGGTTCGATCCGGAAGGCGCTCGCCAAGAACCGCACCGATGGTTTCGACAAGAAGCCTTTGAAAAACCTGTTCCAGGAGAGCCCGCCACCTGAAGCAATCGCATATGCGATGAAGAGTCTCGGTACCTGTTTCGGTGATGCGCCCGCGCTGCCAACGCTTGATCAGCTGGGCCTTGTAAGCGGCGAATTTGATATGGGGGCCTGCATGCAGCTCGCCACAAGGATTACTTACGATTCCGAAAACCTGTCGCGCGAACTGGCAGCCCATGATGGCTGGGGCATCGCGCTATTCGAATACATGACCAAGCCGGGCGTCTCATCTCCCGGCAAGGCATGCCGGGTCGTGCCGAAGGCAGGCCTGCCGTCGATCGATGCCATCCTCGAAAGCAGGAAGCAGGAGCAGGTTGCGTATGACAATCGAACGATCGCCCAGCGCGTCGCAGGTCTCGATGCCTTCGACATCACCTACAGCCTCGTTTATCGCACCATATCGCACGACCACGCCGCAACCCGGCCGCTGCCGGAAGGCGCCTACGAATGGGCGGTCGACTATGGCGCGAAGGTGGCAGACGGCTATCCCGAACCCGCCATCCCGGACGCTGTCCAGCAATGGGCCGTGGAGCAGCCGCTCGACTCGTTCGAGGCTGTGGAAGACCCTTTCGCATCGCGCAAGCGCGTTCACCCCTCTGAAATCACGCAATCTGTCTGGGCACGGCGCGTCAGGTCACAATTGGACAAGGCTGCACCGAATGAGGAGCGCATTGCCGTGCAGGAGGGTTGTTCAATTCTCTGGGGCTATGCGTGGGGGGATGTGCAGTTCGGCAAGCGAAGCCCGCAGACGACGGGCGAGGCAGAGTATTATCGTCTGTTGACGCAGACGCCTGACAAATGGTCCCAAACCATGTGCAATGAAACACCTGTTGGCATCTTTTACGCTGCCAAGGCGCGTTACGAGAAGGAGCAATATGAAGCCTCCCTGCCGCCCAAGCCGAGCGAGTGGGATGAGATCAACCGGCGTCTCAGTGAGTATGCGAACAAGCCTCGCGAGAACAAGGCGCCCTATAAGCCGCCGACGACGCGGTGCTATGTTACCGGACAAACGGAATCGGGCCTCGGCAGAGAGGTCTGCTTCACAAACTGACAAACGAAAAAGCGCTTAAAGCCCCAGCTTCGCTTTCAGGATCTCGTTCACGGCTTTCGGGTTGGCCTTGCCGCCCGAGGCTTTCATCACCTGTCCGACGAACCAGCCGAGCGTCTGCGGCTTGTCCTTAACCTTCTCGACCTGTTCCGGGTTGGCCGCGATGATCTCGTCGACAACCTTCTCGATCGCGCCGGTATCGGTCACCTGTTTCAGGCCATGCTTCTCGACAATCGCCGCCGCCTCGCCCTCGCCGGCGATCATGCGCGCGAACACGTCCTTGGCGATCTTGCCGCTGATCGTCTCGTCGCTGATCAGAGCGATCAGGCCGCCCAGCGCCTCCGCCGAAACCGGGCTGTCGGCCAGCTCCAGGCCTTCCTTGTTGAGATAACCGAACAGTTCCTGCGTCACCCAGTTGGCGGCGAGTTTCGCGTCGCGCCCCGTGGCCACGGTCTCGAAATATTCGGCCTTCTCGGCGTCCGCGATCAGCACGCCCGCATCATAGTGCGAAATGCCGTACTCGGATTCAAACCGCGCGCGTTTCTGGTCCGGCAGTTCGGGCAAAGTCGCCTTGATCTCGTCGATCCAAGCCTGCTCGATTTCCAGCGGCAAGAGGTCGGGGTCCGGGAAATAGCGGTAATCGTGCGCGTCTTCCTTGGAGCGCATCGAGCGTGTCTCAACCTTCACCGGGTCGAACAGGCGCGTTTCCTGGTCAACACTGCCGCCGCCCTCAATGATCTCGATCTGACGGCGCGCCTCGTATTCAATCGCCTGCTGGATGAAGCGGAACGAGTTCATGTTCTTCAGTTCGCAGCGTGTGCCGAGATGGCTGAAATCATCCGCCTCGCGGAATTTCTCATACTGGCCGGGCCGGCAGACAGACACGTTCACGTCGGCGCGCAGATTGCCCTTGTCCATGTCGCCGTCACAGGTGCCGAGCGCGATCACGATGGCGCGGATTTTCTTCACATAGGCCGCCGCCTCGGCCGGCGAGCGCACGTCGGGCTTCGACACGATTTCCATCAGCGCGACGCCGGACCGGTTGAGGTCCACATAGGTCGAGTTCGGGTCCATGTCGTGGATCGACTTGCCGGCATCCTGCTCCAGGTGAAGCCGCTCGATCCGGCAGGTAAAGCTGTAGGCCTCGCCGCCATGCGCCGGTTCCACGTCGACATCGATCTCGCCTTCACCGACAATCGGGTGCGCGAACTGGCTGATCTGATAGCCCTGCGGCAGGTCAGGATAGAAGTAATTCTTGCGGTCAAACCGGCTGTAGAGATTGATCTCGGCCTTCAGGCCAAGGCCCGTGCGCACGGCCTGCTCAACGCATTTCCGGTTGATCACCGGCAGCATGCCCGGCATCGCCGCATCGACCAGCGAGACATTGCAGTTCGGGTCGGCGCCAAACGCCGTCGAGGCGCCCGAGAACAGCTTGGCATTGGAGGCCACCTGCGCGTGGATCTCCAGCCCCATGACGACTTCCCAGTCGCCGGTATCGCCTTTGAGTACGTAAGGAGTGCGCGCTGACATGACCTGCCTTTATAACCGTTTCAAACAAGCCGTCCTTCTAACGGCAACCGCCCTGCCCTGTCGAGCGGACATGACCGCGCGGCGGCTTGCCACCTTTCCTTTTTCGCGTCCCTGACCGAGAATACGGTAAGCACGCGAACGTTCTTTGAGGAAAGCCCATGTTGTTCAAGATGATCCTGGACAGTTCCGGTGACGAAGAACGCCCGATTGTCCGCGGCTTCCTGAAACACCTGATTGCCGGTTTCGCAGGCGGCCTGCTGATCGGCGCGGTGGGCCTGTTTCTCGTGCTTGTGACACTCGGCAACTTGAAACTCGACATTCCGGTCGTCTTCATCGCGGCCATGATGCTGCAATTCGGCCCGATTGGCGGCTTTGTCGGCGTCGGGATCTACCTGTCGCGCATCACCGACCGGACGCGCGACGACGATGATGAGAGTGACGAGGGCCCCGGCGGCGGTACGAAAGTGCGTGTCGAAACGCCGGTCAAAACCCGCGCGGCACCGATCCGGCTGAAGCCCGCCCGCGCCTGAACCTTTAGATCTTGCCGTCTTCCTTGGCGCGCTTGTAACGCTCGCGCCGCGCCGCCATGCGGTCCGCAACTGACGCCGATTGGGGCACGCGCGTCGGTATTTCACCTTCCGGTGTCGGTTCAATTTCCGGTACGGGCACCTCGGCAACCTCAGCCTCTAGCTTGCCTTCGGCGATCAGCTTCTTGCGCCGCGCGGCAACCCGCGCCTCGCGCGCCTGGTGCGCCTCGCTCTTGCCGTTGAACAGGCCGGACAGTTTCGACTTCTGCGCGCCCTTCAGCGGCGAGCCGTTATGGCCCTGCTCGGCACGTTTCTGCAGGATGCGCGACACCCGGAACGCCACATAGGCGGCCACAAGAAAGGCCACGAGCAACATGCCCTGCATCTCGGGCGCGAACAGGTCATAGCCGTTCTGCGCCATCATCCCCCACATCAGGGCGAGGCAGATGATGAGCATAATTCCGAAAAGAGCAAAGAAACGTGTCATGCGTACCAGCCTACCACCAGCGGCCCGGCTTTGCCACGAAGCCGGCTGCACGTTCCAGCTCGCCACCGACGCGGAAACAGGCGGTCTCGTCGAGCGCCTTGCCGATCACCTGCAAGCCCAGCGGCAGGCCGCTTTTCGACAGGCCAGCAGGCACGGAAATGCCCGGCAGGCCGGCAAGGTTCGCCGTCACCGTGAACACGTCGTTGAGGTACATCTCCACCGGATCGCCGCTCTTCTCGCCAAAGGCGAAGGCAGGGCTCGGACAGGTCGGCGTCAGCACCGCATCGCAGCTCTCGAACGCCTCGACAAAATCGTGGAGGATCTTGGTCCGCACTTTTTGCGCGCGCAGGTAATAGGCGTCGTAATAGCCGCTGGAGAGCACAGATGTGCCGATCAGCAGGCGCCGCTGCACTTCCTTGCCAAAACCGCTGGCCCGCGTGCCTTCATAGGTCTGCGCGAGGTTGTTTCCCTCGACCCGCGCGCCATAACGCATGCCGTCATAGCGCGCGAGGTTTGACGAGGCCTCGGCCGGCGCCACGATGTAATAGGCGGGCAGCGCGTATTTCGTGTGTGGCAGGCTGATATCGACAATCTCCGCCCCGGCCGCTTTCAGCCACGCAATGCCCTGCTCCCACAGCGCGTCGATCTCATCCGACATGCCGTCCATCCGGTATTCCTTGGGAATGCCGATGCGCATGCCTTTGACGCCCTTGGTGACGTCGCTGCGCCAGTCCGGCGTTTCCACGTCCAGCGAGGTCGAATCCTTGGCGTCGTGGCTGCACATCACGTCCAGAAGAATGGCGCTGTCTTCCACGGTCTTGGCAATCGGTCCGGCCTGGTCGAGCGAGGAGGCGAATGCCACCATGCCGTAACGGCTGGCCCGGCCATAGGTTGGCTTGATGCCCACGGTGCCCGTAAAGGCTGCTGGCTGGCGGATCGAACCGCCGGTGTCGGATGCCGTCGCAGCCAGGCAGAGGTCTGCCGCCACCGAGGCCGCAGAGCCGCCCGACGAGCCGCCCGGCGTCAGGCCCTGATTGTCGCCGTCGCGGCGCCAAGGGTTGATCACGTTGCCGAAATGCGAGGTCTCGTTCGACGAGCCCATGGCGAATTCGTCCATGTTGAGCTTGCCCAGCATGACCGCGCCTTCGTCCCAAAGGTTCTGCGTAACGGTAGATTCATAGGTCGGGGTGAATTCGCCGAGGATGCCGCTGCACGCCGTCGTGCGCACACCTTTGGTGCAATACAGGTCCTTGATCCCCAGCGGCGCGCCTTCCAGCTTGCCGCCCGTTCCCTTGGCCAGTTTAGCATCCGAGGCATCGGCCATGGCCAGCGCCTTCTCCGGCGTTTCAACGACAAAGGCGTTCAGGACCCGGGCGCCCTCGATGGCGCTCACGAAGTCCTGGGTAATCTCGCGCGACGAAAACTGCTTGGCTTTCAGGCCATCAAGCGCGGCAGCGAGGGGGAGTTTGGTCAAGTCGGTCATAGGAAATCCCGTGAAGAAATCTGCCCGCCTGCTATGACGGCTTGAGGGGAAAGTTCAAGTCTCTGTGACCGCGCTTGTCAGTTTCCGGCTTGCGGCGCATCAAGTTGGAACGGACCAAATGCCGTTATTGTCACGTTTTTTCACCACACTGCCCAAAGGATATGACATGCGCCTGATCTCCCTCCTTCTTGCCTCCGCTGTCCTCGCCGCCTGCACCAGCCATCCGGCGGGCGAATCCAAGCCGAAAGGTGTCGCCCAGTTTGCGGGTGACCCCCGCCTCGGTGAGGAAGTCAAGAACGTCTGCTTCACCTCGACCATTTCCGGTTTCCACAATGCCACCGACGACACGGTGGTAATCTCGAAAGGCCGGGATGACTATCTCATTGAAGTCTACGGAAACTGCTTCAATCTCGATCAGGCCCAACAGCTCGCTGTCGACTCGACGACAAGCTGCCTCGGCAAGGGTGACCATATCATCACGTCTGATTCCATTGCAGGTTTCCACGACAAGACAGGCTTCGGTGTGCAACGCTGCATGATCAAGTCGATCCATAAATGGGATTCCAAGGCCAAGGCACCAGAAGCGGAAGCGGAAGACGCCGCAAAATCCGAATAGCGTCGGCGAACGACTGTGCTAGATAGCGGCGCATGCCCCATCCTGCACAGGCCTCGTCCGTCGAGGTGAAAAACTCTCCCTTTCACGGTCGCGGCCTGTTCGCGACCGTAGCCATAAGTGCCGGGGAGATCATCGCCGTCTATCCGCTACTGATCCTGTCGCAGGAGGACACCGCCACGGTGCGTTCCACCCTGCTCCACCACTATGTCTTTTACGTCGATGAGAATGAGGCGGGCGACATGCGTGCAGCAGTCGCGTTCGGTGAAATCTCGATGTGCAATCACAGCCCCAAGGCCAATGCGGATTTCGTCGTCGATGCCGCAGCCCAGACGGTGACCCTGTCAGCCAACCAGGCCATCCGGCCCGGTGACGAAGTTCTCATCGACTATGAGGAATTTGCCGAGGAGATCATCTGAGACCAGATCAGGCGAGCATGTGCGCCGTATAGCCAGCTGGTGCCAGCACAATGGCTGCAACGCCAAGAAAGAACAGCGCCGACGATACGATCTGGCTCAGGCCGCCATGTGTCAAAGTTTGATGTGTCATAGTCTACAGTCCGTTGTTTGATTTGTGCGTCGCGTCCGGACCAGCAGGTCCAGCGATGCGTTCCGCCCGATTCAATCCTTGAATCCGGCCGGATTGTTTGAGGAAACGTCAGTCCAGCTCGCCCGAACTGACGCGCGCCCGCAGTTCCCGCCGGACGACCTTGCCAATCGGTGATTTCGGCAATTCATCGACAAAATGCACCGCGCGGGGCCGTTTGTAGCCGGTCAGGAATCCCGCACAATGCGCCTGCACCTCTGCGGCTGTCAGCTCCGGATCCCGGCGCACGACAAACGCGTGCATCGTATCGCCCGCGTTGCCGTCAGAGACGCCTGCAACGGCGGCTTCCGCGATACCGGGATGCTCTGCCAGGACAGCGTCCACCTCGTTCGGGAACACGTTGAACCCGCCCACCAGGAGCATGTCTTTCAGACGGTCGACCAGGTAGAGAAAACCATCATCGTCGAGATAGCCGACATCGCCGGTCTTCATCCAGTCGTCATGGAAAGTCGCCGACGTCGTCTCCGGGCGCCCCAGATATCCGGCCATCACCTGCGGTCCGGCGACAGCGATTTCGCCCGTCTCGCCCGGCGAAGCAAAGCTGCCATCGTCGCGCAGGATCGACACGCCCGTGCCCGGCAAAGGCAGGCCGACCGAACCGATCCGGGTGCGTGCGTCCGGCGGATTGATGCTGATCAGCGTCGTTGTTTCCGTCATGCCATAGCCCTCGATCACGCTTGATCCCGTCAGGCCGGTCCATTCTTTCCGTACAGCCGGGCTCAGCGCCATGGCGCCGGAAATCGTCAGGGTCAGCTGTGGCGGATTTTCGTAGAACCATTTCTCGTCCATCAGCTTGGCAAACAGCGTGCTGACACCCGGAAACGCATTCGGACGGAATTTCCGGAAGGCGGCCTTGAGGTTTGACAGCGGCTTGGGGCTTGGCACCAGTACCAGGTGCGCAGCATTGCGCAGCGCAATGATCGACGAGAACATCCCGAACACATGGTAAACCGGCAGGACCAGCAACATGGTCTGGCCCGGTGCATCGATCATGTGCGGCGACAGACTGGCAAACTGTTCGACATTGGTCACAACGCCGGCCTCGGTCAGGCGCACGCCTTTGGAAACACCCGTCGTGCCCCCCGAATACTGGTAGATGGCGTCCTCGTCGGCGTCCCGGTCCGGTGCATAGGTCGCCACAGGCGTCGCATGTTTCGCCCCCCGCTTCAGCGCCTCGCACATCGGCACGTTCGCGATCTTCAGCGGGCGGCCCATTTTTTTTACATGCTGCAGCACGAAATCCATCGTCGCTTTTTTGACGGGCGAAAAGAAGTCGGTCAGCGAAAGCGTGATGACTGTGCCGACATGGGTGCCCTGGAGCGCTTCTTCGGTGGCGTCAGGGAACAGGCTCGACGTGATCAGGACAACCGCCTTCGCGTCGCGCAACTGCCGGCGCGTTTCATATGCGGTGTAGAGCGGGTTGATATTGGTCAGCACAAGGCCGGCGCGCAACACGGCTAGCATGGCGAGGACGTTCGATATGCAATTGGGTGACTGGATCGCCACGACGGCGCCCTTCTCCAGCTTCAACTCGTCGCGCAGGTAGCGCGCCAGGTTGGCGGAGTGTTTCTCGACGTCGGAGTAGCTCAGTGTCGCACTGGCACCGTTCGGCAGCGCAGTGGTGAGGAACGGTTCCTTCCCGAATCGGCCGGCGGCCTCTTCCATCAGCGTTTCGATACGTCGGGGCACGTAATTGCCGATGTCCGAATGAAAGGAAGCAGCTTCCGGATTGTAGAACTGCCGGACCGGCTGGTCTGTAAACGGAACAGGCGCGAATTTCGATACAGCAGACATAACTTCTCCGGCCCCTACGGCTTGGTCATGCCCCTTCCTGACACATTGGCTTTGAATTATGCTGAAGCTGATCGGTGAAATTTCACCGATTTCGCATTTAGCGTCCTGTAAACATTGGTTTTCGCTTTTCCAGGAAGGCCGCAGCACTCTCGGCGGCATCGTCCGTTTCCATCAGCGCCCGGATTTCCTTGATCGCCCAGCTGCCAACATCGCGCCAGTCCGGGTCCAGCGTACGGCGCAGGCCTGCCTTGATCGACTGGACCGCACGTGGCGGGTTGGCGGCAATCTTGCCTGCTATTTCCAGAGCTGTCGGCAACAGATCGTCCGGCGCCACGACACGCGACACCAGCCGCATGTCCAGCGCAGTCTGCGCATCGATGATCTCGCCCGTGAACAACAGTTCCGCCGCCCGCTCGCGGCCCACGACC
>NZ_JBBKXE010000095.1:0-48584 GCF_037969335.1 Hyphomonas sp. | reverse complement strand
CATCTCCAGCACCTCGATTTCCTCGTTCGGGTCCAGCGTCTGTGCGTGGGTCTTCGTACACCCGGTCGCGAGGTAATAGTGTATCTGGTTGTCCTGAATGGCCGGGTTCGGGAAACAGGCGCCGACGGGGATCATCTCGCGTGCGGTATAGCCGGTCTCTTCCTGCAGCTCGCGCCGGCCCGCCGCCTCTGCGTCCGTCTCGCCCGGATCCATCACGCCGCCCGGCACGCCCAGCAGGACCACGTCGCCCGCATGGCGATATTCGCGGATCAGCACGACATTGCCTTCATCCGTAACCGGGATCAGCGTCACCCAGTCTGTGAACTCCAGCACATGATAGGCTGGCACCACATGCCCGTCCTCGCGCTCGCACCGGTCCGTACGCAGCGACATGAACTTGTCCTTGAAGGTCTGGTGGCTCTCGATAATTTTCCAGGGCTTGATGGTCATTTCGTCAGGCCCATGCGGGCCAGCTTGGCCATCAACAGAAACCAGGGCCCGGCGTGGAGAAAGAAGTCAAAAATATCTACCGGCCTTTTCAGGGTTCCCGCGGTCAGCATTTTCAGTTTTTCCCAGATATGCGGTTCGGGCGTGAACGGCGCCAGCCCCAGCGTCAGGCAGGCGACGATCACGATAATGAGCGGGATCCGGTCGAGTAACTCTATCATGTTGAGGCCTTTAATTCGGGTTTGAGGTGGCGCTCCAGGAACGCCATGCGCGTTTTCATCAAATGCACCTGCAGGGGCTCGCCGCGAATACCGTGGCGCTGGCCGGGATAGGTCATCAGGTCGAAGGCCTTGCCCTTCTCCTGCAGCGCCGCCATCAGGCGGGTCGTGTTGTCGAAGGTGACATTGTCATCCGCCATGCCGTGCATCAGCAGCAGCGGTGTTGTCAGATTGTCGACATAGGGAAAAACACTTGAGGCTTCATAGCCGTCCGGATTGTCTTCCGGCGTATCCATGTAGCGCTCGGTATAGAACGTGTCGTAGAGCCGCCAGTCGGTCACCGGCGCGCCAGCGGCGGCCGCCGCGAACGTGCCCTCCGGCGCCTGCAGCACGGCCATCAGCGTCATGTAGCCGCCATAGGACCAGCCCTGGATCGCGATGCGGCTGGCATCCACGAAAGGCTGGCTTTTCAGCCAGTCGACGCCCACCAGTTGGTCGCGTACTTCCGGCCCGCCCGTGCGGCGATAGATGACGTCCTCGAATGTCTTGCCCCGGTTGGCCGAGCCGCGATTGTCCAGCCGGAACAGGATATATCCCTCGCGTACATAGAACTGGTCCGACACCCGGCCCCATTCATTGACCACGGTCTGCACATGCGGCCCGCCATAGACCTCGACGATCACCGGATACTGTTTCGCCGGATCGAAGCCCGGCGGCTTCAGGATCGAATAATGGAGGTCCTGACCATCCTCGGCTTTCAGCGTCCCGAATTCCGGCATGGAATGATCAGACAGGAATGGCGCATAGGGATGCGTCTCATCCAGCCGGTTCTCTTCGATCCATGCGATCAGCGACCCGTCCGCCTTGTACAGCCCCACCTGCGGTGGCTGGCCGGGCGATGAGCTTGTGCCGACGAAGGACTTGCCGTCTGCGGCCATCGTGATGGCCCAGGTCCTGCCGGGCGCCGTGATGCGTTGGGGCTCACCGCCCGACAGCGCCACCGTATAGAGGTGGCGCTCAAGCGGTGTATCGGCATGGCCCGTGAACAGCACCGTTTCATCCTCGGGCTGGACGGCAAGCACCTTGTCCACGGCCCAGGAACCGGTTGTGACGGCCTGCGCATCGCCGCGCCGGTTGAGGCAGGCGACATGCCGAAAGCCAGACGCTTCGGTTGTTGTGAGAACGTGCACGGGCTGCACACTGTCGCGGCCATGCGCGTCCGGTGAGAAGGCGATGAAATCAGTGTCGAGATTGATCCAGCAGCGCTGATCTTCCCCGCCCATTGCGGTGGGTGTTCCGTCCGGAAGGCTGAACAAGGTGCGGCAGAGGCGGGTCTGGTGTCGGTCGACGCCCTGTACGACGAGGGCGCCATCCGGCAACCAGTTCACCCGCGCCAGGTATTGGTCCGTCGCCGCGCCCCAGTCGTCTCTCCGCCATTTTATCTCGGTCGCCTCTCCCGTCGCCATGTCCCGAACAAACAGGTCCACCACCGCATTCGGCCGTCCGGCGCGCGGATAGCGCTGCTCGATGACGCTCACCTTGTCCGCCTCTATGTCGAAGCGTGGTATGATATCGACCGTGGATTCATCCACGCGCGTATAGGCGACATATTTGTCGTCCGGGCTCCACCAGTAACCGGTGAAACGATGCATCTCTTCCTGCGCCACGAATTCGGCAACGCCATACGAGATGGCTTTGTCCGGCTCCGCCGCTGGCGACAGGCGGCTCTCGTCGCCGTTTTCAAGGTCGATCGCATACAGCGCGCCCTCGCGGACAAAGCTGGCATAACGCCCTTTCGGCGACACTTTTGCATCCGTTTCGAACGCATCCGTATCGGTCAGCTGGCGGACCTCCGGCTCCCCTTCGCCCAGGCTTACCAGGTACAGGTCACCCCCCAGCGGCACCAGTATCGTGTCCGCCGTACCCCAGCTGTAATCGACAATGCCCTTGGTGCCCGCAATCCGCTTGCGCTCGCGCAGCGCCTTCTCCGCTTCGGAGAGTTCTGCGTCGTGAGGTTGCAAGAACTGCGAATTGATCAGCCGGCTCTGAGCGCCCGTTTGGACGTCGAACTGCCAGAGATCCAGCCGATCCTGCTCATCCGGACGGCCTTTCAGGAAGGTCACCCGTTTGCCGTCCGGGGAAAACTTCACGCCGCGTGGAGCCGGGCCCGACAGGGAAGGGGAGGCGTAAAGACGCTCCGGCGTCAGTGCTGTTGTGGAATCAGACAATTCGGCTCTCCGCTGGCTCAGGCGCGCACACTAGCGCCCATGGCGCTCCTGTCATCCCGGCGCTCAAAAATCGCGCACTGATTGATTCATTGTGGCAAAACTGTGTTTTCCGTCTAGTCAGCCCGCCGGTCTGATCTAATGTACCGGCATGGATGAGGGGCTCTTCAATTATGAACGCACTCACACGCTGCTTGACGGCAGTGAGGGCGGGGAGTCGCTCCTGAAGGCTGTCGAGGCGATGCGTAAGGCCGCCAATGATGGCCATGCCGCCGCCGCCAATAATTTTGGCACCCTGCTGCACCATGGCCGGGGGGTCCACCAGGACCTTACGGCTGCGAGAGCCTACTATCATCAAGCCGCCGAGACCGGCCTGCCAAATGCGCGTTTCAACCTCGGCTTCCTGCTCGTGCGCGGGCTGGGTGGCGAAAAGGACGAGGCGCGCGCCCGGACGCTGTTCCTGCTCGCTGCAGAAGACGGCGATCTCGATGCCATCACCCATCTCGGCGCCATGATGATGGCAGGTGCCGGTGGCCCGCAGGACTTCGAATCTGCACTCAGCTGGTGGGCCCGGGGCGTCGACCTCGGCGACAGCCGTTGCGCCTTCAACCTTGGTATCGCCCATGCCGGTGGGCATGCAGGTGACGTCAATTTCGTGGCCGCTTGGTACTGGTTCAAGCAGGCCCAACGCTTTGGAAATGACGGCGCTACAGCCGAGCTTGATCGCTTGGACATGGTGATGTCGGAAGAAGAGCAGGCCGCCGTGATCGCCTGCACGAGTCGCTAGGTAGCGCACGCCGCGTCGAGCCAACCCCTTGGCATGAGCCCTGAACAAATTGCGTTTCGTTCAGGGTGCTGATATCGTTGAAGACTTGGGGAGAGACACAATGCTGAAATGGATCATGAGACTCGCCGCGGCTCTGGCCGTGTTTGTCATCGCTGCAGGATGGTGGCTTTTTGCCGGATTCAGCAAGGCGCCCGCTGCAGCGCCAGGATTGTTGGACATTGATCAATGGCGCAGCATGATCCGCGATGCGGGAGGTGACCTGCCGACAGAGATCCGCGTGCTGGAAGTCGGTCACGACTCGGCCCCGATGCTCGCGGCCCGCGCGGGCGCATTCACGGGCCAATGGCTCACCAGCTACAATTCCGTCCAGGTCGTCTTTCCTGACAGCACGCTTGTCATCGGCGGCGCGCTCGACCGGTCGACCTCCGAGGGCATGGTTCAGTCTCCGGAAGACTGGTCCTTCGACGATGCGGCCTATCGCAAGGTCGTCGATGCCATGCTGACGGCCGACAAGGTGCTGATGACGCATGAGCATCCCGACCACGTCATGGCGATTGCGCGGCACCCGGACCCGGACGCGCTTGCGCCGCGTCTCTGGCTGAACGCGCCGCAGTCGGCGACCCTGCCGCAATTCGCAAATGGCGAACTGCCTGCCGTTCTGCGCGACCTGCCGCCTCGGCTCGACGGAACGGTCCAATGGGTCGCGCCCGGCGTGGTGGCGATACCGATGGCCGGTCACTCACCGGGCGCCCAGCTGTTTTTCGTCACGCTGCAAAACGGCCATGAATACCTGATGATTGGCGATACGGTCTGGTCGATGTCGTCCATTGAAGACTTGACGATGCGGCCAGTCTTTACGCAATTCGTCGTGTTCGATCCGGACGAGGACCGTGCGGCTATCCGGAAGCAGGTACGGGCCATTCATGACCTGATGCAGGCCAATCCGCAGCTGACCGTATTTCCCAGCCATGATCGCATCTGGCTCGGAAAGCTCTCGGAAGAGGGACGGATCATCTGGGGCTTTGCTGACTAGCATTGCCATTGACCGCTTGATTTTCCGTGGCGCGCGCGCAAGTACAGCGCGTCCCATACCCGTTTGCACAGGAATACCCCGCCATGGCCGGTCCCCAATATGTTTTTCAAATGCAAGGCCTGACCAAGGCCTATGCCGGCGGCAAGAAGGTGTTCGAGAACATCCACCTGAACTTCCTGCCGGACGCCAAGATCGGTGTCGTCGGCGTCAACGGCTCGGGTAAGTCGACCCTGCTGCGCATCATGGCGGGCGAAGACAAGGATTTCCAGGGCGAGGCCTGGGCGGCCGCAGGGGTCAAGGTCGGCTACCTGCCGCAGGAGCCAAAGCTGGATCCGACGCTGAGCGTGTTCGGGAACGTCGCCGCCAAATGCCCTGAAAAGCAGATGCTCGACCAATTCAACGCCATTTCGGAAAAGCTAGGCGAAGACTATTCCGACGAACTGATGGAAGAGATGACCGCGCTGCAGGAGCAGATCGACGCGGCCGATGCTTGGGACATCGACTCGAAGATCGACATGGCCCTGACCGCGCTGGGTTGCCCCGAGAACGACGCCGACGTCGCCAGCCTGTCAGGCGGCGAAGCCCGCCGCGTCGCCATTTGCCAGCTGCTCCTGTCGAAGCCCGACATGATCCTGATGGATGAACCGACCAACCACCTCGATGCCGAAACCGTCGCGTGGTTGCAGAACTTCCTGATCAATTTCCCCGGCTGCGTCATTCTCGTGACCCACGACCGTTACTTCCTCGATGACATCACCAACTGGATCCTCGAACTCGATCGTGGCCGCGGCATCCCTTATCAGGGCAACTATTCCGCGTGGATCGAGCAGAAGGCCAAGCGGATGGAACAGGAAGCCCGCGAAGACACCGGCCGCAAGCGCACGCTGGCCAAGGAACTCGAATGGGTCCGCTCCGGCCAGAAAGCCCGCCAGGCAAAATCCAAGGCCCGTATCAGTGCCTATGAAGACATGGCGTCCCAGGCCGAGCGCGAGAAGGTCATGACCGCGCAGATCCGCATCCCCCCGGGCCCGCGTCTCGGCGGTGTGGTTCTGGAGGCTGAACACCTGCGTAAGGCGTTTGGCGACAATCTCCTGATCGAAGACTTGAGCTTCAAGCTGCCGCCCGGCGGTATTGTCGGCGTGATCGGCCCGAACGGTGCTGGTAAATCGACCCTGTTCAAGATGATCCTGAAGCAGGAAGAGCCGGACTCGGGCAGCCTGCGCGTCGGTGAGACCGTCAAGATTGGCTATGTCGACCAGAGCCGCGACAAGCTCGATCCCGCCAAGAACGTCTGGGAGGAAATCTCCGGCGGTACGGACGTGATCGACCTCGGCGGCGTGGAAGTCATGTCGCGCGCCTATGTCGGCGCCTTCAACTTCAAGGGCACTGACCAGCAGAAGAAAGTCGGCCTTCTCTCAGGCGGTGAGCGCAACCGGGTCCACCTCGCCAAGATGCTGAAGGGCAGCCACAACCTGCTCCTGCTCGATGAACCGACCAACGATCTCGACGTCGAAACGCTGCAGGCGCTCGAAGAAGGCCTCGACAATTTCCCCGGCTGCGCCGTTATCATCTCGCACGATCGCTGGTTCCTTGACCGCATGGCCACGCACATTCTCGCCTTCGAGGGCGACAGCCATGTTGAATGGTTCGAAGGCGATTTCTCGTCCTATCTCGAAGACAAGAAACGCCGTCTCGGTGCCGATTCCGTCACGCCAAAACGTCTGAAATTCAAGAAGTTCGCGCGCTAGTGCCTATTCCACCGGACGCCCGGAATCCAGGAGATCTGTCTCCATGGTTTCGGCGCGTTCTTCGTCCACCTTCTTTTCGATATGGTGGTCCGGCGTGACATCCAGCGCTTCGGAGCCAGCGGTCGCCGCGACTGCCGCAGGCTTGCGTCGATCAGTCGACGCGGCGTCCTGCATGCGTCGAACCGCTTCGCTACCGACAGGCCCGTCAAAGCGCAGGCGGTAGATCGGTTCGGGCAGTGTGAACCCGCCCGTTTCCAGCGCATCCTTGGTGGCGCTTATGGCGAGCCCGCGTGCCTTGCTGAAATCGGTTTGGGTCTGGTTCAGCCAGCCCTGGAAACGCAGCACGATATTGGAATCACCCACCGTCTGGATGAAGGCGCTCGCATCTGGCTGTTTCAGGACGAAGGGCAGCGCGCCCAGCGTATCGAGACCGAGCGTCATCGCGGCGATCGGATCATCTTCGGCATCCACGCCAAGATCGAATTCGAACCGGCGTTCGGGATTGCGGCTATAGTTGAGGATCACGGCTTTGAAGACCATCGCGTTGGGAATTCGCAGGTGATTGCCGTCCAGCGTCATCAAGACGGTGGCGCGTGACGTCAGGCGCACAACCTTGCCCTCCTGGTCTCCGATCACGACATGCTCGTTGGCGCGAAATGGCTGACGCAGGCTCAGCATGATCGAAGAGATATAGTTCTCGAGACTGTCCCGCACGGCAAAGCCGATGGCGATACCCAGCACGCCCACGCCGCCGATTATGGTCCCCATCAGGGCGGTTGCGCCGACCAGGCTAAGCGCCAGCACCAGCGCCACCGCAACTGAGGCGACGCGTACCGCCTGCGAGACAAGCTCGGCGAGAAACGGATTGCGCAGCAAGCGGCGCCACAGCCACATCCAGTTCGCCAGCAGGTGCCCGGCAAAGCTGATGATCAGGAACAGCGCCAGTCCCAGCCCGAGAAGCGGAAGGGCGCGATAATAGCTTTTCATCTTGGTATTGAAATTGTCGACGAGCGGCGAAACATTGCCCTCGATATCAAGCGTCCGGTCAATCTTGTCCTCGACCGTGACAACGCCCTCAAGACGTCCGGCAATATCCTTGGCGCGTAGCGCCGTAGCAGAGTTTGACACGGAGCCCGTCAGCGACACCACGCCCTCGCGTACGTCGACCTCGACATGGGCGAGGGAGTCGATTTGCAAAAAAATCGCTGCAATCCGATTTTCGATCGCTTGGTCGTCAGGCGCATTTGCCCGGGTCTGGACTAGCTGCTGGGGGGATGGAGGTGATGACGTTTCTGGGGTCTGGCCGGTCCCCGGAAGGACAGGCAAAGCCCACAGGGCCAACACACACACAAGCCGGAGCAGGTTCCATCGTGTCGTCATTCGGATAATGTCATCCCGCGTCAGCCTCAGCCAATATAAGGCATGAGCACTCCTGTAGTTCCGAACTGGACACTAGGCCAGTTGGTCCGCCAGTTCAGCAATGGTCGGCGAGGACACGTCGAGCGGCCCCCGTTCGGGCCGGCTCGACAGGCTTTCTTTGGCGATGCGTTCATAGAACGGATCGTAAAAGGCCCCTGACACGGTCGGCGAGAACATTTTTTCAGCCGTCAGCCTTGCGTTGCGGCGCAGCGGCAATATTTTTTCGGGAACGTCGAAATAGGGACGGAGCGCGCCCAGAGCATGGTCTGCAAGTTTCTCGATCTCGTCTTCGTAGAAACGGGCGTAGGATTCTGTATGCCTCTGGTCTTTTGGCGGTTGGACCCAATGACCCAATTCGTCCACATTGAGGGGCAGCATCAGGCCGTTGACCCCGTCCTGCAGGAATTCCGGAATGGCTTGTACGGGAGTCGCAATTGACGGCACGTGCTCGGCCATGGCCTCGATAATCGAATAGCCAAACGTATCGGAGAAGGTCGGCAGGAAGCCGAAGTGCGACCGGCGCAGCATCTGCCGGACATCGCCGTTTGGCAGGCCGCTGAACAGCCTGACATTGGGAAGTTTGAGCATCTCCATATAGGGATCGAAAAACCCGTCGCTCGTCGGATCTGTCCATGTGGCGGCGCCGACCTTGAGCGATGACACGATCTGGACGCGCAGGGGCAGGTTTTCAGCGTGCGCCTTTTGCGCCAGCAACGCCGCAACGCAGCCGCCCTTGCGTCCGAAATGCGCGCCAATGAAGGTGATCACCAGGTGGTCCATGCGGCCCTGTTCGAGATCCTCGGCGAGTGCATCTTCCTTCAGTCCCAGCAGGACATTCGGGTGGCGCACCATGAGCTTGTCCAACAGGTCGCCGGACGTGCTGAGGCTCTTGGTCTGGTCGATGAACTGGTTGCGGGCATAATGCGACAGCGCAATGATCCGACGGCAATGGCGACCGGATAATTCCCTTGTCATCCAGTTGGTGTAGGAATTGTCCCGTTCAAATCCGAAACGTCGCGGCAGATGGCTCTCGAACGAGATGACATATTTTTTCTCGCCGATCGGAACCCTGTTGAAGGCATGGACAAGATCGGCATTATGGAAGGGCGCAAGCAAAGCGACGCCGTCAAGTCGGCCGTAAATCTTGTCGAAGGGCAAAAACAGGCGGCTGTCGATCTGGTGCCCGCTGCGCCGGGGCACGACGAACGAGGTCGGATATCTGTCCTTGTAGACCGAAACTCTCATTGGGTCTTGAAACCAATCCGGATGTAGTCGCGCGCCGCACGCCAGGAATGGGCACGGCGAAGACCCAGCCGGATTATACCCGCCGCGTCCCCTTGGTTTCGCTTTATATACGAAGTCTATGACAATTTAACCAAATTCTTCCAAGAGGCGACTGCAAGTCCCGGAAAACAATCAATATTAAGCAGAGTCAGGTTCGCTTTGACGCTTTCAATTCGGCCGTCATGCTTTCGATCTTGGAAATCAGGGCCTCTGCAGATCCGTTCGCACGATCCAGAAGGGCGATGAACTGGGCCCGTTGTTCGATGCCAAGCCAGATCAGGTTGCCATCAAGATTGAGCGCAACATCGACGACCTGGTATTTGCCATCCCGGGTCAGAACGCGCCAGCGCACATCCATGTTCTTGCCGTCCTGGCGCTCGATCACCGTATTCACGATCGAATCCGTCTCCGACCGATCGACAGAATCCTTCACCACCACAGCCTTGCCGCGATAGTCGTCCAGTTGGGCTTCATAAACGGCCAGCGCATAGGTACGGAATGCCGTGCGATAGGCGGCCAGTTCTGCCGGGGTGAACCGGCGGCTATACTTGCCGATCACGAAATTCGACACGGCGTCCAGATCGGTGAACCTGTCCATGTAGGTGCTGAATGTGCTGGTGCGCTGGCTGGCCGTCAGAGACGGGTCATTCAGCGTCGCCAGGGCTTCGCTTGCATTCGCCTGAACATAGGCTTCGGTCTTGGCGTCTGCGGCGGCCGGCAAGGCGCACAGTGCCAACCCGGCCAGGGCCATGGCTGTGATTGTAATCCGGTTCAAGAAACTGCTCCTGTTTGAGTCATCAGGCTCTGGTTAATTATCAAATTCGTCAAAATCAGGGAGATCGTCATAGGCTTCCGATTCATCGACGATCTGACCATTACGAATGGCAGCCTGACGCTGAGATGAATAAATACGGCGGAGCGCAACATAAGGTTCCGGTTGTTCGTTCAGGGTCCTGATCTGGTCGTCCAGCGCAACCCGTGCATTCAGGCCACCCAACACCCCACGGCCAATGGCGATCTGGTCGTCGAGGTCCGGCTGACCGGCAAATTCGGTCCAGGTGAGGGGATCAAATGCCCTGTCGACACCGGATCCCAACAGGTCGCGCGGGTTGGTTGGTCCGAGGAGGGGCATGACGAGATAGGGGCCGCTTCCGACGCCCCATACGGCCAATGTCTGGCCGAAATCTTCCCGATGCCCATCAATCCCGAAATATTCTGCGGCATCCCACAAGCCGACCAGGCCAATTGTCGTGTTGATGGTGAAGCGAAAGAACGTATCCCCCGCCCGGTCGGGCTGGGCCTGCAGCACGTCGTTCACGAAAATTACCGGGGATTTTAGATTTCCAAGGAAATCACCGACCCGATCGCGAGCGAATGCCGGGGTCACCGTCTCGTACACCGACGCGGCTGGCGCCAGCGCATACCGGTCGACTCCATTGTTGAATGCGAACATCTGGCGATTGAACCCTTCATAAGGGTCCGCAACAGCGCCCGCTTCAGGCGGTGGGGTCGACGCGCAGGCGCCGAGGCCGAATATCAGCGCGGCCCCGAAAGATCGAATTTGCATGAGAATGGTCCCGGGGTCTGGTTCTAGGCGGTAAATGGAGGCTCAATAGGGACGCATCAACTGACTAATT
Source organism: Hyphomonas sp. (assembly GCF_037969335.1). Taxonomy (GTDB): domain Bacteria; phylum Pseudomonadota; class Alphaproteobacteria; order Caulobacterales; family Hyphomonadaceae; genus Hyphomonas. The sequence continues at coordinate 37,786 of NZ_JBBKXE010000095.1, read as the reverse complement.
GGTAAATTCATGTGCACTGTGGCGTGAGTGCAATCTTGCAAAACATATAAACTAATGTTTATATGGCGATATGCAGCCAGATATTGCCTCCACAATAGACCGTCTCCGCGCTGCGGGCGAACCGACCCGCTTGCGAATTCTCGCCTTGTTGCGCCAGCGCGACTTGTCAGTCGGCGAACTCGTTCAGGTGCTGGCGCAATCGCAACCGCGACTGTCACACCATCTGAAAGCACTCACCGGAGCCGGACTGGTTGAGCGGATGCCCGAAGGCTCGTTCGTCTTCTACCGCGCCGCCAGTCGGGGCGAGGGGCGCATTTTTCTCGACTCGCTGTTCACGCAAGACCTCGTCGACGTCCCGACTTTGCGCCGGGACGCTGCGCAGCTGGCCGAAGTATCGGCCCTGCGGGCCGCATCTGCCGAATCATTCTTTTCCGGCATTGCCGGTACCTGGGACACGATCCGGTCATTGCACTATCCGAATGAGTCCATCGAGGACGCACTGCTTGACCTGGCAGGTCCGGGGCCGTTTGAACGCGTGATCGATTTTGGCACCGGCACGGGCCGCATGCTCGTCCTGTTCGCGCCCCTGGCGCGCGAAGCGGAAGGCATCGATCTCAGCCATCACATGCTGACTGTCGCGCGGGCCAATCTGGAGCATGCGGGCATTGCCGACGCGCGCGTCCGGCAGGGCGATGTGACTGCCGTGCCGTTTGACAGCAGTTCGGCAGATCTCGTCATCATCCATCAGGTGCTTCACTTCATGGACGCGCCGGGCAAGGTGATTGCGGAAGCCAGCCGCGTCCTGAAGCCGGGTGGGCGTTTGCTGGTCGTCGACTTCGCAGCCCACGACCTGGAATTCTTGCGCGAAGAGCATGGTCATCACCGGCTCGGGATGCGAGACGACAATATGGCAAGCTGGGCCGCCGACGCGAAGCTCGAGCTGTCCGAGCCGCATTCTTTTGACCCGCCCGATGCGTCCAGTCCGGGCCTTGTCGTTAATATCTGGGTCGCCGAAAAGCTGGCTCTGCCTGAGGAGGCCACCGCATGAGCTCCCTGTCGATCGCTGATCGCCAATCCGATTCCGCGCCGTCCGTGTCGTTCGAGTTCTTCCCTCCGAAGAGCGATGCCATGGCCGAGCGCTTGTGGCAGACTGTGCAGCGGCTTGAGCCGATGGCACCCGACTTTGTGTCGGTCACTTACGGGGCAGGCGGGTCAACCCGCGAGCGTACGCACGACACCGTCAAGCGGATTGCAGGCAACACGCTGCTATTGCCTGCAGCGCACCTGACCTGCGTGTCTGCGACGAAGGAAGAAGTGCTCGACGTGGCCGACGGCTACTGGGATGCGGGCATCCGCCATATTGTGGCGCTGCGCGGTGATGCGACCGAAGGCATGGGCGCGGCGTTCCGGCAACATCCGGGCGGGTTTCGCGACTCGGTCGAACTGATTGCGGGCTTGCGTGAGCACCGTCCCGAACTTGGCAAGCAATTCGAGATTTCCGTATCCTGTTATCCGGAACAGCACCCCGATAGCCTCGGCTGGAACCAGGACATCGCGTTCCTGAAAGCCAAGCAGGACGCTGGCGCAGACCGCGCGATATCGCAATTCTTCTTCGAGCCTGACACCTATCTCCGTTTTCTTGAGCGGGCGCGGGCGGGCGGCGTCACCATGCCGATCATTCCGGGGATCATGCTGCAACCCAACTTCAAGGGCCTGAAGCGCATTTCAACCCTGTGCGGCGCAAGCCTGCCGGACTGGCTGCATGGCCTTTACGAGGGCCTCGACGATGACGAGGAAACCCGCGATCTCGTTACCGCGAATGTCGCGGCCGAGCTCTGCCACAAGCTGGCCGACGAGGGCGTCGACAAGTTCCATTTCTACACACTGAACCGGGCCGGCCTGGCCCTGTCGACATGCCGCCTGCTCGGCATGAAACCAAAGCCTGCCCAGGCTGCATGAGGCAATGACATGAACCGCACTGAACGCATCGCTGCCCTAAAATCCGCCGCAAAGGAACGCATCCTGATCCTTGATGGATCGTGGGGTGTGATGATCCAGCGGCGTGGCCTCGACGAAGCCGATTTCCTCGGGGACCGTTTCATCGGTCATGAAGGCCAGATGAAGGGCAACAATGACATCCTCTGCCTGACGCGACCGGATATAGTGACTGACCTGCACAATGCCTATTTCGAGGCTGGCGCCGACATTTCCGAGACCAATACATTCTCGGCAACGACGATTGCGCAGGACGATTACAAGCTCGACGCGGACGCTGTGCGTGACATCAACCTGGAGGGCGCGAAGCTCGCACGGGCTGCCGCCGATGCGTGGACCGCGAAGACACCGGACAAGCCGCGCTTTGCCGCCGGTTCGATCGGCCCGCTCAACAAGATGCTGTCCATGTCATCGAACGTGAATGACCCGGGCCACCGCGCGGTGACGTTTGATGAAGTCTATGACGCCTACCGTATGCAGGTCCAGGCCCTCAATGAAGGCGGCGTCGATCTCTACCTGATCGAGACCATTACTGACACGCTGAATTGCAAGGCGGCGATCAAGGCGATCATGGACCTGGAAGCCGAAGGCATGGACAAGCTGCCAATCTGGATCTCGGGCACGATCACGGATCGGTCTGGCCGAACACTGTCAGGCCAGACGGTTGAAGCCTTCTGGAATTCCGTGCGCCACGCCAAGCCGTTCGCAATCGGGTTCAACTGCGCCCTGGGTGCCGACCTGATGCGCCCGCACATTGCGTCGCTGTCGCGGATTGCGGACACCTTGGTCGCAGCCTATCCGAATGCCGGTCTGCCGAACGAGATGGGTCAGTATGACGAGCAGCCGGAAGAAACGTCCAACTCCGTCAGTGCCTGGGCGAGAGACGGAATCGTCAATATTTTGGGTGGTTGCTGCGGAACGACACCAGAGCATATTGCAGCCATAGCGAAGGCGGTCGATGGCGTGGCGCCGCGTGATCCGGTGCCGACTTCGCACGACATGCGGCTTTCCGGGCTGGAACCCTTTGTGCTGGCATCATGACAGGCGATCCGGTTCAATCAGGCGACCTGTTCGTGTTCTACGGCCTGCTGAAACAGGGCGCAGCGGGCATGCCGGCTGACCTGCCGCTGGAGAGCTCGGGTACGTTCCTGGGACCTTGCCGGTTTCGCGGGCGTCTCCTGGACCTTGGCGGCTTTCCGGGCGTGGTCGATGGCGACACGCTGTGCCACGGCGTGCGCTACGAACTGTCTGACGTGTCGCTCATTGGAGCGATGGATGCATTCGAGGATGTCACTGATGATCCGGCTACCTCGCTTTATGTGAGAAAGAAGATACCGCTACTGGATGACCATACTGCACCGACGGGCGAACAGGCATGGATATACTGGTACAATCAGCCCGCAGAAGGCTTCCAAGAAATCGCTGATGGCAACTGGCCGTTGGATGCAGGGAGGGCGCGCAAAAATGGGTAAGACCTATGACAAGCTCGACGACAAGCTGATCCGCTTCATTGAAGCGCAGAAACTCTTCTTTGTTGCCACAGCGCCGCTTGGCTCCGACGGACACATCAATTTGTCCCCCAAGGGCTACGACGCGTTCAAGGTGATCGACGACATGACTGTCGCCTATCTCGACCTCGGCGGTTCCGGCATCGAGACCCAGGCACACGTGCAGGAAAACGGGCGTATCACGATCATGTTTTGCGCCTTCGAAGGTCCCGCCAATATCCTGCGCCTGTATGGTCAGGGCGAAGCCATTGATGTGGGCAATCCTCGCTTTCCGGACATGCTCGCCCAGTTCCCCGGTTTTGACCGGGCGCGGGCGGTTATCGTTATCAAGATCGATCGGATTGCCGACAGCTGCGGCTGGGGCGTGCCATTCTACGAATTCAAAGGCGAGCGTGATCAGCTGACGCGATATATTGACAACAAGTCCGTCGACGAATGGACAGAAACCCACTTTCAGACAAATGCCGAAAGTATCGATGGCCTCCCCGGCGTCGTTCGGCCCAAAAGCTAGACAGGTATCATGACCAAGGCTTCTTCCAACTTCGTCAACATTGGCGAGCGCACCAACGTCACCGGCTCGGCCGTGTTCCGCAAGATGATCACGGCGGGCGACTATCCGGCCGCCGTCGAGGTTGCCCGCAGCCAGGTCGAGAATGGCGCCCAGATCATCGACGTCAACATGGATGAAGGCATGCTGGAAGGTGTCGAAGCGATGCGCACCTTCCTCAATCTAATCGCTGCGGAACCAGATATCGCCCGCGTGCCGGTGATGATCGATAGTTCCAAATGGGAGGTCATCGAAGCCGGGCTGAAATGCGTGCAGGGCAAGGCGATTGTGAACTCGATCTCGATGAAAGAGGGCGAGGATGCCTTTCGCAAGAATGCACGCGCCTGCCTGTCTTACGGTGCGGCCGTCGTCGTCATGGCGTTCGATGAGGCGGGCCAGGCCGACACCGCCGCTCGCAAGATCGAGATATGCCAGCGGGCATACAAGATCCTGACCGAAGAGGTTGGCTTCCCGGCGGAAGACATCATTTTCGATCCGAACGTGTTTGCCGTCGCGACTGGAATCGAGGAGCACAACAATTACGCTGTCGACTTCATAGAGGCCACCAAGGTGATCCGCGAGACGTGTCCGGGGTGTCATATCTCGGGCGGGCTCTCGAACGTGTCGTTCAGTTTCCGGGGCAACGAACCGGTGCGCCGGGCGATGCATTCGGTCTTCCTGTATTATGCCATCCCGGCGGGTATGGACATGGGCATCGTCAATGCTGGCCAGCTTGATATTTATGACGATATCGAGCCGGAGCTACGGGAACGGGTTGAGGATGTCATTCTCAACCGCCGCGCCGATGCGACCGAGAGACTGGTCGACCTTGCCGAAACCTTCCGGGGCCAGAAGGGCAAGGTGCAGGAGAAGGACACACGCTGGCGCGAAGCGTCGGTCGCAAAACGGATCGAGCACAGCCTCGTTCACGGGATTACCGAATTTATCGAAGTGGACACCGAGGAGGCGCGACAGTCGGTCGAACGGCCCCTGCACGTGATCGAAGGCCCGCTGATGGACGGGATGAACGTCGTCGGCGACCTGTTCGGTTCGGGCAAGATGTTCCTGCCGCAGGTTGTGAAGTCGGCCCGGGTCATGAAAGCCGCCGTGGCCTATCTCGAGCCCTATCTCGAGGAAGAAAAAATCCGGCTGGGTACGGTCGATGTGTCAAACGGCAAGGTGCTGATGGCCACCGTGAAGGGTGATGTGCACGACATCGGCAAGAACATTGTCGGCGTTGTCCTGGCCTGCAATGGCTACGAGATCATCGATCTCGGCGTGATGGTCGCAGCTGAGAAAATTCTCGACACGGCCATCGAGTTGGATGTGGACATCATCGGCCTGTCGGGCCTGATCACGCCGAGCCTGGATGAGATGGTCTATGTGGCGTCTGAAATGCAACGGAGGGGCATGACGCAGCCGCTGATGATCGGCGGCGCGACGACCAGCCCGGCTCACACCGCGGTGAAAGTCGACCCGGTGATCAAGTGCGCACCCGTGATCCATGTCTCCGATGCGAGCCGCGCCGTCGGCATCGTGAGTTCATTGCTAAATGCCGAAGACAAGCCAGCGCTCGTGGCGCAGACCCAAGCCCGTTACCAGCGGATGCGGGAATCCCGCAAGGATGGGCCGCCCAAACCGCGCCTGCCGATTGCCGAAGCCCGCGCGGCGGCTCTGAAGATCGACTGGGACGCCTATGAACGCCCGGCGCCGACTTATTCCGGCGTGCGCACGTTCGACGACATCGATTTGGCGACGCTGGCCAGGTATATCGACTGGACACCATATTTTGCGGCCTGGGACCTTGCCGGGAAATACCCCGCCATCCTGACAGACAAAATTGTCGGCGAAGCGGCGAGCGGTCTTTGGCGTGATACCGAAGTGATGATGCAGCGGCTCATCGGTGAAGCCTGGTTCAAACCGAAGGCGGTTGTGGGATTCTGGCGTGCCAACAGCCGGGTCGACGATATCCTGCTGGAAACCGGCGACACCTTCCACACGCTGCGCCAGCAGATGGTCAAGGACAATGAGCGGGCCAATTTCGCTCTTTCCGACTTCATCGCGCCGGAAGGCGAAGACTGGTTGGGCGGGTTCTGCGTGACGTCCGGATCGGAAGTCGAGGCCATTTCCGCCGAATTTGCGGCGAAGGGTGACGACTACTCCGCGATCATGGTGAAGGCTCTGGCCGACAGGTTCGCGGAAGCCACAGCCGAGTATATGCACGAGCGCGTGCGCCGAGAATTATGGGCGTATGCGCCGGATGAGGCGCTTCACGCCACCGACCTGATTGGTGAGAAATACCGCGGCATCCGCCCCGCGCCGGGATATCCGAGCCAACCGGAGCACACCGAAAAAGAAACCCTGTTCCGGCTGCTGGATGCCGAGAACAGGATAGGCGTGTCGCTGACATCAAGCTGCGCCATGACGCCAGCATCCAGCGTGTCCGGTATGTATTTCGCTCATCCCGAATGCGTGTATTTCGCCGTCGGGCGGATTGAGCGGGACCAGGTCGAGGACTATGCAGCCCGAAAAGGCTGGGACATGCGTACAGCCGAGCGGTGGCTTTCCCCGATCCTCAATTACGATCCGTTTGCTGTAAAAGCGGACGGTGTTGCCTGAGTGTCGAGATAGGGCAGGGGGGGCGACGCATCTGAAGCTTGGTTTCGGGCGTCGACCGACGGCTGTCGCACCTGCAGCCGGCTTTCATAGGCTTTGTGTTCGCCTGAACTGGTGACTGCGACACGCGTTGCGACCGGTGTTTGGATGCATCTTCGTCAAAGTTTTACGCTACAGCGTTGATGTTTGCGCTATCGGAAGCGCTGGCGACCTGGCCACGAGTCGCATATGACGAGTTGCACACCCAGCGTCATTGGAGAATCAGGATGAGCCAGAACAGACTTCGCGGCGAGAATGCCAAGATTGTTGCGACGCTGGGACCGGGCAGCCGCTCGCGCAAGGAAATCCGCGCACTGGCCGAAGCTGGAGTGGATGTCTTCCGCCTGAACTTCAGTCATGGCGAGCATGAGGCGCACCGAGAGGCGCTCGAAGCCGTACGTGCGGCCGAAGCGGCGTTGGGCCAGCCCCTGGCCACGCTGGCAGACCTGCAAGGCCCCAAGGTGCGTGTCGGCCGGTTTCCCGGCGGAACGATGAAGCTGGGCTTCCGCGCCGAGTATGAGTTGGTCGCGGCCGACGAAACCGATCGGGACGATGTGATCCCGGTTCCGCATGCGGAAATTGTTGCCATGCTTGAGGTCGGAGACATGATCCTTGTCGATGACGGGAAGCTGATCCTGACTGTAACCCAAGCGGGGGACCAGCCGCGCGTGCGCGCGGAAGTCCCGGGCAAGCTGGGTGACAAGAAAGGCTTCACGGTTCGCGGAAAGGCCCTGCCGGTTCAGGCGTTGACGGACAAGGATCGCAAGGACCTCGCCTTCGCACTGGAGATCGGTGTCGATATCGTTGCGTTGTCCTTCGTCCAGACAGTCGAAGACGTGCTCGAAGCCAAGGCGATTATTGCCGGCCGGGCGCCGCTGGTCGCGAAACTGGAAAAGCCGGCTGCGATCACGAATCTGTTGGCGATTGTTGAAGCAGCCGATGCCGTGATGGTGGCGCGCGGCGACCTCGGGGTGGAGTTTGCACCGGAGGATGTGCCGGTTATCCAGCGGCGGATTGTGCGGGCAGCGCGCGCCGCGGGGCGGCCTGTGATCGTGGCAACGCAGATGCTGGAATCGATGATCGAGAATTCCGCGCCGACCCGGGCCGAAGCGAGCGACGTGGCGACAGCGATTTACCAGGGTGCTGATGCGGTCATGCTATCTGCCGAGACAGCCGTCGGGCGTCACCCCGCCACGGCTGTCGCGATCATGTCCCGGATCATTCGCGCGACCGAGAATTCAGAAGACTATCGCCGGTCGATCGCAGAATTCGATGGCGACAGCGCAAGCACGAACGCAATCGATGTCGTCGCCGAAACAGCGCAAGCGATGGCGGCGTCTGAGGGGGCGACGGCGTTAGCCCTGCGAACCGGTGCGTTTGACCGGCTGGCGCGCTTCTCGCGCGTTCGCGGCGCGGCGCCGATTCTGTATGGTTCACTTGATGACCAGCGCCTGCGGCAGGCCTGCCTGTTGTGGGGCGTGCATCCGCAGCGCCTGAATGCAGGTGAAGAGACCTGGTACAGGGATCTTATGAACGCAGCTGGCCTTCAGGGGCGCGTTGCCTATGCGCGCTGGGCGGGTGACGAGTCACGGTTTGCCTGGGAGATTGGCATCGGCCGGGGACAGGATGGCGCGCCTGTTACTGGCGTATGACAAGCTGGCTCTTGCGGAACTCATATGAGTAGAGTTCGCCAAGGAATGTCATGCCGAGCAGGGATTGTTCCAAACCTTCGCGCAGGACCATGCCCTCGACATTTTCCACTTCCACCTGGCCAATCCGGATCTTTTCCAGCGTGACGGCCGCGCCATGCACGACGCCGCCGGCGGTGCGAATTTCCCATTTGTACTCGAGGTCTTCAGGTTTGAGGCCAATCCGCTGCGCATCCCGAAAGGTGATCGCCACGGTGCTGGCGCCGGTATCGACCATGAATTTCACAGCGGTTCCATCGACATCTGCACGGGTCCAGTAATGGCCGTCCGGTTCCCGGTCGATGATGGCGGCATTGGCGAAGCTTGCCTGTTGTGTCGCGACGACGGCTGATGCCACGGTCGGCACGTCATCTGATGTCTCTCGATCATGAAGTTTGGGCACGACAAAGAAAACGACGGCCGTCGCGATCATCGCGGCAGCAGCGAACATTGAAACAGCTTTTCCCAACGCCCCGCCCAAACCTATCTCTTTCCCATGGCCTTGAGTTCTGAAATCCGCTCCGGCAGGGATTGGGTGACGTCGTTGCGTGCATCGCCCCCCATCGCGACCCATCGGCCGATTTCCGGCAAAGTGCGTCCGCACCCCAGACACCAACCTGTAGTGGCGTCTATTGCGCAGACTTTTATGCAAGGGGTCTTTATCGGTTGGCCAGTCATCAATATACAGCGTAATCCATGGAGCAGGATGGGCAAGTGTGACACGGCGCAAGGTAACAAATCCTTGTCGTGCGTTGACCGATTTCTCTGATAAAAGCGCATTGTTCCCAGTTTCGGGGAACCGGGAGACTGACTGACGTGACTGAGCCTGCCAATAATACCGCCCCTCTCGACGATGTTCGAGCGCTTGTTCACAAGCCAATTGCGCTCGACACGGCCCCAGGCGCGCGGGTCAGGGCGGCTTTGCTCACGATGGGGCGGGAAGGCGATTTCGGACGCCTCGGCGAAGCGGCGGAATGGCTGGCCAATTGGCAGCACAGGTATCCACCGCGGATCGAGAAGCCGGTCCTCGCGATCTTTGCTGGATCGCACGGTCTAGTGGACGAAGGCGTCTCACTTTCCACGAATACGGACACGCGTGCGCATGTCGACGCTTTGAGGGAAGGACGGGCGCCCTTGTCGGCGATTGCCACACAGGCCGGTGCCAATATTCGCGTCTTCGAACTCGCGCTCGACAATCCAACACCCAGCATCGCCGTGACGGCCGCCATGAGTGAACGGGAATGCGCGGCGACGATCGCTTTCGGATTCGAGGCGATTGAAGACAAGCCAGACCTGCTGGCGCTGGCTGTGTCAGGGGCCGGGGTAGGGACGGCCGCTGCCGCCGTGGCTTGCGCGCTTTATGGCGGTTCGCCGGATTACTGGGTGCGTCCGAGCAATTTGACGCCCCCGGCGCTGTCCAAGCGGCGAGTCGAGCTGGTCAGCCGGGCGCTGACGCTGCATCGCGGTCATCTGTCCGATCCGCTTGAAGCGCTGCGGTGCCTTGGCGGTCGCGAGCTGGCGGCGTGCGTCGGAGCGATAATCGCGGCGCGGCACGAAGGCGTTCCGGTGGTGCTCGATGGGTTTGCAACGACCATTGCTGCGGGCATCGTTCATGCGATTGATCCTGCCGCGATCAGCCACTGCATCGCATCCCACTGCACGCAACGTCCTGCGCATGAGGCGGCCCTCGAGCGTCTCGGGTTGAAGCCGCTGATGCAGCTTGAGTTCCAGACGGGGGGCGGTCTCGGTTCGGCGACAGCGATTGGCGTGCTGAAAACCGCCTGCGCGCCGTTCATCGCCGAGCCTGCGACGTCCTGAATCCGCATGTGAACCCTGCGGAAACGCATGGAAAACCTGCGGCAAAGTTTACGTTTACGTGCGCGTAACCTTGCCACGAGACCTGTTTGACTGACATAGAGAGTGCAAGTCAGCCCTAAAATAATCTGCCCGGAGGAGTTCCACGCTCATGAACCTTGATTTTTCCCCTGAGGAAGTCGCCTTTCGCGATGAAGTTCGTACCTTCATTACCGAAAATTACCCGAAGGAACTCGCTGGCGTTGGAACGCGCGAAGACCTGACGCGAGATGAATTCCTCGCCTGGCACAAGATTTTGGGCAAAAAAGGCTGGTCCGTGCCCGCGTGGCCCGAGAAGTATGGTGGCACGGGCTGGACATCGACCCAGCGCTATATCTGGTCAGAGGAAAATGCGCGCGTCGACGCGATCATGCCGCTGCCGTTCGGCGCCGCGATGGTCGCTCCGGTTATCTACACATTCGGCACCGAGGAGCAGAAGAAGGAATACCTGCCCGGGATCAAGTCAGGCGACGTGTGGTGGTGCCAGGGCTATTCCGAGCCCGGCGCAGGATCGGACCTTGCAAGCGTCAAGACGACAGCTGTTCGCGACGGTGACGAGTGGGTGATCAATGGCCAGAAGACCTGGACGACGCTCGCGCAATTTGCCGACTGGGGATTCTTCCTCTGCCGCACCGACCCGACGGCCAAGAAGCCTCAGGAAGGTATCAGCTTCATCCTCGTGAACATGAAGACGCCGGGTGTCGAAGTGCGCCCGATCAAACTGATCGATGGCGGCCATGAAGTGAACGAAACATGGCTGACGGACGTACGCGTGCCGGTTGGTAATCTCGTCGGCAAGGAAAACGAAGGCTGGACCTGTGCCAAGTTCCTCCTCGCTCACGAACGTTCGGGCATTGCGGGCGTCGCCCGCTCGAAGCGCGGCGTGGAAAAGCTCCGTGCCATTGCAAGCGAAGAACTGGTCGACGGCAAGCCGCTGATCCAGTCCGGCGATTTTGCCCGCAAGATCAGTCAGTTGGAAATCGACCTGACGGCGCTGGAATTCACCGAACTGCGTACTTTGGCTGCGGAATCTGCGGGCAAGGGGCCCGGACCTGAGAGCTCCATCCTCAAGATCAAGGGTACGGAGATTCAACAGCGCCTGACGGAACTCACGCTTGAGGCTGTCGGCAACTATGCGGCCCCTTATACGGCTGGCATGGAACCCGACGGTTCCAACGAACGTGGCGTGGGCCCGGACCACTCCAACTTCACGGCAGAAACGTATTTCAATATGCGCAAGACGTCGATTTATGGGGGATCGAATGAGATCCAGCGCAACATCATCAGCAAAATGATCCTCGGCCTTTAAGGCACAGGGACAGGGAGATATTTCATGGATTTCAATTTTACCGAAGAACAAGGCATGATCCGCGACAGCCTCTCAAGGCTGATCCGCGAGCAGTATGATTTCGACACGCGCCGTAAGGTCGTGGCGTCGAAAGAGGGCTGGAGCCCGGCTATGTGGGCCCAGTTCGCTGAACTCGGCCTGCTCATGGCGCCATTCAGTGAAGAAGACGGCGGCCTCGGCGGCGGTCCGATCGATGCGATGGTCGTGATGGAAGAGTTCGGCAAAGGCCTCGTTGTCGAGCCCTACCTGCCAAGCGTCGTCTGCGGCGGCGGATTCCTGAAGCGCGGCAGTGACGCGCAGAAGGCCGAACACCTGGCCGGCATCATGTCGGGCGAGCAGATATTCGCCTTCGCCTATGCCGAACCGCGCGGCCGTTACAATCTTGCCGATCTCGAAACCACTGCCAAGAAAGACGGCTCGGGATTCTCGATCAACGGGCACAAAGCTGTCGTGGTCGGCGCGCCTTGGGCGACGCATTTCATCGTGACCGCCCGCACGTCGGGCGGACGCCGTGACGCCAAGGGCGTGACCGTGTTCGTGGTCGCCAAGGATGCCAAGGGCGTCTCGACACGCGACTACCCAACAGTTGACGGGCGTCGCGCTTCGGAAGTGTATTTCGAGAACGTGTCTGTCAGCGCAGATGCCGTGGTCGGCGAAGTCGACAATGGCCTGCCGCTGGTGGAGCTGGTGACAGACGAGGCGATTGCCGCCCTGTGCGCCGAAGCCTGTGGCGCGATGAAGGTCGCCCACGAGATGACTGTCGAATACTCACGCAACCGCAAGCAGTTCGGCACGGCCATCGGTAAGTTCCAGGTGCTGCAGCACCGGATGGTCGATATGTTCATGGAGCACGAGCAATCGGTTTCAATGACCTATATGGCGACGCTGAAAGTGGACGAGGATGAAGTGACCCGCAAGAAGGCCGCTTCGGCGGCCAAGGTGCGGATCGGTCAGGCTGGGCGTTTCGTCGGCCAGCAAGCCATCCAGATTCATGGTGGCATGGGCATGACGGACGAAATGGCCGTCGGCCACTATTTCAAGCGCCTGACCATGATCGACGCCGAATTCGGCAATGTCGATCACCACCTGAAGCGCTACACTGAACTGTCGGCTGTCGACCTGCCGGTTGCTGCTGAATAGGACAGGCCCAGCCTGAGAGACATTATGGCGGCGGCTGGGAAACCAGCCGCCGCTTCCGATTCTGGCGTCCGGCTTGCAGGGCACGCGCAGGAAATTCCCTTAATGGGCGTTGTGAGGAGTGATAGATGGCAGAGACGAGCCCCCCGCGGATGGACATGATCGTTCAGCGCCAGCTGGACGTGATGACGACGGGTAATTCAGCTTATCTCGCCATATTCCTGCGTGCTGTAAAAGCTGCAGGGACGCGGGTGCGCATCGTGTTTGCGCCCATGCGGTCTTTTGGAAACCGCCCCTGGATGTCCGTTCATCCTGAATTCCTGGAGCTTTCAGACGAACTGGTCGTGCCCGCAAGTATTCGGATCGGTGGGCGGTACTGGTCTTTGTCCCCGCAGGTCTGGGGACGGTTTGTCGTCCGGGCAGCGAAGGCAATTGCCGGTAAACTGGGCGCTGACATCAAGATCCATTCCTATCTTGGGGACCCTCTCAAGACCCGGGAAGCTAAGGACGTTGCTGTCCTTGTGAACCGCGGCGCGCCCGATATTGCGGTGGCCGAATACTCTTCGCTTGGGCCACTGCTTGATCACCTGGCCGACGTTCCTCATCGCTCTGTTCTGTTGCACGACCTGTTCTCAGTGCGAGCAGAGCAGTTTCGGGCAAACGGTCTGGCGCCGGACTTTACCGAGGTCACCCGAGCCGAAGAAGCGCAGCGGTGCCGCGCATCGACCGTGAATTTCTATGCTTCGAACAATGAACTCCACGTCTTGAGCCCGCTTCTGCCTGAAGCGCAGTCGATCTGGTTGCGGCCTGAACCTCCGGTCCACGCGGTACAGGAAACGGATGTGCCGGCCCACGCCGTATTTCTCGGCACCCGGCATGCCGGCAATATCGACGCCCTGAAGCACCTTGTGGACGATATCTGGCCGCTGGTTCTGAAGCAGCGTCCGGATGCCGTTTTGAAAGTGGCCGGGTCTATCTGCGCCGACCTGACTCCGGCGCAGGCCGAGACCCGGGGCGTCGAGCTGCTCGGCCGGGTCCAGAGTCTCGAAAGTATTTCAGGAAGTCCGGCGATTGGTCTTGCCCCGACGCGGATCGCCAGCGGTGTCAGCATCAAGGTGGCTGAATATTTGATGCTGGGAATGCCGTGCGTCGTCTATCCGGTTGCCCTGGAAGGGTTCCTGGACGTGCTCGACGATCTCGTCGTCATTGCTGAGGGACCAGAGGCCTATGCCGACCGGCTGGTCGAACTCATGTCTGATGCTGACTCGCGAAAGCGCCTCTCGATTCGCGGGCTTGCTGAAACGCCGGAACGCCTATCCAACCGGGAGCTGATCAGCTTTTTCAAGCAATTGCAGGTAGCTTAGCCGTCGGGCAAGTTGCCGACTCGCAAAGTGGTCCTGAGTCAGGCGTCGATCTGATCGGCGACGTCGTCCGCGATCGCCAGCGAGCTGGTGAGGCCAGGCGATTCAATTCCGAAGAGATGCACGAGACCAGCATGGCCGTGCAGGGCGGGCCCGTCGATTCGGAAGTCGGCAGTTGGTTCGTCAGGACCGGAGAGCTTCGGGCGGCATCCCGAATAGGCCGGGAGGATTGCACCGTCCGGCAGGGTGGGCCAGTACGTTCGGACAGCTTCGTAGAAAGCGTCAGACCGCGCCGCGTCCACACGGTAGTCGACCTTGTCCGGGTCGTCATGCCCGAGCCATTCGACATCGGGACCGAAGCGCATCTGTCCGGCAAGATCGAGCGTCACATGCACGCCCAATCCGCCAATGACGGGGACCGGATAAATCAGTCGCGAAAAGGCAGGCGGCGTTTGGCAGTTGAAGTAATTGCCCTTGGCCAGCGTGAATGTGGGCAGGAGATTGCCGTCATATCTCTCCATTCCACGGGCGAGACGGTGCGCGAAAAGTCCGGCGCTATTGACGACGTGGCGGGCGGTGACGTCGTAAGGCTCACGTCCGCCTACCTTTATCCTGAAACGGCCGTCGGGAAGAATGCTTGTGCCGAGGACCGCTGCGTCCAGCAGGACTGCACCACCATGATCCTCAAGTTCATGGTGGAGGGCGGTCATGAAACCGTGGCTGTCGATCAGACCTGTTTCTTCCGACAGAAGCGCCGCCACACAGCGCAGGCTCGGTTCGAGAGCATTTGCCTCGGCGGCACTGAGCATACGCAGGCCTTCGACACCGTTGCTGTGGCCCTGGGCGAGCAATGTTTCCAGTCTGGCGATCTGGTTTTGGCTGGTTGCGACGATCAGTTTTCCGGTGCGCTTGTGCGGAACGTCGTGGGCGCTGAGGTAGTCATAGAGCCGTCGGCGTCCGGTCACGCACATCCGGTGGCGCAGGCTGTTGGTCGGATAGTAAAGGCCGGCATGGATCACTTCGCTATTTCGCGAGGATGTGCCCGTGCCGATATCGCGTCCGGCTTCCAGAACATAGGTTTCGTGACCCCGGCGAGCGAGTTCAGCGGCGCAGGCGAGCCCGACCGCTCCGGCGCCTATCACGATCGTATCGACTTCCGTCATTGCGTGCGCCGTTTATCACCTGCGGAGTTTTCCAACGGGAAGTGACTGGGTGTTTTCATGGGGACAGGCTCGAATCAGGACATTGGGCAGCGTTGATGCCAGTCGCATGCCAATGTGGCGCATTCGTGGATCGGCGACCAGCGTTGAAACGAGGCAGGAAAACATACGTTTCAAAGCAGCGGTGTGGAGCGCGGGCAACACCAGGAACCCACGTCGTCAATGTCCGGCTTTTGGGATAGTCGCAGGGTGACAGTTAACCATCAAAGGTGTAGCTTTGACGGGCTTTGGAAGCGTATTGGCTTCGGATACGAGCAACATTGAATGGGGGTCAGATCTTTCGCCTCGAGGCCTTGGCGCAGGAACGTGCCAATCGCCAGGGCAGGGCCTTTATTGGAACGTTTGGACCATACGCAACGCATAGAATATGGGTGGGGGATGTCTTTGAGACAGGTGTTGCGAAATATACTGCTTGGTCTAAATGCACCTGTCGTCAGACAAAGGCACGCCAAATTGATGCCGAACAGCGTTGCTGCGTTTGCCGTCCAAGCCATTATGCGCAATTTGTTCTATCCAATTCAGCACATTTTCATTCGCTTAGCGCATAGAGAGCGCACAGAATCACACCACGCACAATTGCTCTGCCCGTTGTTTCGTTCCGGGAATCCGATTGTTCATGGCAACTACAGAATACCAATAAACTTGGTCCCAAGTTTGCAACACACAACCAGTTGATCAGGACCGGCACGTAACAAGAATTACCCAAGGGGATTGCATAAATGTCGAATTTCAAGCGTGTTTGCCTTCTAAGCGTGGCTGCTGGAGGAATAGTGGCCGGCAACGCTGTGGCGCAGGGCCAAGACTATTACAGTCGTGACAAGTACGAGTCCGTTCGCGACCGCCACCAGGAAGACTTCGATCCCGAGCCGATTCGCCTCGGCGCATTTCTGGTCGATTCTTTCGCCAGCGCGTCTGCGACATATATCGACAACGTCCAGGCCACGAACAGCAACAAGATTTCCGATACGATCGCCCGAATTGGTATCGAAGTGGCCGCGCGCACCAATTGGAATGTGCACGAAGTCGGCCTTCAGGTGTCTGCTTACCGGAACGAATATCTCGATATCGGTGATGAATCGACAAACGACTTGCGTGCCCGCATGCGCGGACGTCTCGACGTGAACCGGAATGTGTCGCTTGGCGCTGCCGTTTTTGCCGAGGACCTCGCCGAACCGCGCACGGATCTCGCCAACTCGGTTGGTCTGGACCGCCCGGTTGAGCACACCCGCGTGGGCGCGGCCTTTGATGCCGATTACCACAGCGACCGGTTTCGTTGGACCAATCTGGTCGAAGTGTCCGAGGAAGATTACGAAGACGGACGCCAGACGGGCACCGGAACACCGATCGACCAGGACTATCGCGATAATAGCGTGACTTATGCCCGCTCGAGACTGTCATATGCCGTGTCGCCGAACTTCGCTGTTTTCGGGCAAGGTACGGTTCGCGAACTGTCATACGACCAGACACAAGTTCTGACGGGTGGCGTCAGATCGCGCGACTCGAGCGGCTATACCGTCTCTGGCGGTGTGGATTTCGAACTCACCTCACTGGTGCGCGGTGATATCGCGGTAGGTTATTTCAGCGAAGACAAGGAAGACGATTTCTTCAAGGACGTCGACGGCCTGTCAGTAGATGGTCGCATGGAATGGTTCCCGACACGATTGACGACCGTGGGCTTCAGAGCCGGTCGCCGAGTTGTCGATATCGGCGTATTCGACTCGCCAAGCGCGCTCCAAACTTCGTTCGGAGCAAGTATCGATCACGAGCTTCGTCGTAACATCATCCTGTCGGCAGCCGCCAATATTGTCAGCTACGACTATCAGGAAATCGACCGGACCGATGATGTGAACGATCTGTCCCTGACCGCAGCCTACAAGATGAACAAGCGCGTTCATCTCGAAACCTTCGCGCGTCACATAAACCGCGATTCGAGCGGAGCCGGCGTATTCGGCGATCCGTCATATGACGTCAATCTCGTGGGCGTCGGCCTGAAACTCTATCCCTGATATCTTCCCCGCCCGAGTTTCGGGCAGCGACAATTACGAATTGGTGTAGTGCTTTGACAAAGACTTACAGTCTTGAAATCCCTTCTCAGGCTCCATCGCTTGGCGGTGACGGTCGTGACGACATGCCTATTGATTTCAAGGCGCTGGTTGGCACTGTCTATCGCCGATTCTGGATCATTGTGACCGGATTTCTCGTGACCTTCTTTCTGGTCGCGTACATGACGTTTACGCAGACGCCAATCTACAAGGCGAACTCGATCCTTCAGCTGGATACAAACAAGGAAAACGTCATCGACCTCGGTAGCGTGCTCGGCGGTATGGCCGCAAGCACGGCGACAATCGACACCGAAGTTCGCGTGATGGGGTCGAAGTCGCTTCTCACAAAAGTCGCGAAAAAGCTGAAATTGGCCGAGGATCCTGAATTCAATTGGACTCTGGTCGAGAAAAAGCCTGGCCTTGTCGCACAATTGAAGGCGCAGATCCGGTCCTGGACCGGACAGAAAGTGACGAAGGAAGTTCCTTACGCAAATCTCAGCGCTGAGGAGCGTGAGGCGGCGATCCTCGAATCTGTTGTTCAGACTCTGACGTACAAGGTCCATATCAGCCGTATCGGTACGACCTACCTGATCAATGTTGACGTGACGAGCGTCTCGCCTGAGACGGCGGCTCGGATTGCCGACGCCGTTGCTGACCAGTACCGCGTCCAGCAACTCGATTCCAAACTGGAAGCAACACGCCGTGCGACCGCCTGGCTGTCCGAACGCGTCGCTGGCCTGCGCGATGAAGTGGAGGCGAAGGAGCAGCGTGTTGAGGAATTCCGAGCCGAAACCGGACTTTTGTCAGCCCAGGGCGCGACGCTCACCGAACAGCAAATCGCCTATAACACCAATCAGAAGAGCGTGCTTGAATCGCAGCTGAGCCGTGTCCGGGCGCGGTATCAAAGCATGAAGCGCCAGATCGACAGTGGCGCAGGCATAGATGCTATCGCCGAAGTTCTGGATTCGCCAGTGATCTCGAGCCTCAAGTCTCAGCGTGCCCAAATTCTTCGCCGCGTAGCAGAACTCGAGACCACGCTCGGTCCTGCCCACCCCGAACTAATCGGCGCCCGCAATGAAGCCGCTGATATTGAGCGTCAAATCACGGCGGAAGTGAACCGGATCGCCACCAATCTCGATAGCGAGCTCAAGGTCGCCCAAGCGCAAATTGATAGTATCAACTCAAACATCGGCCAATCGACGGCGCAGTTGCGCGGCAACAATATCAACCTTGTTCGCCTGCGCGAACTGGAGCGCGACGCCGAGACGAGCCGCGTGCTCTACGAGGAATTTATCAGCCGGTCGAAGGAAACGCGCGAACAGGATGACCTCGTCCAGGCCGATGCGAATATCTTGTCTACAGCTTCGGTTCCTGGACGTCCAAGTTCCCCGCGCAAGATGCTCAACCTGATCATTGGCGGGCTGCTTGGTGGCCTGATTGGCGGGGGACTGGCTTTGCTCGCCGAGATTTTCGATATGAAAATCAGTTCGGCTGAGGATATTGAACGCAAGCTTGGCGTGAATTCAATCGGATCGGTGCCGTTGATCCGTAGCACGAGCCTTCTGCCATTTTCACAAGTCAATCCGGCCGACTTCCTGGTGGACAATCCACTTTCTGCTTTTTCGGAAAGTATTCGCTACCTGCGCGCTGCGATAGCATTCTCGGATATTGACAGTGAGACGAAAACTGTCGCGGTCACATCGTCCTTGCCGGACGAAGGCAAGACGAGCTTGACCTTGAGCCTTGGCCGCATGTCTGCGATGTCGGGCTCGCGCACACTGGTTATCGATGGTGACTTCCGTCGCCGCCAGCTGACCGACGCGGCCGGCCTGTCGCCAGAGATTGGTTTCATCGAACACCTGTTCGGCGCTGGCCAGCTTTCGGATGCGATCTGCAAAGATCACCGCAGCATGTTGGATATCCTTCCCCTTTCGAAATCCGGTCATGTGCCACATGACGTGTTCGGGACCCGGGCATTCGACGACCTGCTTGCGCGCCTTCGTTCGATGTATGATCTCATCCTCATTGATACCGGACCATTGCTATTGATGGCGGAGGCCCGTGTCGTGGCTGGCAAGGTGGACAAGACGATCCTCGTCATTCGCTGGCGCCGTTCACTGCGCTCTGCCGTGCGTCAATCGCTGCATCTACTGAAGACGTTCAATGCTGACCTGCTGGGTATCACGCTTAATATGGTCGACCTGTCGCGCCGCCGTCATCACAAGGATCCAGGTTCGACTTACAAGGCCTACAGCAAGTATTATTCGATGGAGGCCAAGCGCTCGTTCTTTGGCTGGAACAAGTCGCCGAAACCCGGATCGATGACATCGTCTGCGCAATCAATTCCCACGCAAGCCAGTCCGAGTGACGCACGCATTAGCGCTGCGACATCCAAAGAAGTCTCTACGCACTGATCATGCTGGACGCCGGACATCCGGATGGCGCAACGTCTGTCGCATTCGGGACGGCAAATGCTGAGGCACAGGGTTCTGCAATGATCAGGGTTGCTTTTTTTGGTCATGACGCAGGAGACGCAGCAGTGCGCCGCCGTGTTCGCGCCATGCAGGATGATGGCCTATCCGTTCGCGGCTTCATGATGCGCCGTCAGGATGGTGTTGCATCCGAGTGGGACAATATCGACCTCGGGCAGACCCGTGACGGGGCCTTTGCCCAGCGTGTGGCTCGCATTTTTTCCGGTGCACGAATTGCCGCCCGTGCCAGGGACGCCTTGACCGATGCCGATGTAATCTATGCGCGCAATCTGGACATGCTGGCTTGCGCCTTTCTGGCCAAGCGCATTGCCGGGCTCGATACACCGGTTGTCTATGAGAGTCTCGATGTGCACAGGATGCTTACCCGGACGGATGTGGTGGGAAAGGTCATGCGGTGGCTTGAGAAAAGTCTGCTGCGGCGAACTATTGGTCTGGTTGTGAGTTCGCCTGGTTTCCTGCGCAATCATTTCGAGAAGCACTATCGGGGTTTCTATGTGGCGTTTCTGGTTGAGAATCGCCTGGCCGCCGGAAGCAATTTCGGACCGCGGCCTGAACCACATGCGCCGGGGCAGGTGAGATCTGGAGCGAACGGACGGTTGAGGCTCGGTTGGATCGGGAACTTGCGTTGCCTGAGGTCATTTGAGCTCTTATGCGCGCTAGCGGACCGTTATCCGGATACGCTTGAAATCAAGTTGCACGGCCAGCCTGCGCGAACAGAGATACCCGTTTTCGAGCCCGAGATCGATGCGCGCGCGAATATGTCGTTTGCCGGGCGCTACCGTTCACCAGAGGATCTTGCGACCATCTATGCGGGGCTGGATCTGGTCTGGGCAGGGGATTTCATGGAGGCCGGGTATAATTCCGACTGGCTGTTACCAAATCGGCTCTATGAAGGCGGATACTATGCGACCCCTGCTGTGGCCCCAGCCGGCACTGAGACGGGGGACTGGGTTAAGCGGCATGCTTGCGGGTTCACGATTGCGGAACCACTTGACGAATCGCTTCCCGCGATGATCGGCGATGTGATGCTGAATGATGCTGCGCTGGAAACCTGCCGCAACCAGTTGCTTGCCATGACGAATGAGGTGTTTATCGAGCCCAACGGGTTTTTCTTGGAGGTATTGGAGCGCGCACTCACCGGGAGCCGCTCGAAATGAACATGGTCAAACCCATTCAGGTCAACGAGAAAGAAACTGTGGGGTTCGCGAACCTCTACCGCACCGGCCGCAGGGCGCCTGTGTGGGAGCAGGCGCTTGTGACGGTCTGGTTCTTCGTGACTTACTTGCCGCTCGATGGTGTCACGCCGATCCGCTATTTGCTCGTCCTGTATTTTCTCGGAATTACAGCGATGTACTATCGTGACGTCGTGCCCGTAATCCTGAAGTGCTGGCCGTTGTTTCTGTTGCCCATATTCGGATTGCTTTCATTCATGTGGTCAGGTTACCCGTCCGATGCCATCCGGGCTGGTGTATTGATGCTTCTGACGCCGCTGACGATCGTTGTCATCGGTGCCCGGTTGAACACAAGACAGGCTCTACGCTGTCTCATGTTTGCGGGCATGATCACGACGATATTTGCCATTCCGACGATCAGCACGTTCAGTACCGGCGGGCCATATGGCGTCGGCGCAAAGAACCTGTTCGCAATCCAAATGCTGTTTGCGATGCTTCTCAGCCTGGCAACGGCGCTCAACCAAAAAGAGTTCCTGTGGGTTCGCCTGTTGGCAGTACCCTTTGTGCCGATCTGCTTTGTGTTCCAGTACATGGCCCATTCAGCCACGTCCCTGGTTTTTGCTGTGGTCGGCATAGTCGGATTGCTCGGGGTGCGGTATTTTTGGATGAGCCTCGGTCAAATCAAGCACTTGCGGACATCGCTTCTGATGGCGGTCGTCGGCATCGCGCTGACGGGAGTCATTGTGATTCTCAGCATACCTGAAAATACGATGATGAACGATTTCCTGAGCTTGCTGGGCAAGGATGGAACCTTCTCGGGACGCTCAGCGATCTGGCGGCAGGCCGAACTCCTGAGTCACGAGCACCCGATAGCCGGCGTGGGCCTGGAGGGGTTCTGGCAGTATGACGTCGGCGCAGCGCAAACAATCAATGAGAATGATTTCAAGCCGTTCGGAACCAAGCTGACCTTCCATAATTCATATTGGGAAGTCCGGGTGCATCTTGGCTACGTTGGCTACGTCCTGTTCCTGCTAATCCTTGGCTGGTGTTCATATCGGACTGTTCTGACCTGGTTCAAAGCGCCTACGATGGATAGTTCGGCGCTCCTCATCACGACCCTGATCATTTTCACGTCGACCTTCACTGAATCCTATCTTTGGGGGACGTTCAACACACTCGTGAACCTGTTCTATTTCGGCGCCATAACGACTCTCGGTGCTGGCGCACGAAAGTTCGAGGGAAGAGTGCCAGTTGTTGTCCGTGAGACGAGCTGAGCGCCGGCACTGCGCGTTGACCAGACCAAACCAATCGAATTTTGGCAGCCTGTTTCAAGATCAATGGTCGGTGAGCCGGGAACCGACCACGGTCCGACTGCGTTTAGGACGCAATACCGCCCAATTTCTCCATCACATTTCGGGTGAACGAGCGCTGAACATATGAACGTATTTTAAGTAGTCGTTAAAGTTGGTTGTTCAAAATATATGATGATGACGCCAAACCCAGCCATTCCGTCCCACAGGACAGCCGTCGACTATTCGCTCGACGCGCAGGCTCGTAGCGATTCGGCATATTATGCTGGTTCACCAGACGGAAAGTGGCCTGTTTGGGCGCGGCTGTTGGTGATCGTAGGGCTCAGCGCACTTTTGTGGGCTGGAATCATCTCCGGCATGATGGCGCTTTTCGGCTGAATTCTTCGGACAACGCGGTGAGGTGGTCCTGTTTTCCTGCAGGCTCAGTGTATGTAGTCGTCAGAGCATTGTGACGTGTCGTCATGCAGCGCGCGGAAGCTGACGCAGTAATATGTCGCGCGGGTTCCGTCTTCGAATTTCGGGGTGCCGTGCCAAGCATATTGGTCCTGCGTGCCGGTCCAAATGTTCATCATGATCCGGCCAGGATTCTGCGGGATCGGTCTTTCGGCGGACGTCACCACTTTTTTCAGCACCCCATCGACAAACCAAGTGACTGAGTCGGGCTGCCAGTCGAAGGCATAGAGATGGACGCCTTCAGCCGCATCGAAGGGGAGATCGATATAAATCGATCCGTTGGTTTTGCCATCCGCAAAGACATTTGCATGAATTTGGCGCGTATTGTTGCCGAGGAATTCAATGTCGATTTCATCGTGCGGGTCGCCGAAGGTCGCATCCGTGTGAGTAAAAAACGACGACACAACACCGGAGCCCGGCGCAGCCTGCATTACGACTTCATAACGACCAAAGCCATAATACCCGCGCTTCTGGACCTCAGCGCCGGAATAAGGCTGATGGTCCACGGGTTTGCGGTTGATTTCCAGAGAAATGCTCGGTGGCTCGAAATGAACATTCTCCGCTACCCAGCCAGCCCGATAGAAGAGGGACCGGAAGGTAAAGTCGGAAATGTACCAATCCGTCTCGTCAAAACCATCGCTAAACGACAGATTGAAGGATTTCCCGTCCCCGCGATCAGGAACGATTTTATATGTCGGATGAGTCCAGATGTAAGCTGCAACACCAACGGCGATCAGGAGCGCCAGAACGACCAAAATCGAAATTACGTACCTGGCGCGAGTCACAATCTAGCAAGCCTCAAATATGCGGCTGGCGATTTCGTCGCAGACCGGATGTATCAACGCGCGCCTTTGGAATTGAGAACAGCAGGCACGGTCAACAAGACAATCTTGACGTCACCCCAGAACGAACGGCTGCGTACGTATTCGACATCGGCGGCAACACGTTGAGGATAGGATGTGTCGCTGCGACCGCTGACCTGCCAGAGGCCGGTGATGCCAGGACGCACAGCGCAGTAGTGATGGAAGCTGTCGCCATATTTAGAGATCTCATTCTCAACGATGGGGCGTGGACCCACGAGCGACATGTCGCCGCGCAATACGTTGTATAATTGGGGCAATTCGTCGATCGACGTCTTGCGAATGAAATTTCCGATCGATGTGATGCGAGGATCGTTGGTCAGCTTTTGGGTTTCGTCCCATTCCTTCCGGGCGACTGGATCGTTTGCCAAGAGATGTTCAAGTTGCTCGTTGGCGTTTGGCACCATCGAGCGAAGTTTGAAGCAGTTGAAAGTTTCTCCATCGAGTCCATAGCGCCTCTGGGAATAGAAGGCGCGTTCACCGTCTTGCAGGCGAATGATGATTGCGATGATGAGGATCAGTGGGGCGACGAACAGCAGGGCTGTTCCGGCAACAATAATGTCGAACAGGCGTTTGAACTGGGTGTGGTCATGACCAAGTGCCTGACTCATCCGAGCTGCTGCGTAGGCGGTGGCTTCTGCCTGCCGTGACGAGTTACTCAATCTCAAGCCCATTCTGGTCCCCTATATTCTACTTGCGGTATTGATAACGAAGCCGCGTCCACTCGACCCAATTGCAATATTCCTGCCGCATCTGGGATCAACGCTTATTGCGTTCGACCCAACCTGTGCAATCCTTATACCGTGATTTTCGCAAATAATTAACTCTTGGAACACATTTTCCCCTGTTGGGCGAAGTATTGGATAAATATTCATTCATATTCGGCTTTCTGCCGATTTTCGTGTATCGATACGAGACAGACCGTCGAAAATGTTGGTTCAAAATGAACACGCCCGCGACGTTCAGTATCGAACGTCGCGGGCGCAATAAAACGGTGGCGAGATGAACTGATTCGCGAGGTGCCTAAAAGATGCGTTCGCCGATCCGAAGCGTGTCCCCAGGCTTGACCACGGTGTTGGTATCGAGTTCGAACGGCACTTCCTGATTTCCATCCGCGCTCTTGATAAAGACGACTTTCTTGTTGGCGCGATACGTAAACCCTCCTGCCGCGGCTACAGCATTCAGCACGGTAAGGCCGGAGTTGAATGGGTATTCGCCAGGTCGACCAACTTCGCCGAGGATGTAGAACGGTCGGTAATTGATCACTTCTGCACTCACTCGGGGCTCAAGAAGAAATCCGTTGGAAAGGTTGGTTGCAATCGTCGTTTCGAGCTCCTGGGTGCTCAATCCAACGGCTGTCACTTGCCCGATCAAGGGGAGAGAGATTGCGCCTGTCCCATCGACCACGAACTCGCCAGAGAGCTCAGGCTGGCCAAACACGTTGATGCGCAGTTTGTCGCCTGTGCCCAAAGTATAGGCAATATTCGACTGGGTCTGGGCCGGAGTTGACGGATCCGCCACTTGACGGCTTACCGGCCCGGTCGACTGGCAGGCCGTTGCGAACATGAACATGGCGAGGGCTGCCATGAGGATGATTGAGCGAAATAGCGACATAGGTAAATCTCCAAGTGATGGCGACGAAACGCGGCCAAACTGTTTCAGTCTGACGCACTCACGTGGTCAGGAAGGCAATTTCCTCGCCGAAGAATCGAGCCGCCGACAGCTTGCCGCTAAGGAAGGCGCCTGTGTCGAGGCCAATGCGGCGATTGTCCCGGAAAACTTCTTCGGCTGGAGTGTGTCCGTGGACTATCAGATGCGAAAATTGCTTGGTGTCGTCAAGGAACTCGTCTCGGATCCAGAGCATATCACGCGTGCTTTGCTCGGCGATTGGTGTGTCGGGTCTTAGGCCCGCGTGGACGAACAGGTAGTCGCCAGCTGAATGATAAGGTTTCAGCGAACGGTAGAAGTCCAGATGCTCTTGCGGCAAGCGCTCACGGAAAGCGCCCCAAAGCTTCGTCCACGCAGACCGCGCTGCCGCCATAGCTTCGTGCGACCCCAGACTGCCCCGCGTGTTAGGTGGTTGGAAGCCATAGGAATAGAGCGTTTCGCCGCCACCATAACGCACCCATTGGCTGCCAAACGACTCGTCCTCAAGGAATTTCAAAAGTGCCTCTTCGTGGTTCCCCATCAAGAACACTGTCTCGAACTTGTTCAAACGGTCGCTCAGAAACAGCTCGATCACGTCTCGCGATTGCAGGCCGCGGTCAATATAGTCCCCGAGAAACACGATAGTGATGCGCGTGTCTGTTGGCAGACTGGCCGCATCAGCTTCGATTTCGACGATCAGACGTTCGAGCAAATCATGTCGTCCGTGAATGTCGCCGATCGCGTAGATGCATTCGCCATCTGGGGCGGCAGTGACTCGGGTCACTTCGCTTCGTTCGGGCTTGGCAACCACGGGCGCGTCATCATTGGATTGTCCAACATGGTCGCGAATGCGCGCGCGCAAAGACGTTGCTGAACGGGTCAGGCGCCCGAACTGAACCAGGAAAGACCTTTGCAAGAGTTGTGGCAATCTGGACATGACGTCTTTCTGAAGAGTCCCTCTTTATAGTGTTTTGTCGTAAAATCCAATTTCTCGCTTCGCGAAATTATCTAGGCCCCGCAAGGGATTGTATGACGAATCCTGCAGCCCAACTCATGTGCATTGTGCCCAAAGCCACTCCCGCCAGGAGACCGCAGGCAGACTTCTTCACCATGGCGACATAAACAGAGGCTGCGGTAAGGATCGTGAGATAGCCGGCGGGCAGGAGAATCGCGGGCAGATAGAAGGGGGCGGCGAGCAGGCCGATAAGGCTGCCCAGCAAGGCGAGTATGGGAAGCATCTGACGGACCTTCGGTGTCTGGCGGTGCTTGAATACGGTTCGCGCCCGGCCCTTCCCGTAATTGTAATATTGGCGTGCAAGTGCTGCGACTGAGCCACGTGGGATGTAGATTTTGCGGATCGTGGCATCCAGGAAGATGCGGCCCCCTGCCTGAACGACGCGCTCGTCATATTCTGCGTCCTCATTGTGGGAGAATGTTTCATCGTATCCGCCGACAGAACGGAAAACTGACAGGTCGAATCCTGCATGGTGGCCATGATCGACATAGCCTGAACGTGTTCCGCCACGGTGTGCCGACCCGCCTGATCCCAGTGGTGTATCGACGATCCAAGCATTGGCTTTCTCGAAGCAGCTCTCGCCCCGCGCGTCCATGGGGATGACAACCGAGGCGGCTTGCGTCCGCTGGAGCGCAGAAGCAACCGACTGGATAAACCCTGCCGGAAAAATGGAATGGGCGTCGCACCGTATCAGGAACCTTGCGCTATCATCAGCGCATTGTGCCACGGCGAGGTTGATCGCGGCAGACTGGAGCTTTTTGCTGTTGTGAACGAGACGAAGATTCGGAAACTCCGGCATCAGCGATGTAACGATCTCAACCGTCGTATCGGTGCTGCCGCCGTCTACAACGACAAGCGTAACGCGCCGCAACCAATCATCACCAGACATGAGTGATCGAATACAAGCCTCGATATGCCGGGCTTCGTTCAATGCAGGGATAATCGCCAACACCCACGTGGGGTCGAGGGTTTCGACCGTCTTTTCAAGAATTTGGGCGTTGGTGTCCACTGTATTTCCTGCGTGTTCGAGTTCTAACAGCCTGTAACAGCAAGTCTCGTTCCATTTTGCACCAGACAGGCGAAATTTGAAGCATCAATGGGACAGGGAGCCACCGCAGTCCGGGGCTTCTTGTCGACTGGAGGGCCTCGATCAGCAGTGTCCTCCTTTTTTGCCCACTCTCCCTTAGGTCAAGCTTGCCCAGAGCCGGGAAGCCCATATTGTGGTGAAAACAACTCGAATAAATGGGAGAGAATCAATGATCGGTGTCGTAGCGAAGCTCAAAATTCAGGATGGCAAGCAGGCTGATTTCGAACAGGCCGGAAAAGATCTTATGGCCAAGGTGAAGGCCAATGAACCAGGTTGCCTGACCTACCAGCTCTACAAGGAAAAGGGCTCGGATACCGATTACATCTTCATGGAGCAGTATGCGACGTCTGATGATTTGAAGGCACACGGTCAGACCGAATACTTCAAGGCGGCTGGGCCGAAACTCGGTGCCTGCCTCGCCGGCGCCCCGCAGGTACAATATTTCGATATGGTCGAATAGGCGGGCGCGGAAATATGGATCTGTCATTCACGGACGAAGACGCCGCGTTCCAGCAGGAGGTGCGTGGGTGGATTGCCAGTGCCTATTCGCCCGACCTTCGCGCCAAGATGGCCATGTCGAAAAATGGTTATCTCGACAAGGAAGGCCAGGTCGCTTGGCAGCGAAAGCTGAACGAAAAAGGTTGGGCCGCAGCAAATTGGCCGGAAGAGCATGGCGGCCCAGGGCTTAGCCCGTCCGAGCGCTATATCCTGAACATCGAGCTGTCAGCGGCCGGTACACCAACCGTCAGTCCGATGGGCTTCTCGATGGTCGCGCCGGTTATCATGGCGTTTGGCTCCGAGGCGCAGAAAAAGAAACACCTACCGCCTATTCTCGCGTCGGACGTCTGGTGGTGCCAGGGCTATTCCGAGCCAGGCGCCGGGTCCGACCTCGCATCGCTCCAGATGAGCGCCGTGCGCGATGGTGACGACTACATTCTGAATGGTTCGAAGATTTGGACGACGCACGCGCAGTGGGCCGACTGGATATTCTGTCTCGTGCGGACAAAGAAAGGCGTCAAAGCTCAGGAAGGTATCAGCTTCATCATCTTCCCGATGACATTGCCCGGCATTTCCGTCTCCGCACTGCCGACGCTCGACATGCCGGTCGAGGGCCAGCAGGAAGTCAACCAGGTGTTCTTTGAGGATGTCCGTGTTCCAGTTGAGGGCTCGCTGGTCGGCAAAGAGAATGAAGGCTGGACCTATGCGAAGTACCTGCTCCAGTTCGAGCGGGGCAATTCCTATGCGCCAGGGCTGCGCAACATGTTGAAGAAGGCAAAGAATATCGCGAGCGTGGAACAGACTGACGGAGACGCACTGATCCGGGACCCTGACTTCGCCCGCAAGGTTGCCGCGCTTGAAATGAAGATCGACAGCATGGATGCGACGGAGCAGAGGATATTTTCCTCGCTGTCTGCTGGCCAGGCGGTTGGACCAGAAAGTTCGATGTTGAAATGCCGGGGCTCGGAGACGCAGCAGGAAATCACGGAACTGCTCGTTGAAGCTGTTGGCGCCTATGGGGCGCCGTTCGTGCAAGACAGCCTCGCCATCGCGCGGCAGGGGGCGAATGCCGACCTGTCAATGCCCGATTATGCGGTGCCAGTGACACCAAGCTATTTCAACTATCGTAAGACGTCGATCTATGCCGGCTCAAACGAGATCCAGCGCAACATCATGGCGAAGATGGTGCTTGGCTTGTAACGGAAAATACCCAGAGAGGGTAACGCATGGCGACTGGATCTGAGGGCAAGCCCAGCATTTTGACGCGCCTTGCGTTTGGCGTCGGCGGCATCGCTGACGGCGTCAAGAATAACGGCTTCGACTATTTCCTTCTATTCTTCTACAGTCAGGTCTTGGGCGTGCCAGCGGCCCATGTCGCGACTGCGCTTTTCATTGCCCTGATCGTTGACGCCGTTTCCGACCCCGTCGTTGGTTATTGGTCCGACAATTTCCGGTCGCGGCTGGGGCGTCGGCACCCGTTCATGTACGCAGCGATGCTGCCGGTTGCGATCGCCTATTATTTTGCATGGAATCCACCGGCGGGGCTAACAGGAAGCGAACTGTTTCCTTGGCTCGTCGCTCTCACAATCACCGTGCGGCTTCTGTTCACCATCTATGAAGTACCGCAAAACGCTTTGGCAGCAGAACTGACCAGCGACTATGATGCTCGTACATCGCTGATGTCCTATCGCTATTTTTTCGCATGGGTGGGGGGACTTTCCATCCAGATCGCGCTGCTCGCTCTTCTATTGCGTCCGACCGAAGCAGACCCGTCAGGGTTCTTCAATACACAAGGCTGGCACACATATGGTTTATGGGCGTCCGTGGTAATCTTCCTTGCCGTACTTGCGACGACCGCTGGAACGCATAGCCATATATCGCACCTGAAATTGCCGCCACCACAGCGCAAGCTGACGATCCGCAAAATATTCAGCGAAATACTCGAAACAGTTTCCAATCCTTCGTTCAGGGCGTTGTTCCTGGCAACGCTGTTCGGCTTGCTGGCGTCAGGTATTTCAGCGTCGCTCAATCAGTACATCAACGGACTGTTCTGGGGCTTTACGACAGACCAGACTGCGCTTCTGACGGTGGCCGTCTACGTCTCGGCTGTGATCGCCCTGATCGTTGCACCGATCATTGGCAAGACGCTTGGCAAGAAACGCGGCGCGATCATCATCGGAGTGCTTGCCTTTACTATCGCGCCAGCACCGGTACTAGCGCGCGTATTTGGTCTGATGCCACCGAACGGAACAGACCTCTTGTTCAATATTGTTATCTCAATCACGATTTTCGATCTCGCGCTGATTATCGCGACACAGATGCTGATGGGGTCCATGATTGCGGATATCGTAGAGGACAGTGAGCTGGCGACGGGGCGCCGATCCGAGGGTATTTTCTTCGCTGGCATCAGTTTCATTCGGAAGCTCGCGCAGGGATCGGGAGTCATGCTCGCCGCGATAGTTCTCTCCGTCGCATCGATCACGCCGGGAATGCGACCGGGCATGGTGCCGGATTCGCAGCTCCAGTTGCTCGGCATCGGTTATGCCGTGTCTGTGCTGACCATCTGGATGCTCATGATCCTTTGCGTTTCGTTCTACAAGATCAGCCGCGAGGGACATGAGGCCAATTTGCGGGCGCTTGCTGAGCGCGCAGGGCAGAATGCCGCCCGGGTAGATTCTGACTGAATTGTCATAAACAGACGAATTGCCACCTGCGCGATGCCGCAATAGAGCCATAGTCATGATGCACACGATACCCATGACAAAACACATCTCGAAGCTGCTGGCGGTCGTTGGTCTGGCAGTGTTGGCGCTTCTGATCGTGGCCGTATTGCCGCTGTTCGCAGAGGCTCAGGAAGTGCCGCAGAGTCGCTCCGAGATGGAGCTCTCGTTCGCGCCGCTGGTTAAGCAGACCTCGCCTTCAGTCGTGAACGTTTACACGCAGAAACGTGTCACATCGCGCGCCTCTCCTATGGAGCAGTTCTTTTCGGGCGGCATCGCACCGCGGGAGCGTGTGCAGAACTCGCTTGGCTCAGGTGTTATTGTGGGAGCCGATGGTGTGATCGTCACCAACAATCACGTCGTTGATGGGGCCGAGTCGTTTCGGGTCGTGCTCAGCGACCGCAGGGAGTTTCCGGCGGAACTCGTTCTGGCTGACGAGCGTACGGATCTGGCTGTACTGAAAATCGACACGGAAGGTGCCCAGCTTCCGACACTGCCTTACGCAGATACACGTGCGTCAGAAGTGGGGGATCTTGTCCTCGCCATCGGTAATCCGTTCGGTATCGGTCAGACCGTCACCAGTGGCATCCTGTCGGCAACTGCACGGACAGATGTGGGAATCTCAGACTACGCGTTCTTCCTTCAGACTGACGCGGCAGTAAACCCCGGCAATTCGGGCGGCGCGCTGGTCAATACCAAGGGTGAACTGGTTGGCGTGAATACCGCGATCTTTTCACGATCAGGTGGCTCGAACGGCATCGGCTTTGCCATTCCAGCCGAAATGGTCAAGCGCGTCGTGAATGCGGCGATCAACGAGGGCACGTTCGTGCGCCCGTGGCTTGGCCTGGCGGGGCAAGCCGTCAGCTATGACATCGCCAAGGCGCAGGGACTTTCCCGTCCAATCGGTGTGATGGTAACCGAAGTGTACGAAGATGGTCCAGCGGATCGTGCGGGCCTGCGGCGGGGAGACCTGATTACCGATATCGATGGACGCGAAGTGTTCGACGAGAAGGGACTCAAGTTTTTAGCCGCGATCAAGAGCCCGGGCGAGACGAGTGAGTTGACCCTGCTCAGAGGCGGGAAGTCTCAAACCAAGACTGTGAAACTGGCGCCGCCTCCCGGAGCTACCGAGGCCGACGTTGTCCTGCTTGACGGCGCGACTGTGTTTTCGGGCGCGCGCGTGGTGGAATTATCGCCACGGCTTGCCGAAGAGAACGGCCTTGATCCCTTTCAGAAAGGGTCAGGCATCTATGTCCACTCCGTGCTGCGCCGTTCCGTTGCGCGCAATTACTTCCGGCCCGGCGATATCATCCGGTCGGTGAATGGTGTGTCGACGAAGTCCATAATGGACCTGAAGGCAGCCTTGAAACCGGAAACCCGCAGTTGGAACATCGAACTCGAGCGCAATGGGCGTATAATCAAGGGCACAGTTACCCTTTAGTCCGCCCTATTTCGCGTGAACGATAACCGGGACATTCTCGAATCCGAGCACAAAGTTCGAGAGCACGCGCGTTGGCTCTCCGACGACTTCAATGTGTTCGAATCGGGCGAGAATTTCTTCCCACAGGATACGAAGCTGCATTTCCGCGACACGGTTCCCCATGCAGCGGTGAATGCCGAACCCGAAAGACAGGTGCCGACGGGCGTTCTCGCGATCGATGAGGAACTGATCGGGATCCCTGATCACCGTCTCGTCACGATTGCCCGACGCATACCACATCACGACCTTGTCGCCTTTGTGCATCTGCTTGCCGCGAAATTCGAAGTCCTGCTTTACGGTTCGGCGCATGTGTCCGAGTGGCGTTTGCCAACGGATAATCTCTGACACCATGTTGGGTATTAATTCGGGGTTGGCCTTCAATTTTGCGTATTGCTCAGGAAATTCGTCCAGCGCAACAACGCCGCCTGAAATGGAATTCCGGGTCGTGTCATTTCCACCCACGATGAGCAGCA
The DNA here is from genome assembly GCF_037969335.1 of Hyphomonas sp. Classification (GTDB taxonomy): domain Bacteria; phylum Pseudomonadota; class Alphaproteobacteria; order Caulobacterales; family Hyphomonadaceae; genus Hyphomonas. The sequence continues at coordinate 5,224 of NZ_JBBKXE010000095.1, read as the reverse complement.
TCAGATTGCCGAGAAGCTCCATGGGGTTGTTGATCATGTCCTTCGTCTCGGGGTCATGGGCAAACAGGGAGATGAAGTCGAATTTGCGCGGCTGGGCAGCGCGTTCCTTCCAGAGCCCACTGAAGTAGGCGAGGCATTTGTGAAGTTCGGCTTCACGGTGCTTCATGTCTACTTCAATGCCGACAGTTTCCGACGTCGTCGTCACATCAGACCAATAGGGCAGGAGGTGGCGATCCTCGAACGGGAAGTCGAACAGTGTCGCAAGCATCTGCGTCGTCAGTTCCTTGGAAACATGCTCAACCCAATCGATTTTTTCGCCGACCGGGAGTGCGTCTAGAATGTTACACACGCGCTGACGTATCAGCGCTTCAATATCGCTCAATTGAGTTGGCGCGACAGCCGGCTGGACGGCTTTGCGCTGCACGTCATGAACCGGTGGATCGCTCGCGATGAACATGGGCGTGTCGAAGTCGGCCGGCGCATCGCCGATTACAATGTCGCGTTTCGATGAGAAGACATGGTGATTGGAATCCACCGCCACGATGTCTTCATATCTTGTGATCGACCAAAACGGTCCGAACTGGCTTTCTTGGCAAAAATGAACCGGGTCTTCCTGACGCAGACGACGAAAATACTCACCATGCTGGTTGTGCAGAAACAGTTCTGCTCGGGATACGTCGAGCGTGTCCAGTGGCAGGTCCCACGGATTGGGGATGTCAGGCCCCACGGTTTGGATCGTGTCAGCCAAGATTATCCTCCCACATTGTTCTTATTCTTGTTGCATGCACGCTACGCCCGAATTTGCGGCCCGGAAAGGTGTCAGGCCGAACCGATTGTTGTGCGGTGCAGCAGGCGATCGAAGCCCTTGTAGCCGCCTGTGGCCATGTGCAGGAGGCTGCGATTGTCCCACATCAGCAACATCCTTGGCTGCCACTTGTGGCGATACTGGAATTGGGGCTGCGTCTGCCAGCGAAATATTTCGGTGAGCAGGTCCCACGATTCTGCCTGCTCCATGCCGTCGATTCCGATGATATAACCGGCGCATCCGAACAACGCCTCGCGTCCGGTTTCGGGATGCCTGGAGATGATGGGGTGTAGTTGCGTTGCTTCGGCCTCGTCCGAGGGGCGAATGTCCATCGATCGTCCTGCAGCACGATCGTCAGCGCCGTAAAACCCTGTCGGCGCGTAGGCGTTACGGGCTGAGTGGATTGCTTGCCTGCCTTCGATGCGTTGCCGCAAAGTGTCCGGCATCTGTTCGAGTGCAAGGTGCTGGTTCACGAAAAGCGTGTCGCCACCTTCTGGTGGGATCGTGATTCCGTAAAGGCACGTACCTGCTGGCGGTGCTTCCTGGAAGCTCCAGTCCGTGTGCCAGCTTTCGGCGAAGATCGGCGCGGTTTCGTCGGCGGCGCGCTTCACGGCGATGATATGTTTGCGGCCCGGAATGGGGGCGATGAACGTGTCATCGCCAAATGGTCCGAACAGCAGCGTAAATCTCTCGAGGTCATCGTCACTGATGGCCTGATCCGGAAATGCCAGAACGTGGTGTTGCAACCAGGCGTCTCGAATTTCAGCCACAACGTTTGACGAAACGGGCATAGACAGATTCAGGCCGGTAACCGACGCCCCAAAGGGTTGCCCTGACGGGCTGATCTCAAGTGACATGTTTTTTTCCTCCCAGATTATCTTATCACGATGCCCGTTCCCGCATAGGAGTGCTGTATGTCCGACTTGTTTGCTGCCTCCGACCTCTCAGAATCTGCACCGCGCCCGCTGGCTGACCGATTGCGTCCGGCCCGGCTGGCAGATGTTGTCGGACAGGACCACCTGATCGGTTCTGGCGCGCCACTGAGCCGGATGCTCGAAGCTGGCCGACTTTCGTCAATCATCCTTTGGGGACCACCGGGCGTTGGCAAGACAACGATTGCCCGGCTCTTGGCAGCGGAAACGGATCTTGAATTTGAGGCGATCAGTGCGATTTTCTCAGGTGTGAAGGACCTCCGGGCGGTGTTCGACAAGGCCGCAGCGCGGCGCGATGTGGGGAAGGGGACCCTATTATTCGTCGATGAGATTCACCGGTTCAACCGGGCTCAACAGGACGGGTTTCTTCCCTTTGTCGAGAGTGGCGCCGTTACGCTCGTTGGCGCGACGACTGAAAATCCTAGCTTCGAAATCAACGGAGCGCTGTTGTCGCGCTGTGCGGTGCTCACGCTGAAGCGGCTTGAGCCCGGCGATATGGAGACGCTGCTCAAGCGCGCTGAGGCGCTTGAAGGGCGCCAGCTGCCGGTGGAGGAGCGAGCGCGCAAGGCCTTGGTCGACATGGCGGATGGCGATGGGCGGTACTTGCTGAATCTCGCAGAGCAGGCCTTCATGATGGCGGAAGCGCCGCGCCTGTTGTCACTCGGGGAGTTGAGCGCAGCTGTTCAGAAACGAGCGCCCGCCTATGACAAGGACCGCGAGGAACACTACAATCTCATTTCCGCCTTGCACAAATCGATCAGGGGTTCTGATCCCGATGCTGCGCTATATTGGTTCGCACGAATGCTCGAAGGAGGGGAAGATCCCTTGTTCCTTGCGCGGAGGCTGGTCCGCATGGCGAGTGAGGATATTGGACTTGCCGATCCGACGTCGCTGTTGATCTGTGGCGAGGCTGCGCGAACGTACGAGAGGTTGGGAAGTCCCGAAGGCGAACTCGCCCTTGCCCACGCTGTGATTCATCTGGCGACTGCCCCCAAGTCAAATGCGGCCTATGTCGCCTACAAGGCCGCACGACGCGCAGCTGCCGAAACCGGCAGCCGGAAGCCGCCGAATCACATTCTGAACGCGCCTACGGCGATGATGAAAGAACAGGGATATGGCTCCGGATACGAATATGACCACGATGCCGAAGGCGGCGTATCCGGACAAAATTATTTTCCGGACGGGATGGAAGCCGAGTCATATTATCGACCGAAAGGGCAGGGTCGTGAGCGACCTATTGCTGAACGACTCAAAGAGATCGCCGAGATCCGCTCTCGTAAAAAGGACCAGGCATGACCCGCAACAAGCCAGTGCCGGTCATCTCGCCAGAGGATGACGTATTCATCAAGTCACTGATCGTGCATCAGGATGATGATATCATCGCGTTCAACAAGCCCTCGGGCTTGCCCGTGCAGGATGGTCGGGGAATTGATCGTTCGCTGGATTCGCTGTTGGCGGCGTTTGCGCGCTCCAATGGCAAGCGCCCACGTCTGGTGCATCGGCTCGACGCAGGCACATCGGGCCTCATTATTGTGGCGAAAACGCAGCCAGCGGCGGCATTCCTGTCAGAGGAGTTTGCTGAACGACGGACGAAGAAGACCTATGTCGCGGTGGTCGGCGGGGCCATTCCTCACGAACACACGGGTTCGATTGATGCGTCGCTCGTGAAGGTCCAGGAGGCGGGACGAGCGCGCATGATTGTGGCGCGTCCTGATCGCAAAGGTGCGCTTCGAGCGAGAACGGACTGGGAGAAACTGGAAGTTAGCGGGCCTCACGCTGTCCTGCGGCTTGCCCCCGAAACGGGACGCATGCATCAAATCCGTATTCACCTGGCGCATCTCGGATGCCCAATTCTGGGAGATCCCATTTATGGAACTGGCAAGCAGGATGCGCCGCGTCTGATGCTGCATGCGCATTCGTTGGAATTCAGACGCCCCTCTGGCGGCGTTTTGACTTTAAGCGCCGCTGTTCCATTGGATTTTGACGATGTGGCGCGCAATCTCGGATTTAGAACCTATTCCGATTTGATGTAATTCGAGCACCAGTCAATGCGCGGGTTGAATCCAAACTGCGCGTCAGCGGTCGAAATATAATCCGTGCACGTAAAGCAATGAAGGTCTGCCAGGTACGGGCAGGCCTTCACTGAATATCCTGTTGCGGTTCAGTGTTCGCGCAAGCGCGGTCCGACGGCTAGCATCTGGCCCGAATTGACGGCATCTGCAGCGGTCAGGTCTTCGATCAGTACTTGCATGCGGTCATTGTTCGCCACGGTGCCGAGCATATAAGCCACGCGGGCGGTTTCTTCCGAAACACCGAACATGCTTTCCAGGGCTTCAAAGCCGGTCTTTCTGCGCGGGTAGTATGTCAGACGAGGTGTGACGTCGGCGTCGATGCCGCCCAATTCCTTCGCCTTCTCGATTGCGTCCATGAACCCGCCAATCTCGTCGACGAGCCCCTTGTCCATCGCGTCTTCGCCGCTCCAGACGCGACCCCGGGCAACCGCATGGACTTCGTCGTAAGTCATGCCGCGCCCTTCACCTACGATGCCGAGGAAGCGGTCGTAACCACGTTTCAGCCACGCCTTTACTTCAGCCTCCTGTCCCTGAGTGAATTTTCCAGCGCCGTACGCGTCAGCAAAGTCACCGCCCACGCTAACCGTGTCGAAGGTGATGCCGACCTTGTTGAAGGCGCCTTCCAGGGCAAATTTGCCACCATAGATGCCGATTGAACCTGTAATGGTGGACCGGTCGGCCATGATATAGTCGGCGCCGGCCGCCACGTAGTAGCCGCCCGACGCGGCAACTGAGCCCATCGACACGACCACCGGCTTGCCATTTTCCTGAACGCGTTTGACAGCTCGCCAGATTTGATCGGATGCCGTGGGAGAGCCGCCGCCGCTGTCAACGCGGAAGACGATCGCTTTCACCTTTTCATTGTCCCCGGCATCAAGAATGGCGCGGGCGATAGAATCGGAAGCGAATCCTGGTGCGCTTGAAAATGGCGACCCACTTTCAGATCCGCCCGTCACGATCGCACCTTCACCCCCAACGACCGCGATAAGGGGTGCCTTCAGATTGATCGAGGGGGGGATGTAGGATGCAAGCTCGATGATGTCGGAATCTTTGCCCGCGCGTTCTTTGGCGGCCTCCTCTGCCTCTTCCGGCCAGCCGAGCTTGTCCATGATCTTGAGGTCGATAGCTTGCTGTGCTGTTTTTGGACCACTTTCGAGCGCGGACCTGACAGCGTCGACTGAAAGCCCGCGATCCTCCGCGATATCACTCAGCGAAACGTTCCAGATTGATTCGGCCAGGGCGGTCATCGCTTCACGATGAGGGGCGGTATAAGCCTCTTCATTGTAGCTATTGGGTGCGTTCTTGTATTCGTAGAACGGATAGATTTCAGATTTAACATCAACCTTGTCGAACAGGCCTTTGAGGAATTCCGTTTCGAACGTCACCCCCGTTGCAAACAGATCTGTTCCTGGCTG
>NZ_JBBKXE010000094.1:0-5444 GCF_037969335.1 Hyphomonas sp. | reverse complement strand
GGGCATCTGCCGTGCGCAGGATGCCACCGGGCAGGCGCAGGGCCTCTTCGAGCAGGTCCTGCGGCAGGCCGGAGGCGAGAGCCTCGGCCAGTTCGGCATTGCGTGGGGCAGGGCCGAGGCGTTCGAGCATTTCGGCGAGCGCGAGCTGTGACACGCTTTGCAGGCTGGCGGCGGAGGCCGACGCGGCGAGCCCGTCGAGGGCCATGGGCGTCATGCCGGCGGGTGTAAGCCCGGCAGCACGGCAGAGTGTGCCGAATGCCGTCTCGGGCGATATGAGGCCATCGGATTCGGCGGCGATCAGGATTTGGTCCCGGCTTTGGTCAGGCATAAGCGGCTCCTTCGCGAATCACTCACGCAGAGCGTGACGGGTGCGGCGCGCGGCTTCAACTGCCGGAGGTGGATTATTGTGGGGATGGCCGACCGGATCTGGCGCCTATTCGCCTGGATTCCCGAAGATCAGGTCCGGCAGGCCGTCACCGTTCGAATCGTTGAGTGCGATACCCGGGGTGAATTCTGTCCTGCCGTCGAGAACAGGCGTGACCAGAATGCGGAAGGGGAGGTCGTACTGGCCGGGATTCGGCAGGGTTGGGCCCGCGAACGAATCGGCCCGGCCGATGACGTCCACCGCCTGATCCGGGGAGTCGAGACTGCCGGTGCGCCTGAACTGCCCGGTGCCGTCGCCTGTGAACAACGGACTGTCGCCGTCGAAGGCATAGAGCGCGAGATCGATCCGGGCGTCGCCCGTGACGTCTTCGAGCAGGATTTGGGCATAGCTTCCGGCGCTGCCGTCTACGGGGCGTGGTATGAACTGGCCCTGGCCGTCATTGAGCAGGATGAGGCAGTCCTGTCCGTCCCCGCGGGTAAGGGCGAAATCCGTGTCGCCATCGGCGTCCACGTCTGCTGCAGCGATCCCGGTGGCGCCGGATTCGGTGCCCGTCAGCGGCGTCGCAAGGCCAAAGCCGCCCCGTCCGTCACCGGGGAGGAGGAGGCTGACACCCGTTCGCCGGGCAATCGCCAAGTCGGGTGCGCCGTCGCCATTCGCGTCGGCAAGGACCGCGTTGATCGCTTCGCCCTCCGGACCGCCTGCCAGGGCGAACTGGCCGGTGCCATTGTTGAGTGAGATGGGGGCGGGCGCGCCGTTTTGGACGATGGCGCCGTCAGCGCGCACGGTATTTATGCGTGCGTCGTCGAAGACAAAATAGGGTGAAACGCGAAATTTTGGCGCCCTGTCGTGCGATTCGGGGCGGGTCTGCGCCTGGCTCGAAGCGCCGAGGGCGGCAACGAGGGCGGCAATGACGGTGAGTTTGCCCTTCACGTTCATGCGACCTGCCTCTTTCACCATGGTGTCCAGCCCGCCGATGCTAGGCCAGATTGGCTGCTGAGTCAGCTGTATTGGCGCATCGGCTGGAGCATCGGGCGGATGCGGCGCATTGCCTGCCGGGGCGGTCTGGATTAACAGGCCGACTGACGCCATATTGCGGCCATCAAGTCACGTCAGGACAGGCAGAACATGCTGAAGCAGATTTTCACCTGGTGGAGCGGTATAACCGTGGGCGCCTCATTCGATATCAAGCGGCGCAGCGGCTATGTCGGTACCGACGAATACGGCAATCGCTATTTCGAGGACCGCAAGGCATCGCTCGAAGGGCGCCACCGCCGGTACGTGATGTACAAGGGCCTGGCGGAACCGTCGAAAGTGCCGGCCGACTGGCATGGCTGGCTGCACCACACGGTGAACGAGCCCCCGACCCACATGCCGCTGGAGCGGCGCGATTGGGAAACGGACCATACGCCGAACATGACCGGCACGCCGTACGCGGTGAAGCCCAAAGGCAGCCTGTCGGAAGGCGCCCGGCGCCAGAAGTCCGACGGCGATTACGAGGCCTGGACACCGGATGCGTGAGTCGTTCTTCGAAACCCTTGTCGGCGCGCTGGTTGTGGCCGTTGCCGCAGTGTTCCTCTGGTTCTCGCTCGCCGTTGGCGGCGATGCCGAAACCAAGGGCGACCAATACAATGTGCTGGCCCGGTTCAACAATGTGTCCGGGATCTCGCGTGGATCGGACGTTCGGATCGCTGGCGTAAAAGCCGGCGTCGTCAAATCGATCGAAGGCGATCCGACGCGATTCGAAGCGGTGCTGACCCTGTCGCTCGACAAGAAATGGGAGCTTCCGGATGATACCGATGCCCGGATTTCGACGGATGGCCTGCTCGGGGGCAGCTATATCGGCCTCGAACCGGGTGGCGGCTTCGACACGATCCCGCAGGATGGTAGCGGCGAAATCCAGTACACCCGCGGCAGCGTTGACCTGCTGACCCTGTTTGCTTCGTTCGCCGGCGGTGGTGGCGGTGGCGGAGATGCGCCAGTACCTATGGCCGAACCGGCCGCGGAGCCTGAGCTTCCGCCTGCACCCGTGGCCCGGCCAGATCCAAAGCCTGCGCCTGCGCCCGTGCCCCGGCCGGCACCAAAGCCTGAGCCGAAGAAAAAACCTGAGCCTGTGAAGGCACCTGAACCGGAGCCTGTTCCCGCGCCCGCGCCTGAGCCAGCACCGTCAGCCGCTCCTGAGGCCGCAACGCCATCCGAGCCGGCTGTGGTGCCTGCTGACGAACCCTATCCTGCTGGAGATGACGGACAATGATCCGATTCCTTGCCGCAACCGCCGTCGGTCTCGCCCTGATTGGTGCTGCGCATGCCGCGACCTTCGACCAGAAGAACACGGCGACGTTGCGGGCCCTGGACAAGATCACCGGTCGTTCCACGGACATTGACGTGAAGGTCGGTGAACCGGTTGTGTTCGGTTCGCTGAGAGTGGAGCTGAAGGCCTGCTACCAGACCCCGCCTGAAGAGGCACCGGAAAGCGCGGCGTTCCTGAAAATCCATTCGACGCAACCTGTTGCCGTCGAGACGATGGACGCTGCCGTGTCCGCTGATGTGGTGGAAACGGTCAGTGAAGAGAACCCGGAACTTTTCTCCGGCTGGATGTATGCATCGTCGCCCGGCCTCAGCGCGCTGGAGCATCCGGTCTATGACATCTGGGTGATCCGCTGTACTGCGCCAGCCCCGGTGAAGCTGCCAGCGCCCGTTGTCGCGCCGGCCGACGAGCCGCTACTGGACGATGTCCCGCCGGATACCGAACCGACCCCGGAATAGAAATCCGCCGTGACCGTCAGCGCGTCGCGCAGGCGCGCCTTGAAATCCGCACGTGGAATTTCGATCAATCCGAACTGTTCGAGATGCGGGTTATGGAATTGCGCGTCGAGCAGCGTGTAGCCACCTGCGATCAGGCGGGCAGCGAGATGAACCAGCGCGATCTTTGACGCATCGGTGGCGCGCGAAAACATGCTCTCGCCGAAAAAAGCTCCGCCAATCGCGACGCCGTACAGCCCGCCGACGAGTTGGTCGCCGTCCCAGCATTCGATGGAATGGGCGTGCCCCTCGCGGTGCAGCGCGCTGTAAAGATTGAGGATCGCGGAATTGATCCAGGTGCTTTCGCGCCCGGCACCTTCTTCGGCACAAAATTCCATGACGCGCGTGAACGCGGTGTCGGCAGTGACGCGGTAGGGCTCCTGGATCACGGTTCGCTTCAGGCGCCGCGGAATGTGAAAGGCATCGAGCGGGAGGATGCCGCGCATGTCGGGATCGACGAGGAACAGGTTCGGATCATCGCGCGAATCCGCCATCGGGAAAACGCCCCGGCGATAGCAGGCGAGCAGATCCAGGGTTCCGAAGCGCGATGACATGATTTGAATATGAATCTCGCTGGCGCGCCTGTCCATGGGGCAGACTGCGCCAGCTGTTGAGACGGCCTGGGGTCTATTCGACCGTGATCTTGTTTTCGGCGAGGAATTTTTCGAGCCAGTGGATATTGTAGTTCCCGGCCAGCACGTCTTCGTTCTCGACGAGGCGGCGATGCAGGTCGAGCGTCGTGAAGACGCCGCCAACAACCATTTCGGCCAGCGCGCGCCGCAGGCGCATGATGCACTCGCGGCGTGTGCGACCGTGCACGATGAGCTTGCCGATCAGCGAATCGTAATGCGGCGGGATGCGGTAACCGGCATAGGCGGCGCTGTCGAGACGCACGTCCGGGCCGCCCGGGGCATGGAAATCCGTGATCAGGCCGGGTGAAGGCACGAAGGTTTCCGGGTGTTCGGCATTGATTCGGCACTCGATGGCGTGGCCGACGAGCATGACGTCTTCCTGGCGGAAGGAGAGCTCCTTGCCTTCGGCAATGCGGATCTGCTCGCGCACGAGATCGATGCCGGTGATCATCTCGGTGACCGGATGTTCGACCTGCAGGCGGGTGTTCATTTCGATGAAGTAGAACTTGCCGTCCTCATAGAGGAACTCGATCGTGCCGGCGCCGCGATAGCCGAGCTTTTCCATGGCACGGGCGCAGATGCCGCCGATTTCCTCGCGCTGGGCCTGGTTGAGGGCCGGAGACGGGGCCTCCTCGAAGACTTTCTGGTTGCGGCGCTGGAGCGAGCAGTCACGCTCCCAGAGATGCGCCACGTTGCCATGCGTGTCGGCAATGATCTGGACTTCGATATGGCGCGGACCCTCGAGATACTTCTCCAGATAAACGGCGTCGTCTCCGAACGCGGCCTTGGCCTCGGTCTTGGCCGTTTTCACCGCATTTTCGAGGTCGGCCTCGGTGCGTGCCAGCTTCATGCCGCGACCACCGCCACCAGCAGAGGCCTTCACGAGGACCGGGAAGCCGATCTTCTTGGCAGCCTTCTTGGCTTCGGCAATGGAGGTCAGCGCGCCCTCGGACCCGGGCACACACGGCACACCGGCTTCGATCATCGCCACCTTGGCGGCAATCTTGTCGCCCATGATGCGGATATGCTCGGCCGTCGGGCCGATGAAGGCGAGGCCGTGAGCTTCGACCATTTCGGCGAACTGGGCATTTTCCGACAGGAAGCCATAGCCGGGGTGGATCGCGTCGGCGCCAGTGATTTCGGCAGCCGCGAGGATCTGGGATTTCTTGAGATAGCTTTCGGAGGAAGGCGGCGGGCCGATGCAGACACTTTCGTCGGCAAGGCGCACGGCCATGGCATCCCGGTCGGCGGTGGAGTGAACCACCACCGTCATCAGGCCCATTTCCTTGCAGGCGCGGTGAATTCGCAGGGCAATCTCGCCGCGATTGGCGATCAGGACCTTCTTGATCGTGCGTTGCTCGGCCATGCTATTCAATCAGGGCCAGCGGTTCGCCAAATTCCACCGGCTGCGAGTCGGTGACGTAAAGCGCCGTCAGGGTGCCGGCGCGGTCGGCTTCGACCGGATTGAAGGTTTTCATGGCTTCGACAAGCATCAGCGTGTCGCCCTTTTTGACCTTGTCACCGATATTGAAGAACTGTTTCGCACCGGGTTCAGGGGACAGGTAGACGGTGCCGACCATCGGCGACTTGATCGCATTGTCCGACACGGCAGGCGCTGCGGGGGCGCC
>NZ_JBBKXE010000093.1:0-2857 GCF_037969335.1 Hyphomonas sp. | reverse complement strand
CACAGGAAATGGCCAAAAACCCGTTTCGCTACTTCAAGACATCGCCCGAAATCATCCAGCTCGGTGTGATGATGTACGTCAGTTTTCCGCTCTCTCTGCGCAATGTCTAAGACCTTCTCCACGAGCGCGGGATCGATGTCTGCCACGAAAGCATCAGGTCACCGTCGCAGCCGCCGACACCGAAACCCGCGCGCTCGGCACTATGTTCGAGATCTTCCTCGGGCCGGACGATATATCCGTCACCCTGATCGAAGGGTCCGTCAGCGTCGCGCCGCAAGAAGCAGGCAAGGGGCAGGGGACTGGCCCCTCCACCGCCCTCCAGCCTGAACCGCCTACGGCCACGCGGCTCAGACCGGGCGACCGCCTGGTCATGCGGGCCGGCCACATCGCGTCCCTCACGCAGGTCGACCCGGAGACAGCCCTGTCCTGGCGCACCGGCATGCTCCAGTTCCGGGACGTGACGCTGGAAGAGGCGGTCGCGGAAATGAACCGGTATTCCGACACCAAGCTCCGCGTCGACGATCCTGCGCTTGCACAGGAGCGCCTCAGCGGCGCCTTCCCGGCAGGCGACCCGGACCTGTTTGCCGAGGCCCTCAAGCTCTACCTGCCGGTCGACATCTGCCGCAGGGACGGCGCCATTGTGATCTCACCTGCAGGACCTGCCTCACAATAGGTGAGCAGCGTACGTACACTCACCCCATGTGGCATGACGGGCTCCAGCTTCCTGAGCTGTCATGCAAGAGCGGTCAGGAGGGGAGGATACCTCAATGTGCACTCGATTTATACGCGAACGCGTATCAACTTGGTTCATACGCGTTCGCGTATTTATGGGTTTCATGCGCGAACGTGTATAACGAGATATGTGGATGTCATCGCGGTTTCAGCTGATCCGCAGAGTGAGAGCGGAAAGCGGACATACAGGAGCACAGCGAGCTGGATGATCTCGGGTGACGTCTTGAAGTAGCGGAAGGGGTTCTTGGCCATCTTCCGAAACGAAACGCCTGGATACGCCGTCTCAAGCCCGGTTCCCCTGACAATGCCCTTCACAGAGAGCTTCCGCCGAGTCCGCTGCTTGATCCCTTTAACGTGTCTCTCTGCCGATCCCTCGTCCGTCGTTTTTTGTCTAACCGTCTTCCCTTTGCAAGGAAATGATGAGCCACAAACCCTCGCTTAGTAATTTGGCCACTCTGTCTCAGGGTCGCTGACGGGGAACAATCCAAAACATGGAAAGGCATGGAGCAGCTCGGCAGGAGGGTGTGAGCCTTGATTGAAATCGAGAAATTATTTGGAAGGCTTATAGCGTAAAAGCCCCGGCCTAAGAACCGACCAGCTGTCCAGATAATTGCGTGATCGCCACGATCGATGGCCGTGGTGGGAGCGCCGGATCGAAATCTGGCCAACGCGTTGGGGTCACGTCGAGGGACGCGGCGCCTTCCCCCGGATGCTGGATGCCGAGTAGCAGCGTCGCGCCATTGTCGATGAAAGTAGGACTGCAACATTCGGCGCCGGCTGGCGGAGCATAGAACAGTTTCGGCAGGGCGCGGCCATCACCTTCCAGGTCCATGACATAGAGCCCGTCATGGCCGCTCGGTTGGACGCCATCGGTGCAGATCCATAGACGCCCTTCTGGATCAAATCCGATATTGTCCGGGTCGGTAAACCAGCCATTGGTGGATGTGTCTGGATGGAACTTGGCCTTATGATCAGCGGTGGCAGGATCGCCGCAAAGGGCAAGCACTTCCCATGCGAACGCATCGGCCGCATGGTCACGGCCATTGGTGGTTTGCGGGGGCCGCAGTTCCAGTAAGTGCCCGAACCGGTTGTTGGCGCGGGGATTGGCCGGGTCTGGGTCGCGGCGGTCGCCATTGCTGGTGAGCGCGATGATCACGGTTCCAGTTACCGGATTGGGCGCAAAGCCTTCGGGCGAATCCATCGGCGTTGCGCCGACAAGGTCAGCGGCGCCGCGTGTATTGATAAGCACGTCGCCCTGGGAGTGAAAGCCGTTTTCTGGGGTCAGCGCTCCGAGGCCAAACACAAGCGGAATCCACTTCACCTGCCCGTTCGCCTCAAACTGCGCGACCGACAGCACGCCGTCATCAAGCAGGTCGCGGTTGGCTGCCGCGCCGCCGGGCCGCACCGGATGGGTGCTCACATAACGGTAGCAATATTCAAATTCCCAATCGTCGCCGAGATAGACCACGACGCGGCCGTCGGGCGCCAGCGTCGTGCTTGCGCCCTCGTGCGCAAACCGCCCCAGGGCCGTGCGTTTCACCGGTGTTGATGCTGGATCGGCGGGGTCAATCTCGACGACCCATTCATACCGGTTTGGTTCATTGGGCTCATTCTCAAGCGAGAAGCGCGGAGCGACGCGGGTCCAGCCCCAGCGGTCATTGTTGGCGTCGTCATAGTAATAGCGTTTGAGAAGCGCCCGGTCCGGCGCCGATTGCCAGTCGCCCCCGAATATCTCGCCGGCGCCTTCTTCGCATGTCAGGACCGTGCCCCAGGGCGTCACGCCGCCATTGCAATTTGACAACGTGCCGAGCACGCGCGTACCGGTCGGGTCTGCCTGGGTCTGGAGTTTCGCATGACCCGCGGCTGGTCCGGAGATACGCATTGGCGTGGTGGCCGTGATGCGGCGATTGTACTGACTGTCACGCACGGGCTGCCAGGCACCGTCGGCCTTGCGCAACTCCACAACGGAACCACCAACGCTCGCCATGGTGACGGCGACCTGATTGTCCGTCATCTCGCGGGCGGCGCTATGCTCGGACAGGCCCGCCCACATCAGCTGCGGGTTCGGATATTCGTGATTGGCATAGAGCAGGCCGCGTGAGGGATCATCGCCGAGCGGCAGGAA
>NZ_JBBKXE010000092.1:0-8510 GCF_037969335.1 Hyphomonas sp. | reverse complement strand
CCATCACCGCCCGCGACGATGAATTCCGTACGATCAAGGGCTTCGACTGCGACAAGGTCGATGCCCGCTCGGCTGAGCAGAAAGCCCATGCCGCGCGCAGCTGGCAGATCAAGCAAGAGGCGTTTGCCCGCCTGAATCCCGGTCCCGGTGCGCTGAGCGGCTTCATCAAGCCGGCCGATGTGCCCGCCTCCTCGCCCTTCGGCCCGACACGGAAATATATCGGCGTCTCGAAAGTCACCGGAAAGCCGTGCGAATCGACCTCTGTCCATCAGGGCTATGACATGGCCGCCCCCATCGGCACGCCGGTCGTTGCCCCGGCGGGCGGCACGGTCATTCTCGCCGATCCCGACCTCTATTATGAAGGCGGAGCTGTCTTCCTTGACCATGGCCATGGCCTGACCTCTGTCTTCATGCACCTCTCCGAAGTCGATGTTGCTGCCGGCGATGTGGTCAAGCGCGGCGACCTTCTCGCCAGGACCGGCAATTCCGGTCGCACGACCGGCCCGCACCTGCACTGGGCCGTCAAATGGCGGAACATCGAGAGCACTGATCGCGGTGGCGATTTCTATATCGATCCGGCGCTGTTGCTGGACCTGCCCGTCAAAGACTGAACGCCCTTACACCGTTCGCCAGACCACGTCCGTTGCCCCGACAAACCGCGCAAGCCGCCCGAGCTCCGCCTCGAGTTTCGCTTGCCGTGCGCCCGTCCATTTCACGCCGGGCTCGGGCCATAGCGCAATCACGCTGAGTTCGCCCTTGTTGCGGTCCGACTTGACCTCGATCCGCCCGACGAACCGGTCGCCCTCGAGCAGCGGATAGACATAGTATCCCCATTGCCGCTTGGCGGCGGGCACGAAAATCTCGATCCGGTAGTCGAAACCGAACAGGCGCGCGAGACGGTTGCGATCGCGGATCACCGGGTCAAACGGGTTGAGGATGCGCAGGCGGGATGTGGGCGCCGGGGTGGTAGCGAGGCGGTCTTCGATGTCCGGCAGGGCCAGAGCGGCACTCCACATTCCGTTCGACGATTCGATTTCGACCGGCACAAGTGCGTCGGCATTCGCCGCTGTCCACGCCTTCACTTCCGGCAAGTCCGCCGCCGCCCAGAAGCGCTGCACATCGCCTTCCGTGCCGAAGGCCAGCCGGGCCAGCGCTTCGCGACACAGCCAGTCGACCTGCGCCGCATCGCTGTGCTCGACCTTGCGCAAATGGTCCGGGATCACGCGATGCGTCAGGTCATAGTATTTCGTGAAATTCTCGCGGTGCGAGGTCGAGAGTTCCCCCGCATACCACATGTAATCGAGCGCCAGCTTGTGCGGCGGGCGGCGCCACATCTCGCGCTTGCCCGCGATCCTGGTGTCGAACGCCTTGGTACTGAGTGGGCCTTCCGCTTCAATGCGGTCGCGAATGCCGGCGCGGCCATCTTCGCCCAGCATGCCGCGATGCCATTCCCAGCGACGCACCTTTTCCTCCAGGCGGCGGAACTGGCGGCGCCACATCGGATAGAAATCCATCGGGATGAGCGAGGCATCATGCGTGAAATGCTCAAACACGTGGCGGTCGCGAGCGAGGCATTTTTCCAGCATCGGTTCGCGGAAATTCTGGTTCCGGCTCCACAGGATATGATCGTGCGCACGGGCGACAACGCGAATCGTGTCCAGCTGGACGAAGCCGAGCCGGCGGATGATATCCGCGAGGTCCAGCGGCCCCGTCGGCGCCGCCGACAGGAGTTGGGCATCGAGCCAGAGGCGGCGGGCGTCCCGGTTTGAAATCCTGAGCGCCATGGCGGGCCTCAGGGTACCAGGATCGTGGCGCCGGTCGTCTTGCCGCTTTCCAGCGCGCGATGAGCGTCCGCGACATCTTCCAGCGCATAGCGCTGGCCAATGTCCGCTTTCAACGTGCCATCCTTCAGCGCGCCGAACAGGAGGCCCGCGCCCCGTGCGAGCGCCTCAGGCGTATCAATGAAATTGAACAGTGTCGGCCGGGTCAGCACAAGCGAACCGCCTTGCGCCAGACGACCGGGCGGTACGGGATCGGCCGCGCCGGATGCGTTGCCATAGGAGATCATCCAGCCGCGCGGCTTCAGGCTGCTGAGGGACGCATCGAAACTTATCTTGCCGACACTGTCGAGCGCCACGTCGACACCCTTGCCGTCGGTCAGGGCCTTCACCTGCGCCGCGACATTATCATAGCCGACAATCACATCGCCGGCCCCGGCAGCGCGCGCCATGGCCGCTTTCTTGTCTGACGACGTGACCGCGATCACGCGGGCACCAAGGCTGACGGCCCATGGCACGAGCAGGCTGCCGACGCCGCCGACGGGCGCCCAGACGAGCAGCGTGTCGCCTTTCTTGATCGGACGGATTTCGAACAACAGCATCCAGGCCGTCAGGCCTTTCAGCATCACGGCCGCCGCCTCCTCATCGCTAATGCCGTCAGGCAAGGGCAACAGGTTCGCGGCCGGCAGGGTCACATGCGTGGCATAAGTACCCGACGCAACATAACCGACGCGGTCGCCCACCTTGAGATTTATCACGCCCTCGCCAACCGCCTCCACGACGCCCGCGCCCTCGCCGCCCGGCGTGAACGGGAATTTGGCTGGGTAGAGCCCGGTGCGGAAATAGGTGTCGATGAAGTTGAGGCCGACCGCCGACTGGTGCACCAGCGCCTGGCCGGGGCCGGGTTGTTTCGGCGCGAAGGGTTCCTTCTTGAGAACCTCCGGACCGCCGGTTTCATGGATTCGGATCGCGTAGGGGGCTGACATTCAATGGTCTCCGGTTTTCGGGGCGCTCTTGCGCGCCTGGATGTTGAGCAATTCCACGGCCAGAGAGAAGGCGATGGCAAAATAGAGGTAGCCACGCGGGATGTGGAACCCGAGACCGTCAGCGACAAGGGCGACGCCCACGAGCAGGATGAAGGACAGGGCCAGCATCTTGGTAGTCGGGTGCTCGCCAATGAATTTGGCGAGCGGGTCGGCCGCAATCGCCATGACGATCGTCGACAGGACAACCGCACTGACCATCACGACCAGATCGTTGGTCATGCCGATCGCCGTGATCACGCTGTCGAGCGAAAAGACGGCGTTGATGACGAAGAGCTGGACGATCACCGCTGTGAACCCACTCTTGGCATCGCTTTCCTGATGGTCCGTGCCTTCGACAGCGTTGTGGATTTCCTGAGTGCCTTTCCACAGAAGGAACAGGCCGCCTGCCAGCAGGATCAGGTCCTTTATAGTCACGTCCTCGACATGATGCATGAGCGCTTCATCACCGCCTGACAGGATTTGGGCGAAGGCGTGCGGCATCTGGAAAAGGGCGTTCTTGTCGAGGCCGATGATCACGAAGATCAGGCCAAGCATCGCAATCCGCAGGAACATGGCGCCCCAGATACCGACGCGGGTCGCCTGCCGCTTCTGCTTGCCTTGCAGCTTGCCGGTGGCGATGGACACGAACAGGAGATTGTCGATCCCGAGAATGACTTCCAGGAAGGTCAGCGTCGCAAGACTGCCCCAGAAGGCGGGAGAGGCCAGGAATTCGAGCATGGTGAAAACGTCCTCGCAGCAGGGATTGGGAGAAACTGCAATGAAGCTGAGGCAAGGGTGGATAGCAAGGGCGACTCGCGTTGCACTGGCACGATGAACCAGCGGCTTCTCTTCACCTGCGGCGTCGATGAGGCCGGACGCGGTCCATGGGCCGGCCCGGTCACAGCCGCCGCCGTCGTGCTCGACACGGCTGCGCCGATCGCAGGATTGACCGACTCCAAGGCCCTCAGCGAAGCCAAGCGCGATGCGCTGGCGCCGCTGATCCGCGAACGTGCGCTGGCCTTCTGCGTCGCCCATGCCAGCGTCGACGAGATCGATACGCTGAATATCCGTGAGGCCACTTTCCTTGCCATGGGCCGGGCCGTGGAGGGCGTCGCCAGCCAATGCGCCCTTGGCATGATCCTGATCGATGGCAACGCGCTGCCGAAATTACTGCCCTGCGACGCCCGCGCCATTGTGAAGGGCGACCTGACGGAACCGGCCATTTCAGCTGCGTCGATCCTCGCCAAGACCGTTCGCGATGCCCTGATGCAGGACCTCGACGCCCGCCATCCCGGCTACGGCTTTGCCCGCCACAAGGGTTATGGCACCGCCGCCCATGCCGAAGCCCTGACCCGGCTCGGCCCCAGCCCTGTGCACCGCACCAGTTTCCGCCCCGTACGCGCGGCGATGCTGGCGGGCTGACCGCTATTCAATCGCCGAGAAATTCGACTGACACTGACTGGCTGAGGCATTCGCAATTGCCGGACGTTGTGAGGAAAGCAATGTCAGCCGCATCCCGACCAATGGCGATGCGGACAAGGTTTTCGACCGGGACGAGCCGGGTTGCATCGACCAGCCACCACGCCCCATCGAGATAGACTTCGAAAACGGCGTGGAAGTCCGGTGGATCAAGTTGCCAAGCATAGGCGCTGACGGCGCGGGACGGCACATTCAGCGCGCGGCATATGCTGATGCCGAGATGCGTGAAGTCGCGGCAGATACCGGCGCGGTCGACAAATGTGTTTTCGGCCGTGGTGCCGGCATGGCTGGCCCCTGGGACATAGTCGACATGATTGTGGACCCAGTCGAGCACGGCGAGGACCTGCGTACTGCCGGGTGCGAGATGGCCGAACTCGCGATGGGCAAAGGCCATGAACTTGTCCGACGGACAGTAGCGGCTCGGCAGCAGGAATTCGAGCACCGGCGGCGGCAGTTCAAGCCAGGATTCCAGCCTTATGCCCGGCGACAGGAGTCGGGGCGTGCTGTTCTCGATGGTGGCTTCATAGATGATGCTGGCCTGGCCTTCGAGGGCAGCCCGGAAGCGCCGCTCGCCGTGACTGTCGGCCATGTCCTGGATGACCGGCGTGTCGGGCGAAAAGGTGAGCGATTCCGACAGGACGGCCTGGCCCGGAGAGCGGGCGACCTGGATCGCAAAAATGGCCTGAGTATCCTCCGGAAAATCATAGAAAAGTTCAGACCTTACGCGGAGTTTCAATGACGTATCCTGTTCTCATGGGTTCACGCGCGTTCCGCGCAGCTTGAGGGGCTGTTGCTGTCACGTCTGGCCGGGCCGCGCCAGCGATCATCGCATGGAAATGCCGGGAAATGGCGTGCATGACGCGGCTGCGGTCATGCCAGGAGAGGTCGACTGCCGGGCCGGTGTCCGTCTTGTTGACATCGACGATATAGATGCGGCCAGAGCTGCTATCGCGCAGGATGTCGAGCGCGGCCCAGTCGAGGGCCATGGTTCCGGCAAAGCGTGTGATGAGATCGAGCTCAGGCCGCGAGAAAACGTCGGGCAGTTCACGGAAGGCCACCGTATCATTGTGCATCGAGAAACGGTCGCCCGCAGGCTTGGTCTTTACCAGAACGAAACGCGGCACACGGCCGATAATGGTCGTGCGATAGTCAAAGGCGGTTGTGCCGTCGGATGAGTCGACCAGATGCTGGTAGGCCTTTCCTGCGGCAGGATCGCAGGGGCAGGTAACGATCCGACCATCGTGAAGGCCATTGGCTTCGCTCTTTTCAACTGCCGGTCCGTGATGGGTGCGGGGGTCAAGACGCAGGGCATAGCCGGCGACATCAGCGAACACATCGGCGACACGGCTTTTCGAGATGTCATTGCAGGCGGAATTGAGCTGGACCAGATTCCCAGCGGGCGGCGGGACGCCCTGGGTCGTATCCTCGAAATAGAAGGCGACATCTGCGCTGGCGGGTGTACGGGCAAAGCGGATGCCGGAGAGGGTCATGGCCGACCAGAGGATGTACCAGGGGCGCGGCCGGTCTGGCGCGAACCAGACAGTGAGGCCGCTTGGCCGCGTCATGCGTACGGCCAGCCCTTTCATCAGGACGACAGCGAAATAGAGACAGAATTTCACGAACTCCGAGGGCGTGATTTCCGCGAGGCCAATCCGGCGGCCCGTCTTCTTCACGATCAAGCCATGGCGGGTCAGCCTGAGATCAGAGAACCAGTTCGCCCTGGCGAAGGTTGATGGCGGGGCGCGGTCAAGGCGGGTCCGGTCGAGCATCAGTCGATACGATACTGGATGGGTTTGTAAGTGAAATTGTTCGACTGGCCTGCCGAACAGGCGGTCAGCGCCATGATGAGATCCATCTCGGCGTGAAACCGGGTGAGGTCGCCCGCCTTGCTGAGGGGCGGCAGGACCTTGATGTCTCCGGTTTCCCCATTTGTTGCCACATGCATGAAAACATTGAAGGCGATGGGAATCTGGTCCGGGCCGATGCCATGGGGTGCCAAAGCCGTTTCGAGATTTCCCTGGCAGCCATGATGGGGAGTCTTGTCGCCATAGATGATGCGGAACGTATCCTTCGAACAGGGCGTCAGCGTGAAGTCATGGCGACCGACCTGATCCTCGCCGATCACCAGCATCGGGTTGCTGCGATTGGAATAGAGAATATCCCCGGTCGTCAGGAACAGGCGGCTGGCATAGTCGATGGACCGGCCCGACGAGATGACCTCATTCGTGTCGTCTGCATTATAGGCCAGCATGTCCGAGACTTGCTGGCCTTCGGGATCGATCACGGTCAGGGTCTGTCCCTTGCGCAGCCGGAAGGCGACGCCTGTCCTGGGTGCGATCGTTTGGATTATGCCGACGTCGGCGCCTTGAATTGAAATGGACATGTCCAGTCGTCTCCCACCTGGCGGCCGCTATATTGCGCGGCCTGATTGCGTTGCCCATGCGTGCCGATCATGGGGTTGATTGATCCGTTTACGTCAAGTTCCTTTTGCCGGATGACCTTTTGCAGGGCCTGGTACCGGCCATCGGCGCGCAATTGCTCGAACTGGTCATGGGAATTGAAAACCAGGGCCGGACGGCAGAACCGCCGCGCCGCGCGCGATGAGCCCGGATGCAGGCCGATCACGAAATAGGCGACACCATTGATACTGATGCCGAAATCGAGCGACGCCGGATCAGGCGAGACGTTCGCGGCCCATGGCACGCCGCGTTGGAGGTCGATCTTGTGCAGGCGTTGCAGCCGTGCCCAGAGGGCCGTCTCGAATGTCTTCTCGTCCATGACCGAGCCGCGGCGAAAGCCGCAAACAAGCGTCTTGAACGGCATCGTGTCGGGGTCGAGTTCCCGGCCGAACCGGCTGAGCGCCGCATGGATGTGCGCGTCGGATTCTTCCGACAGGAAATCGCCCCCTTCGACGAGGCTGACCTGGTCGAGGCGGAGGGCGCTCCTGGCGCCAGCGCAGGGGAAACGCTCGGACCGGATAAAGGCTTCCAGGTCTGCGCTGAGGCCCGCCGGTTGGACGGGCGGCGCGGATGCGGGGGACATGAGGGGGTTCTTGTATGCCATAGCCATAAGAACTTCCGGACCGGTCGAGGGTTCCGATGGAATCACGATGCCTCTGATTCCGGATGCGGCAAACTGTTAATCGCGCGTTAACCAGCCCTGTTTCACCCTGCCACCTTGGGGACGGAGACGAATCGCATGTGGATATTGTTTGGTTGGCACACTTGGTTTGGCGAATCCGGCCGACCCTACCGCTTCAAGATCACGCTGACGCCGAAAGGCCTGCCCGAGGGCGGCGGCATCTATATCTTCGTCCAGCGGCGCTTCGTATTCTTCCTGTTCCCGCTCTATATCGGCAAGGCGACCAATTTCCGCTCGCGCCTGATCGGCCATGAACGCTGGTGGGAAGCCTGGTGGAAGCGCGGCGCCACCGAACGCCACGTCCTGGTGATCAAGAAGGGCGATGATCGCGCCCGGGTCGAAGAAGACCTGATCCGCAACTACCAGCCCCGCATGAACGACATTCTCGTGCCGCGCGGCAAGGACGATGCGCCCAACAACAAGCGCCTGCGCCGTTGGTGGAACATCAAGCGCTGGTTCCGTATCCCGTTCTTCGGCTGAGGTTACGGCCAGCACGTGCGGCGCCTGTGAGGGCGCTTGGGGTGGTGTTCGGGTACTCTGCGGTCGGGATATGGGTCAGGTGTCGGGAATCTTGAATCCGTAGTCCCGGCGAACGCCGGGATCTCGTGAGATTATTCCGGACTGGATGGCCTGAGGCCCCGGCGTTCGCCGGGGACACGGACGTGAGGTGTTCGTCAGTACGCGCGCCAGCCGCTCCGATACGGGTGCACGAAAAGTACACGGATGATGCCCGGACAGATCATCCGACAGTCGGATCACCACGACGCGTCCGTTCCACATCACGCCCCATAGCATTTGACTGCCCGGCCCGCCGGCTGCACGGAACCATGCCTTCAGGCGCTGGATGCGCCAGAAGACCAACGGCCAGATCGGCAGCAGGCACCAGGGCAGGCCCGACATGGGTGTGAGGAGGCTGAACATTGCGGCGCATTATACGCGCAGGTCGGGAGGGGGTGGATAAGTTGGTCTGGCGGCGCGCCTCCCTATCCCCTGGGAGAGGGACCGAGGGTGAGGGAAAATGCCCGTGCCGCCTGAACGTCTGGCGTGTTTGGAGAGATCAGTGCCCCCTCACCCCCAACCCCCTCTC
>NZ_JBBKXE010000091.1:0-5488 GCF_037969335.1 Hyphomonas sp. | reverse complement strand
ATCAGTCGGATCGAATCGGCTGTGAAAGCGCTCCCGGGTGTGGAAACAGCACGCCTGAACCTGTCGACAGGTGGGCTTGAAGTCGCTTGGCGTGGCGGCCTTACCGCCATCCCCATCGTCCAGGCAATCAGTTCCCTTGGCTATGGCGTCGCGCCGCAGGATCAGGGCAACAGCGTCACGGATGAGCAGCGCGAGGAACGCAGCCTGCTCATCGCATTGGGCGTCGCAGGCTTTGCAACCGCCAATATCATGCTCCTGTCCGTGTCGGTGTGGGCGGGAGACGGGGAAATGGGCACCTCGACCCGCATGTTGCTGCATGGCCTTTCCGGCCTGATCGCATTCCCCGCAATCCTGTTTTCCGGACGCGTCTTCTTCCGGTCAGCCTGGAACGTCCTCAAGCACGGCCATGCCAATATGGACGTGCCAATCTCGCTCGCCGTGATCATCGCGTTTTGCGTGAGCGTGTCGGAAACCTTGCGAGGTGGAGAACACGCGTATTTCGACGCGTCGGTCATGCTGCTCTTCTTCCTCCTGATCGGCCGCTTCCTCGACGCGCGTGTCCGCCGGAAGGCGCATACGTCTGCGCGTGACCTGGCGGCGATGGCGCATCGCAGCGTCACACGATTGGGAGAGAATGGCGAAGCCCGCTCCGTTCGCGCAAGCGAGATCCAGCCGGGCGACCGGATTCTCCTGGCGCCCGGTGAGCAGGCGGTTGTCGACATGCAGGTGGAAACAGGCCTGTCCGAAGTCGATGAGAGCCTGGTGACCGGGGAGAGCGTTCCACGTACCGCCACCCAGGGCATGAACCTGCTGGCGGGCACCGTAAACCTGTCCCAGCCGCTGACCGGACGCGCGATTGCCGCCGCCAGCGACTCCCTTCTCTCAGATATTGCGCGGATGCTGGACGCAGGCGAACAGCGCCGCTCGACCTACCGGAAAATCGCTGACCGTGCCGTCTCACTGTACGTGCCATTCGTCCATACGTCCGCACTGCTCGCCTTCATTGGCTGGCTCCTGGCGGGCATGAGTGCCAACGAGGCCCTGCTGATCGGTGTCTCGACGCTGATCATCACGTGCCCTTGCGCGCTGGCACTCGCCGCGCCCGTGACTCAGGTCGTCGCGTCAGGACGCCTGTTTCGCGCGGGCACATTCCTGAAATCCGGCGACGCGCTGGAGCGGCTGGCGCAATGCGACTACATCATCTTCGACAAGACAGGCACGCTGACATTCGGCACGCCTCAGCTCGTCGGCGACGTCTCGCCTGTCGTGCTCGGCAATGCAGCACAACTGGCGCGGGCTAGCCGCCATCCATTGTCTCGCGCGCTCGTTGAGGCTGCAGGGCCTGGGCTGGTCGCGTCTGATGTCCGGGAATTCCCCGGTCTCGGGCTTGAAGGCGTGATCGATGGCGTTACCTGCCGTCTCGGATCGGCTGAATGGGTTGGCGCCGACGTTGACGTCGCCTCCAGCAGTTCTCTCTGGTTCGTAGAGGGCAATGGCACGCCTGTCCGGTTCCAGTTCAACGACCATATACTCGACGATGCGACCCAGACGATCCGGGCCTTGCAGCAGGCCGGATATGGCATGGAAATCCTGTCGGGTGATCGTGAAGAAACCGTCGTCGATGTGGCCGGACAATTGGGTATCAGCGACTGGACAGCCAAGGCCTCTCCACGCGACAAGGTTGAACGCCTCGAGGCATTGCAGGCAGCGGGTCATCGTGTGCTGATGGTCGGGGACGGGTTGAATGATGCCGGGGCGCTAGCGCTTGCCAATGCGTCCGTCACGCCAGGCGGGGCGATGGACATCAGCCGGTCGGCCAGCGACGCGGTCTATTCCGGCGGGCTCGGCGCCCTGCCCCGGCTGATCGCCGTCGCAAAGCAGGCGCGCGCGGTCATGTTGCAGAACTTCGCCTTCGCCGCCGCGTACAATCTTGTGGCCGTTCCTGTCGCCATCAGTGGCCATGCCACGCCGCTCGTCGCGGCCATTGCGATGTCGGCTTCGTCCATTCTTGTGTCCCTGAATGCGCTGCGCCTGAATACAATGCCGGAGCGCCTCTGATGGTCGGGCTGTTGTTTCTCATTCCAATCGCGCTCGGCATGGGGCTGATCGGCCTGATCGCCTTCCTGTGGGCCGCGAGATCCGGCCAGTTCGACGATCCGGAGGGCGCGGCCAATCGTATCCTCGTGGATGAAGATCGCCCGCTTCCGCCTAGTGAAAGTCGCGACTCCGGGGAATGATCCTGACATTTCGCGGATGGCGATGCATGTCGCCATGTTCGCCCGGCCCGCGCCCTTCCTGAAC
This sequence comes from Hyphomonas sp., assembly GCF_037969335.1. Lineage (GTDB taxonomy): Bacteria > Pseudomonadota > Alphaproteobacteria > Caulobacterales > Hyphomonadaceae > Hyphomonas. The sequence continues at coordinate 3,187 of NZ_JBBKXE010000091.1, read as the reverse complement.
TGCCCGCTTCACTTCATCTGCGTGGGACAGCACGCCCTTCAACGGGTCGGACATGTGTTCTTCCGACAATAATGTCAGGTCAGCGGTTCGGTCGATCAGCTGCTCGGCGACAATGTGCGTGACATTGTCAGCCGACTGCACGCGCCCGCGCACGGACAGGATACGCGCGCCCATGACGATCGGCCGGTAGCGTTCCATGACGCGTTTCCAAACAACGAGGTTGGCAATGCCCGACTCGTCCTCGATCGTGATGAAGACGACCCCGCTGGCCGAGCCCGGGCGCTGGCGCACGAGCACCAGACCACATGTCTCCACGCGTCGGCCGTCCGGCATGCCAACGGCCTCAGTAGTCGTCAGGATACGCCGGGAATTGTAAAGCGGCCGCAGGAATTGCAAGGGGTGGTCCTTAAGTGACAGCCTTGTTGTCTGGTAATCCTGAATGACCTGCTCGGAATCGGGCATCCTGGGCAAATGTGTCGCAACGTCTGCCCCCTGCTCGGCCGCGTCTGCCGCCGTGAACAAGGGCAGTGCTTTTCCGGCAGTGTCGCCCCTGACGGCCCACAGGGCCTTACGTCGTGACAGGCCGAGCGAACCAAAGGCATCCGCTGCGGCGAGCAATTCCATCGCGCGGCGGGACAGGCCCGTTCGCAGGCGCACCTCTTCCAGCGTATCGAACCCCTGTCCGCGCGCGCCCATCAGTGCTTCCATCTCCTCCTCGCGCACGCCATCGACCTGCCGGAATCCCAGCCGCACGGCGGTCAGGTCATCGCCGGTGCCCAGAGGCTCCAGCGTATTGTCCCAGTCCGAATAATTCACATCGACGGGCCGCACCTCCACACCATGCTCGCGGGCATTCCGTACGATCTGGGCCGGCGCATAGAAGCCCATTGGCTGGCTGTTCAGGAGTGCGGCGCAGAACACATCCGGATGATGGCATTTTAGCCAGGACGAGACATAGACGAGCAAGGCAAACGAGGCTGCATGACTTTCGGGGAAACCGTATTCGCCGAACCCCTTCACCTGATCGAAACAGCGTTGCGCAAATTCCGGCTGGTAGCCGCGCGCAATCATTCGCGACACCATCATGTCTTCATAATTCTGGATCGTGCCGACCTTGCGGAACGTCGCCATGGCGCGACGCAATCCATTGGCCTCGTCGGACGTGAACTTGGCCGCATCGATGGATATCTGCATCGCTTGCTCCTGGAACAGGGGCACGCCCAGCGTGCGCTGCAGGATTTTGGCAAGTTCGTCGGGTGGGCCCTGTTCGGGTGCCGGGCTCGGGTAGCGAACGGTTTCCAGCCCCTTCCGGCGCCGCAGGTAAGGGTGGACCATATCGCCCTGAATGGGGCCGGGCCGGACGATGGCGACCTCAATGACGAGGTCATAGAATGTACGCGGCCTGAGACGCGGCAGCATGTTCATCTGGGCCCGGCTTTCGACCTGGAACACGCCAAGGCTGTCGCCTTTGCTCAGCATGTCATAGGTCGCCGTATCGTTCGCCGGAATGGTCGCCAGATTGAAGCGCAGGCCCTTATGGGCCTCAAGGAAGTCGAAGGCCTTGCGAATGCAGGTCAGCATACCGAGGGCGAGCACATCGACCTTCAGGATGCCGAGGGCGTTGATGTCGTCCTTGTCCCATTCGATAAAGGTGCGATCCGGCATGGCCGCATTGCCAATCGGAACCGTCTCGACAAGCGGTCCCCGCGTCAGGACGAAGCCGCCGACATGCTGGGACAAGTGCCGCGGGAAGCCGATCAACTGGCGTGTCAGGGCAATAGCGCGGCGGATCATCGGGCTGGCGGGATCAAGGCCTGCCTGCGCGATCTGGGGCGCCGGAATGTCATCCCCCCAGCTGCCCCAGACACAGCCGGCGAGCGCGGTGGAAATATCCTCTGTCAGGCCGAGCGCCTTGCAGACTTCGCGGACGGCCGAGCGGGGCCGGTATGAGATGACCGTTGCCGTCAGGGCGGCCCGCTGGCGTCCATAGCGCCGATAGACATACTGGATCACTTCCTCGCGCCGCTCGTGCTCGAAGTCGACGTCGATGTCAGGCGGTTCCTTGCGTTCGCGTGAGAGGAACCGTTCGAACAGGAGGCTGGTCTCGGCCGGGTCCACGCTGGTGACGCCAAGGCAGAAGCAGACGGCAGAATTGGCAGCAGAACCGCGCCCCTGACAGAGGATATCCTGCGAACGGGCCCAGGCGACGATGTCGTTCACGGTCAGGAAATAAGGCGCGTAGGAAAGCTCCTCAATCAGGTCGAGTTCCTTGTTCAATTGGGCGCGAATGCGGGCCGGGATTCCGGCGGGGTAACGCCACTCGGCGCCCTGCCATGTCAGGTATTCGAGGTGTTGTTGCGGCGTCGAACCGGGCGGGACAGGCTCGTCGGGATACTCATAGGCGAGTTCGTCGAGACTGAAATTGCATCGCCCTACGATTTCCAGCGTGCGCGCCAAGGCTGGTTCGAAGCCCTTGAAAAGGCGTACCATTTCGTCCGGCGCCTTGAGATGTCGCTCAGCGTTCGCCTCGAGCCGGAAGCCCGCCGTGTCGATTGTACAATGCTCCCGGATGCAGGTGATCACGTCCTGCAAGGGGCGGCGGGCGGCTGTGTGATAGATAACGTCATTGATGGCGATCATCGGGACGCCGCAGCGCGTACCAAGGCTTGCCAGACGGGCCAAGTGCTCGCGGTTGCGGCCCTGAAAGGCATAGCGCGCAGCGAGGTAGAGAGCGCCCGGCCAAAGTCCGGCCAGATGTTGCAGCACTGTCTCGAAAGCCGCACCCGGACGCTCTGGCGGGAGCGCTATGAATACCTGCCCTTCGCTGGCGGCGGCAATATCTGTGAGGGTGATCAGGCAGTCGCCTTTCTCGGCCCGCCGTTTGCCATCCGACAGCAGGCGCGAGAGACGGCCATAGGCGGCGCGGTCCGTCGGGTAGCAGATGAGTTCAGGACCATCCTGCGGGACAAGCCGGGCGCCGACCAGCAGGTGCATGCCTGCTGCCTTGGCGGCCAGATGGGCCCGTACGACACCGGCCAGTGTATTGCGATCTGCAACGCCTATTGCAGCAAGGTCGAGCTCGCGGGCGCGGCCCACCAGTTCCCCGGCATGGGAGGCGCCGTGGAGAAAGGAGAACTTCGTGGTGACGGCAAGTTCGGCATATCCGCTCATGCGAAAAGGCCCTGCA
>NZ_JBBKXE010000090.1:0-14339 GCF_037969335.1 Hyphomonas sp. | reverse complement strand
AACTGTTGCTATATAAGCATCAAGTAATTGCGTTCTTTGACGAGAAACCCTTAGTCACAAAGACCAGGCCGAAACCTGATCGATGGAAAAAGAATTTTCTCAAGAAACGCATCCGTCGGGATCGTTTGGACCGTAGCCGAAGCTCGTGTCCGCTAGCCGTCACGCCGCCTGCGAGTCTCTGCCTAATCTCTTACAATGTCAAACAGCTGGAACCGAAGTTCCGGTAGGCCATCCAGGGCGCTGCCCCTTCCGGAAGAAGGCGGCTTATATGAGCCACCCAACTCCCCGTCAACACCCTTTTTTGCGTCTTCTGCAGTCTCCGTGTTTGACCACGTTTTCTACTGAATTTTGGCACAAATGAAATTGTCGACCGTTGTGACGGCCTGCAAAATCAGGCATTTCGAAGAACCGCATATATAGCCGCTGTTCGGGTGAAATATCAAGAACTATTTCACTTAATTAGCAGCCCGTCTGCGGGGCCCGCTTTGGAAACCGTTAGGTCTCTGCAGCGGAGGCCGGGGAATACCCCCCTCATGCCGAAGCCGCAACCCCTTAAAACAGGGTTTCCGCAGAAAACGACACTTTTGTTGCAATCAGCCTAGTATTGGGCCGACAGATACGACTTCATCGCCTCTGCTTCGGCCTCTGTCTCGGCGATTTTCCATTTCACCAGATCGCCGATCGAGACAAATCCGATCAGCTTTTCGTTGCGCAGGACCGGCAAATGGCGAATCCGCCGGTCGGTCATCAGCTGCATCGCGTGATCAATTCGCATCGTGGAGGGCACCGTGACCACGTCGCGGGTCATCGCGTCGCCCACTTTCATCTCCAGCGCGGCCTGACCGTGACGGGCAACCTGGCGCACAATATCGCGTTCAGAGAGGACGCCGATGATCGATTCGCCGGAATCCAGCGCGACGACCGCCCCGATTCGGCGCAGATCGAGCACTTTCGCGGCGGCGCCCAACGTATCTTCCGCGCCGACGGAGATGACTTCGCGCCCCTTGTCATTCAGAATCTGGTCAATCGTCATGTAACATCCTCCAAGCCTCAATCGGTGAGTCCGATTTCTATTTGCAGTGACGATACCATATCCGGCGCGCCGAATCGATCAGGAACGCAAATCAGGCGGCGACGCCTTCCCGGCGCCAGACGAGGAAGCGGAACGCGAGCGCGCCGGCGACGTACCCGCCGACATGCGCCTGCCAGGCGATTCCCGCCCCCAGCATGGACGGCCCGATGAAGGCCAAGATCAGGTTGGCGACCAGGAACACCACTGAGCCGGCTATGAAGGGGCGTGAGGCAAGACGCGGCGCAGCGCCCTGCTGGGCCATCAGAACGATTGCTATCAGGCCCGACACGCCTCCGGACGCACCAATCGCCGGCTGCCCGATCGGATAGTTCGCGGCCAGGTGCGCCAACGACCCGCCCGCCACGCTCATGAAGAACAGGAAGAGGAACAGTTCGCCGCTCCGGTTGCGTCCACGGCCACGGGTCCGTTCCAGGTATTCGTAGACCGGCTTGCCGACGCCGAGCAGCATGGCTGCGTTCAGGCCGACATGGACCCAGTCGCTATGAACGAACGCGATCGTGAAGACCGGCGCGATGGCTGAGAAGGCATTTGAATAGGGCTCGGCCGCTCCCGGCGGCAGGCTCGCGCCCAGCCAGCCCCAGAACCGCTCGGGAATCAGCGCCACGTTCCACAGCAGGGCGTCCTGCAGTCCGGCGCTGAGCAACACCCGCCCCCCATGCGCGGCCAGAAGGACCAGTGCCAGGGCCGTCACCCAGGGCGGTGCATTGATGATGGGCGGACGTCGGGAATTGCGGGCCATGCAGCCTCCTGAGGGGAATCACACTTCCCACTATATAGACACGCAAGGAAGTAATGGCAGGTTATGCCTGCGCCGCTCCGGGGATTTTGGCCACGAGACGCAAAAAAGCCCCGCCGCGAACGACGGGGCTTTCCGCAATGTTATCGCTGAGTCGGTCTAGAACGCCTTGCGAACCGTCACGCCATACGTCTTCGGCTGGTTCGGGTAACCGCTGATCGATCCAGCTTGCGCCGTGGTCGGGAACGCCACCGTGACATACTCGTCGTCAAAGATGTTGCGCCCCCAGAAGGTCACGCCCAGGCCGCCTTCGGTCGTGAAGCCGGCTGACGCATTCCACGTGCTGATTTCGTGCTGGTCGTCGATGAGTGCCTGATTGGCCGGATCATCGAAATAATCCGTCGGGCTCTCATACTGCCAGTCTGCCCGCACGAATGCTGCAAGCGACTTCACGTCGAACGTGTAGGTCGCCGAGGTCGACGTCGCCGTTTCCGGGATGTCGTAAGGCTTCATACCCGAGAGGTTGAGTTCGTTCGACGCCGACAGCGGCAGCGTCGGATCGATCTTGATGCCCGTGCTGGTGAAGTTGTCATACTGCGGATCCTGGAATGTACCCGCGAACGTGAGCATCAGATTGTTGGTCACGTTCCATGTTGCGTCCACTTCCATGCCTCGCGTCGACTGCTTGCCGGCATTGGTCAGGTTGAACCCGGTGCCCGAGAACGTGTTCGACTGGAACCCTTTGATGCTCTGATCGAACAGGGCAACGTTCACTGCGAACGAATCATAGGCCACTTTCGCACCGACTTCGTAGACGGTCGCGTCTTCCGGTCCGGCAAATCGCGTGCCGATCGTCAGGTTGTTGACGGCAAGCCCTGCATCGCGGATCGGCGAGGAGCCCGGGCTGGTGACAGGTGACCCTGGCGTGAAGTCGCTCGAGAACGGGCGGCTGTCGCGCGACAGGTTCCAGGACGTCGCCTTGAAGCCCGTGCCAATCGACCCGTAGAGGTTCAGGTTGTCGGTCGCATCAAAGGCCAGCCGGAACGTGTAGGTCAGCTGGTCGTCCTTCGAATGGCCATCTTCCACGGCATTCGGGAAGCCGAGGAACGGCGGCAGGAACTGCAGTGGCTGGAGGCCGAGCAGTGGGTTCGTTGCCGGATCCTGCACGCCCGCCTGGATAGCTGCAAAGGCGAGAGGGTTGGCACCCGCAAAAGCGGCGACCTGCGCCGGATCGGTCGCATCGACACTATAGGCTGCCAGCGTCTGCGCGAAGCCGATGGCAACAAGATCGAGACCCGAGAACACATCGGTGCTCACGATGTTCCCATAGGCATCCTTCTCATCCTCGGTATAGTTGAGGCCGATAGTCGCCGTCAGGCGGTCCGTGGCGTGCCAGTCAACCGTGCCGAAGATCGACCAGGCCGTATTGTCCTGACCGAACTCTTCGGTGAGGCCTTGTCCTGTTTGACCGAACACAAGCCCGACCGGCAGGCCGAGCGCCCCTTCGACCAGGTCCAGCGCGCCGCCGGACAGAAAATCGGCATAGCCGCGGAAGTCCGCGCCATAATAGAGTTCATTCTTGATCGCGACGGTCTCATCAAAATAGAAGCCGCCGACCATCCAGTCGACCGCGCCGGTGCCCGTCGACGTGAGCCGGACTTCCTGCGTGAACGTCTCGATGTCTGTTGCATTGTAATTCCGGCCGAGCAGGTCTGCGCTGGTGAAGTCGGAATCGGCGTTCTGCTCGAGGTCGGATTCACGATATGCCGTGATCGACGTGAGCGTCATGTTGCCAAGGTCGAAATCGCCCTGGAGGGACAGGCCGCCATTGTCGATATTGTTGGTGGAGCCGAAATTGTACGCCACTTTGTAAGACGTTGGATCTTCGGGCACGACCTGACCGCCAAGCGCGTTGACAATCGCCCCCGTCGGGCCGTTCACCACATTCGCAGCGGCGCAGCACAGCTCGTCAATCGTGTCATAGTCGCCGATCAGGCGGAACGACATGTTTTCACTCGGTTCGAACAGCAACTCGCCGCGCAGGCCGTAGCGGTTGCGCTCATTGGTGTCCTGACCGGTGCCGATATCTTCGATGTAGCCGTCGCGCGTATTATAGCTGCCGCCCAGGCTGAACGCGAGCGTGTCGCTGATCGGTCCGGTCACGTAGCCCTTGGCACGATAGCCATTATAGTTGCTGACAGTGCCTTCAACATTGCCGCCGAGTTCGAAGGACGGCTTCTTGGTGACCACAGAGATGACGCCAGCCGAGGCGTTCTTGCCGAACAGGGTCGACTGGGGACCGCGCAGCACTTCGACGCGCTCGATATTCGGCAGGTCCGAAATCTGCGACGCCGACCGCGAACGGTACACGCCATCGATGAACACGCCGACCGAAGGCTCGATGCCCGCATTGTTGGCGCCGTTGCCGAAGCCACGAATCACGAAGTTCGTGTTGGACGACGACTGGAGCTGGCCGACGCTGAGCGATGGCACGAGCGACTGGAGATCGTTGAGGTCGAGAATCTGGGCTTTCGCGATGACGCTTTCATCAACCACCGAAACGGCGACCGGAACGTCCTGCAGCGTTTGCTCCCGCTTCGTCGCCGTGATCGTCACGGTCTGCAGCGTACGCGGTGATTCGTCGTCTGCTTCCTGCGCAATGGCAGGCATGGCGGCGCTCGCGATGGCCGCGAAGCCAACGCCAAGGCAAAGGACGGATTTCAGATTCGAACGCGCAGAGGCGCGTATAGGTGTCTTGGACACTCGGTATTCTCCCTGGGATTTTGTCGTCAAGTTTGAGAGGACGCCACGAAATTCGCGGCAGCGGATAGATAACGGTACGCGCAGGACTAACGGAGACGTAATTCTACGCAAGACCTCGACAGCAAAATTTCCGGCCTGACGTTGGGTCCGTATCAGAGCGCAGCTGTCAGGTGTCCTGGCATCCACCCTGTGGGATGATCGCGGTGTTTCGACTTGGTACGATCTGGCACAACGCGGCGCCTGCCCGTGGCACCCGTGCCCGGCACGCAATCCCTTTGAGGCGAATTTCGCGTCGGCGACGCCTGCTTTTCCCCTGACGCATGACCCTGCATCTGGAATGGATATTGCGACTGCCGGTGCTGGACGGTCCGGAGCGGACCAAATAATTACGGAGACAGCCTGTCATGCAAGACCGGTCTATACACCCAAACACCCGGATCCTGATCGACGCGTGGCGCAGGATGAGCCGAGGACCGGATTCAAATGCGGTCGATGACCCGCGCGTGGCTGAACATCCGGACCTGATTACGCAATTGTTTGTCGTCCAGCACAGCAACGACAATGGCTGGCAGTTCCGCACTGCAGGCCAAGGCCTGTCCGACCTGCTCGGCCGCGACCTGACCAATCATGACTTCCTGGAACTCTGGAGTGGACCCGACCGGTTCATGATGACCCATTTCATGGAAGCCATTCGCTATGACGGTGCCCCCGGCATCGTCCGCGGTCGCGGCGAAACCCTGGCTGGCCAGCGTGTGGAAGTCGAGATCACCCTGATGCCGCTGGTACGCCCGGGTGGCCAGACCGACACGCCCCGCCTCCTCGGACTCTACCAGACGCTCGGCGGCGAACCGATGCTGAAAGGGCGCCCGATCTGGCGTCACCGCATCTCGATGCTGGTACCGCCCGATACGCGGATCGAAGGCCCGCAATTGCGCCTTGTCGCCACCAACGCCTGACCTCAGGCGGGCGCGAGGATATCCTCGCGCTCCAGGGCGGGCTTTCCGAGCATCATGTCGGCTGCTTTCTCGGCGACCATGATGGTCGGCGCGTTCGTGTTCCCGCCGACAAGAGTCGGCATCACCGACGCATCGACGACACGCAACCCGTCCACGCCGCGCACACGCAGCTGGCCGTCGACAGGGCTGGCATCGCTGGTCCCCATCGCAACCGTGCCGACGGGGTGATAGATCGTCTCCCCCATCCGGCGGATGAAGGCGTCGATATCCTCGTCGGTCACGACACTCGCCCCCGGCATGATTTCCGAACCGCGCAGCGCGTTCAGGGCCGACTGGCCACAGACATCCCGCACCATTTTCACCGCCTCGCGCATCGCCCGGCGGTCTTCCTCCGCAGCGAGATAGTTGGGGTCGATGGCCGGATGCGCGAACGGATCGGCGGAAGCGAGACAGATCGTGCCCCGGCTCTCGGGGCGCAGCTGGCAGGCATGAACGGTAAAACCGTCCTTCTGTGGATCGTGATTGCCATGGTCCATCATGATCGCATTCACCAGGTGCAACTGAATGTCCGGCATCGACAGGCCTTCGCGCGAATTGATGAACGCGCCCGCCTGCAGGAAATTGTCGGCGCCGGCACCGGTCTGGTTAAACAGGTACTGAAGGCCCACGCCGAGTTTCTTGAGACCCTTCTGCTGCGAATAGGCTGACACGGGCTGGGTCATCTCGTGGATCACGGTCACATCGAGATGGTCCTGCAGGTTCTGGCCAATGCCCGGCGACTTCACCTTCGCCTTGATGCCGAACCGGTCGAGATGTTCCGGATTACCGATCCCCGAGAGCATCAGGATTTGCGGCGACTGGACCGCCCCGGCACAGACAATGACTTCCTTGTCGGCATGGATCACCTGGGTCAGTGCGCCCTTGCCTTCGACGACTTCAACGCCCGTTGCCCGGCCGTTCTCGATCAGCACGCGTGTCACCAGCCCGGTCGAGATGACCGTCAGGTTCGACCTGACGCCTTCGATCGGACGCAAGTAGCCATACGAGGCGCTCCAGCGTTCACCCTTGTGGATGGTGCGCTGGTAGCGGCCAAAGCCTTCCTGCTGGGCACCGTTAAAATCATCGGTGAGCTTGAATCCCGCCTGTTCGCCAGCCTGGACAAAGGCCCGGTAGATCGGGCTCGACATCGGGCTTTCCGAGACGCGCAGCGGGCCAGCCCCGCCATGGAACGTGCTGTCGCCGGATTCGTGTGCTTCCGACCGTTTGAAATAAGGCAATACGTCGGCATAGCTCCAGCCCGTCAGGCCCATCTGGGACCATTGGTCATAGTCGCCCGCATGCCCGCGGATATAAACCATGCCGTTGATCGAGGACGATCCGCCCCAGCCCTTGCCCCGGGGCCAGTAAAGCTTGCGCCCGTTCATGTGTTTCTGGGCTTCGGTGTAGAAGCCCCAATTGTGATCATTGGCCTGCTTGATCAGGCTGCCGACACCAGCCGGCATGCGGATCATCAACGAATTGTCTTTCTTGCCCGCCTCGATCAGGCACACTTTGATGGCAGGATCAGCCGACAGGCGGTTCGCGAGCGTGCATCCGGCACTGCCAGCGCCAACGATGACATAATCATAAGTTTCCATGGAAAGTGGCTCCGCCCCGATTGGATAATGAATGGCACGCCTGGAACCCGCGTTCCGGCCTGTCTCTGCAACACTTTGTGAACCTAAACCGCCTAAGTAAAGCGTTCACGGTGGGACAAGTTCGGTAATTTCGGACTTTCGGGAGCAGCAAATGACCGTTCCGCGCAGCTCAGCGGTCAGCAATAGTCCGCTGATAAATCCAGACAAGGACAGGCGCCTCTACAAGCGCGTCGCCCTGAGTCTTGTCGGGCGTGTCCTCGACGAAGACGGCTCCGACCACGAAATGACGACAATCGACATATCCTGCTCCGGAGCGATGATCCGGTCGGACTACCGTCCGGCGGCCGGCGCACAGGTGGTTTGCTACTTCAACGAACTCGGCCGCGTCACTGCGACGGTCATCCGCGCGACCCCGACCGGCTTTGCCGCCCATTTCCGGATCGTGCAGCACAAGCGCGAAAAACTCGCCGACCGCCTGACCTGGCTTCTCAACAAGGACAGGCTCGACCTCACCGATGACCGGAGCGGGGCCAGGGCGTCGGGTGGCGGACCCGCCCTTCTGACACTTGATGACGGACGCGAGATTAAGTGCCGCGTTCTCGACATTTCACTCACTGGCGCCAGTTTCGAGGCCGAACGCGCGACACCGATGGTGGGTGACACGGTCTTTGCCGGCAATGTGCGCGGTGAAGTTGTCCGCGTGACCGGCAAGATCTTCGCGATCCGCTACCTGCGCCAGTAAACCGGTCAGTCGATACGCTTCGCGCTGTCGCGGTGCTTCTTCCAGTTCTCGACATAATGCAGTGCTGACATTTTCAGCATCTGCATCTGCGGTTCCGACAGGGACTTCACCACTTTTCCCGGTGAACCCATCACCAGCGAATTGTCGGGGATCTCCTTGCCTTCCGGGATCAACGTATGCGCGCCGATGATGCAATTCTTCCCGATCTTCGCATTGTTGAGGATCGTCGAGCCGATACCGATCAGCGTTTCGTCGCCGATCGTACAGCCATGCAGCATCACCATATGGCCCACCGTCACGTCCCGGCCGATGGTCAGCGGCGCGCCGACATCGGTGTGCAGCACGCTGCCATCCTGGATATTGGTGTTCTCGCCAATCGTGATCGGGTCATTGTCGCCGCGCAGGACGGCGCCATACCAGACAGAGGCGTTCTCCTTCAGGATCACGTTGCCCATAACTTGGGCATTTTCGGCCACCCAGTAGTTTCCGCTCGCCGGCAGCTGGGGTCGGGCCTCTCCGATCTGGTAGATTGCCATGATGATTCGTCCTCTCATTTCGCCTGCGGAATATCGCTTAAAGGGTTTGATAACCCTGCTAGAGTCTAATCAACAACAGATTCGGACGTGGAGACGGTCATAAACAGACCCAGTCGCACCTCGCCGCCGGGACCGTTTGTTTCCGGACTGGCCACGCCGCCCACAGGGCGGTCCCCCCATCTGCCCCCATTTTTCGCCAAGCCGTCCGCAATTCTGCTGACGGCTTTTTTTCTGCCTGGAACCAAGGAGTCCTCCCATGGGTAAACGCAACGCCGCCAAGCGAATGAAGACAGCATCAGAGGTGAAAGCCACTGCCTGGATTCAGGATGCCGGTCGTGGCCAGCCGCCCCTTCTCCAAGCCATAGACGGGGGCCGCAGCTGGCATCCCGACGATGCAGACACCCGTAGGCGAAAGCCAACCGCCGCAGAGCCTGACCGCACCCAGCGCTACCAGAAAACCGTCAAGCCCCGCTCAGAGAACCAGGCCCAGCTGATGAAGGCCATGGACACCCATGCCCTCATCGCCGCGCTCGGTCCCGCCGGAACCGGCAAGACCTATCTCGCCGTCTGCAAGGCGGTTGAGGCCCTGCAGGCCGGCAAGGTCGCCCGCATCATCCTGTCGCGTCCTGCCGTCGAGGCCGGCGAGCAGATCGGCTTCCTGCCCGGCGCCATGGAAGACAAGCTCGCCCCCTATTTGCGCCCGCTCTATGACGCCCTGTCCGACCGGCTCTCACCCGGCCAGCTGAAGCACATGCTGTCGGAAGGCGTGATCGAGATCGCCCCCATCGGCTTCATGCGCGGGCGCACGCTCAACAATGCCTTCATCGTCGTCGATGAGGCGCAGAACTGCACCTATACGCAGATCAAGATGCTGCTCACCCGGCTTGGTTGGCACTCCACAATGGTGATCACGGGCGATCCCGCACAGACCGACCTGCTGCCGGAATTCTCCGGCCTCGCCAATGCCGCCGAACGGCTCGAAAAACTGGCCGGCGCCGCCGTCATCCGCCTAGAAGGCGCCGACGTCGTCCGCCACCCCCTCGTCCAGGAAATGCTCGAAGTCCTCTAGGGAAACAGATCCCCCGCTTCGCCCGTCCGGGAAACCGGGCGGGCTTTTTCGTGCGCCGCGACCGGCCGCTCACCAGATTGTTATTCACAATCTGCCCCGCGCGCCTACATGTAGGACCAACGCGCAATGCTGCCGCTGGAGGAATTTACATGAGCGACCCGACCTATACGCCGCCGAAAGTCTGGACATGGGACAAGGAAAGCGGGGGCCGGTTCGCCAGTATCAATCGCCCGATCGCCGGCCCGACCCACGAAAAAGAGCTGCCCATCGGCAAGCATCCCTTCCAGCTCTATTCGCTTGGCACGCCAAACGGCGTCAAAGTCACGATCATGTTCGAGGAGCTCCTCGCCGCCGGTCACACCGGCGCCGAATATGACGCCTGGCTGATCAATATCGGCGAGGGCGAGCAATTCAGCTCCGGCTTTGTCGCCGTCAACCCGAATTCCAAGATCCCGGCTTTGATGGACCACAGCACGACCCCGCCGACCCGCATCTTCGAATCCGGCGCCATGCTGATCTATCTCGCGGAAAAGTTCGGCGCCTTCCTGCCGACAGACAATGCCAAGCGCGCCGAAACGCTCAGCTGGCTGATGTGGCAGATGGGGGCCGCGCCCTTCCTCGGCGGCGGCTTCGGTCACTTCTACGCCTATGCGCCGGAGAAATACGAATACCCGATCAACCGCTACGCCATGGAAGTGAAGCGCCAGCTCGACGTGCTCGACCGTCAGCTCAAGGACAATGAATACATTGCCGGCGCCGACTACACGATTGCCGACATGGCGATCTGGCCCTGGTATGGCGCGCTGGTCACCGGCGCGGTCTATGATGCCGGCGAGTTCCTGCAGGTGCAGGACTACACCAACGTCATCCGCTGGATGAAACAGGTCGGCGCCCGCCCCGCCGTCGAGCGCGGCAAGATGGTCAACCGCACCTTCGGCAAGCCGGAATCACAATTGCGCGAACGCCACGATGCCAGCGACTTCGACACGAAGACGCAAGACAAGCTCGAAGCGCAGGCATAACGTCAACAGCCCCCACCCCACTGGGAGACACCCTGGGGTGGGGGCTGGCCATTTGCGCCCTTTCTAGCGCGCGTCGGCGTCGCGCTGTCCGGCTCCCGGCCGTTCAACGCTGACAATCCGCAACAGGCGTTGCTGCCCGTCATGATACCGGCACATGATCGCATCTCCGGCTGACAGGCCGATCAGCGATGCGCCAACCGGCGTGGCGATCGAAATCCGGCCGAAGGCAATGTCGGCCTGATGCGGGTAGACAAGCTGGACCTTGCTCTGCGTCCCGCTGCGCTCATCGATGAACTCGACATGCGCATTCATCGTGATCACACCGTCCGGCAGCTCTGCCAGGTCATGCACCTGCGCCCGGTCCAGCTCGCCGAGGAGCAGGCCGGACACTTCCGGATGCTTGTGGCCCAGCGCATAGGCGAGCGCGTTCAGCGCGTCATATTCACTGTCGATAAGATGCACCGGGGGGCGTATGTCCTGACCCGGTAAATTCATGGCGCTCATGGCCTGTCCAATCTGAAAAAGTGCGTGAAAAATGCTGCCAGCCGGAAGGTTGCACCCCGGGGGGAGTGCGGGAATCCGGCTGGCAGGGACGGTAAAGGATCAGCGCCGCGAACGCCGCGCCATCATGTCCTTCACCGCCATCCGTTTGGCCTTCAGCGCCCGCAGCAATTCTTCATTGGGCTGGGCGCGGCGGCTCTCATCCGATATCTCTGACTCGATCGTGCTGCAGCGGCGACGCAGTTCATGCAGCAGGCGCCCACGATGCGAAATGATGCCGTGATTCATGATCAGCCCCTCCGCCACCAGGCCTGCCGTCGCCGCTTCGGCGGACCCACACGGCCAGCCTGCGCGAGTCGGTTCGCACGCCGGGCCACCACCGGGACAGAGGGGGTATAAACCGGAATATCTGACAATATGTACATCAATGGGCCTCCTGTCTGATGGGTGTTGAACCGTGCGTTCCTTCTTGAATTGGGCTGTGTCTTGCGATAGTTCCAATCGAAATATGTTCTTAATTCGATAGTTGGAGGCTATGGGATGAGACCCACCCTGCGCCAGATGGAATATCTCGTTGCGATTGCCGACACCGGCAAGTTCGGCGACGCGGCCAAACGCGCCAATGTCAGCCAGCCGAGCCTGTCCGCACAAATCGCCGACATGGAGGCTGAACTGGACGCTGTCCTGGTCGAGCGCGGCCGGCACGGCGCCCTGCTCACGCCCATCGGCGTTGAAATCGTCCGGCGCGCCCGCCTCATCCTGCAGGATGTCGAAGACCTGAAAACCGCTGCCCAGCGCAACACTGACGGCCTGTCCGGGCGCATGCGCGTCGGCGTCCTGCCCACGATCGGCCCCTATCTCCTGCCCAACGCGACGCGCCAGCTGCACGCCCGTTTCCCGGACCTGCGCTTCAATGTCCGCGAAGAACCGACGATCGACCTCGATACCCATCTGGGCGACGGTGTGTACGATTTCATCATTTCCGCCGCCGATGCCCATGACGGCATGGCGACCACGCCCCTGTTCGCGGAAAGTCTCTGGATCTGCACGGCCTCCGACGATCCGCTCGCCCAGGCCCAGGGACCTGTCCGGCTGGCCGACCTGAAGGGCCGCACCCTGCTCAGCCTTGGCCACTGGCACCGCCTGAACCAGATGATCCAGTCCATCGCGAAGAGCGCCAGGGCCCATGTCAGCGTCGAATATGACGGCTCAAGCCTCGATTCGGCGCGCCAGATGGCCGAGATGGGGGCTGGCGTCGCCGTCCTGCCCAGCCTCTATGCCCTGACAGAGCGCCGCCGCGACCCCGGCCTGATGATCCGCCGCATCGACCATCCGTCGGCCCGGCGCAAGATCGCGCTCGTATGGCGCCGCACATCCAATATTGCCGACCGCATGACCATCCTGACAGATGTCTTCCGGGATGCCGCTGAAGACATTCTCCGCCTCGAAACGGAAACCGACAGGGTTTCCGCCAGGTGATCCTGCCGCTAAGGCAGACCACTCACCCCATCAAAGCAAGGGCCGCCATGTCCCCCGACCTCATCCTCACCCTGTTCGACCGCGTCGGCGTGTTCGTCTTCGCCATTTCCGGCGGCATCGTCGCCGTGCGCAAGGACATGGACCTGTTCGGCGTCATCGTGCTGGCCTTCCTGCCCGCCATTGGCGGCGGCACGCTGCGCGACCTGATCCTCGACCAGCCGATCTTCTGGCTGTCAGACACGCCGACCCTGCTGCTCGCGCTGGCGGGCGGGCTGACCGCCTATGTGTTTCACCGCTTCCTGGAAAACTTCCGCCCCCTGCGCTGGGCCGATGCGTTCGGCATGTCGCTGTTCGCCGTCACCGGCGCGGCCAAGGCCATGAACCTCGATCACGGGCTCGCCGTCGTCCTCATCATCGGCACCCTCACCGCCAGTGCCGGCGGCCTGATGCGCGACGTGGTCGCCAATGAGGAACCGCTGCTCCTGAAGAAGGACATCTACGCCACCGCCGCCCTGCTCGGCGCGGGCGTCTATTTCGGCCTCGCCACTTATGGCCTGCCCGAATCCAGCGCCTTCATCGGCGGCCTCGCAGCGGCCTTCACCCTCCGCGCGCTAGCCATCATCTTCCAGCTGTCGCTGCCGAAATCGCCGTTTTAGGTACGTGTTACTTTTCACTCTCCGCTTCGGAGAGAGACTCGACCAGTCGACTTTGGTTAGGGACCACCAACATCAGTGTTGGTCGAGTTGAATCTGGAAATCGCCCCATTGAGACTGATTTATCTCTTGTCCAAGAACGTCACCGCCAATCGAGGCATGGAAGGATCCCTGAAACACGAGACCCTGCAAATGTCCCTTGGCAGTAAAACTTGATTCCAATTTCATCGCGACGGGAAGAACTACATCGCCCAAGCCCGGATACCAGACACTTTCACCCTCCGAAAACTGAATCGTGCGAGTTCCGGTAAAAGTATTCGGTAAGTTGGGATCAGTTGAGATTTTTTCCTCATTGCAAAACGCAATGACGTTGGTGGCGCCAATTCGCTCATTGAGAGCTTGCATCTGTTGGTAGCCGGAGCGCGTGAACAAACTAATCGTAATTCCATTGTCTAATTCGCGAACCACCCAACCACCGGTTACAGAAAGTGTCATTCCTTCAAAATTATCTACGGCTGGCAACGACCCGCGATAGATCAATTCACCTCCTCGAATTTGCGCGATAGAACCCAAACCAGGCGCGATAGGCTCTCCATGGTCCAGTTCCGGGTTTTCAACGCCGATGGAACTTAACAAGCGCCCCATGCCCTCTCGCCACCCAAGTCGTTCAAAGTCGATCCAGTGCAGATCGTGCAGCGTTTCCCCACCACCAATTGGTCGAGCGGGAATATCACACTGCTCGATCTTTACTGGAATAAACCAAGCGCGGTTGAACGGTCGCAACTGCAATTCTTCTATAGCCCAGGCGACTTCTTGGTTCGCTACAGAACGATCCTTGTTGCAGCTGTTTTTTGAGAAGATAGCTACGAAATACCCTCCTTTTTGGATGGCTTCCCTGAGAGCTATCTTCCAACGCTCCCCGCCCTTTAAATCGTTTTTGTCTCGCCAGTAGGCGACCCTGTTTCGAGACAGCGTTGCGCAAACGAAATCGACTGACGCGTCATCTTCTGAGACGTACGAAATGAAAGCGTGGGACATATGCGCCTCGTTACGTTTTGGGTTTGTATACGAGCTGATTCTATCAGCAATCGAATTCATTGTACCTTTCCGCCCCCAAAACAAAAAACTTATCCCCCCCCTCCGCGCTGCCCG